>WAKA01000100.1 GCA_015523565.1 Candidatus Heimdallarchaeota archaeon | reverse complement strand
CTTCATTTCTTCCTCTTTTGTAAGTTTTCACTAGATTTTTTGCTTCAAGCAATATTTCTGCACTCATAATCACATCACGTCCTGTCTCTAAATGCCTCCATTGGACTGACCCTCAACGCCCTAAAAGTCGCAAACATCATGCCTGGTAGGGTTACCAGCACAATAATTATGAATGAGGCAAGGATGGCCTCTGGTCTTAACAACGCTGATTTTCTAAAAACAGATATGTCACGTAGATTAAGATAAAGTAAAGTCCCATCTGCCCCAATCATTCCTAATACAAATCCTGTTACTGCTGTAGTCAATATTTCTGCAATGAGTGTAAGTCTTATGGAACTTTTTCCGTATCCCATTGCTTTAAGGATTGCAATTTCCCTACGACGGAACTTGGATAGAAGGTAAGAAAACATGAACACAAGAACAACACCTCCCATAATTGCAAATCCAAATGAAGTGATGTCCCTGTTCCTTGCCTCCTTTTTGACCGTTGCGGATGTTGTAATTGCAGTTTTTCTCCAAATCCCAACTGTTGTGTCTGAAAGTACTTTGTTCTCAATTTCATTTTTCAAAGTTGCAACATTGTCATAATCCTGACCAGTTGGAATAAGTCCTGCTGTTTTTACAGTGATGCTTGCAGAGTGTACATATGTTTGTGATGAGTTGAACCCATAAAGTTGGACAATCCTATCAAAAATACTGTCATCAACAAACATCCACAGGCTGTTTCTCTGTCCTCCTCCAAAGTTTGATGCGTCAAAGGTACCCGAAACCGATAGTTTTAGAACCGTCCCGTTTGCATCTGTATATGTTCCATTTGAAAGGAAAAACTTGCTTCCAACTGCAACAGTACTTGAAACATATATGTTGCCAATTGTCTGCCTGACTTGCAGGTCTCCCTCTGGAATAAGAACCTGGTCTGGTTTTGACGGATACTTTCCTGAAAGTACCACTTCTGGATTGACCCACGGATGTAGCCACGGTCTTGAAATGTTAATGCTATAAATCCGCAATGCATTGTCAATATCAATATACCTGTATAACTGCAATTCATTAAGTTCAAAATCTAGATTAAGGTTTTTGACCTTTTGAATCAATTGATTCCCTTGCGGTTGTGTTACATTGTGATCATCGAATTGTACAAGGTATACACCTCTTTGATCAAGGTAATCTGACGTAAAATAGCCATCAAGCGTATTAACAAAAAACGCGATAAATGCAGCAGTCAACGCAAAGATTGTGACAAACACAATGAAACGCTTTTTTGTCCGGGTTGTAAATCGCACAGATTTGAAGAAAACTCTAAGATTGCCCATAATTCATTTTCAAATAGAGAATACATGTAAATAAAAACTTTCAATGAATGTCAGTTTTATGGAAAATCTAGATTGCATTTCAATTCTCTTAAAAAGAACTGCTACCTTTAAGTAAGGTAAAGAAGAATCATCTTTTGGATATGGCTACAATAAAGGTAAAATTCCAAACAAGTGCCCTCTCCGCAGAATCTGACGAAATGGCGGAAAAGGCTGGGATGATGATCCTTGCATCTGATTTCTTGGGAGACAAGAGGGTGGGAAAACCCGAAATAATTAAACGAATCTCCAAAGCTTCCATTCCCATTCTTTTTGTCAAAACAAAAACTGGTGGATACTTGGCACTCAATCCGTCAAGCCAAAAAGAGATTCGGGTACCGATTACATCCCTTCTTCCTATTGAGGAATTACAGGTCTTCCTTGATAACAAGGCCAATATCGAGGTAAATAAAGTCTACAAAAAACTTATGCAGTTTAAGGTGAAGGAAACAATCTTAAGGGGTGGTCTCAGCAAGAATGATTTGGACGCTGTTTATACCTTGCTTGATGCAGAACGATTATCTGGCAGTTGGGAATTCACCGAACTGCCACCAATACGCGAACAAGATGAACTGAATGCGGATATTGAAGCAATAGACAGTGCTGTTTATGACAAAAAACGATTGGAAACTGAAATCAACAAAAGAATATCTTTGGTTGACAATGCCTTTAAGGATGTAGTGGATACCCTGAAAAACCAACTTACTGATCGAGAAAAATATTGGAAAGAAGAACTCAAACGGCTCAAGGCTGAAGAAACTACGAAATTAAAGGAACGAGACGAACAATTAAAAAAAGACCTTGAAGATCTTAAAAAGAAAAAGGAAAAAGCTAAAAAGGAAAACCTTAAAGGATTCGTGGCGGGAGTCGCAAAGAATATCAGGAAGGATGAAAAAGATATCGAAAAATATGTGCAGGAACTTGAAAAGTTGACAACCAATCCTGGGGATGACCCTGTCAGTGCCATCGAAAATACCTTAAGCAATCTTGAAGACGCTACAGACACTTTTCGAGCGGCAATTAGCTTTGCCAAGGAACAAGTTACAAAAACAAGAAACCGTGAATCCGATATTGATGCAGATTATAAATTAGATAAGGAAGACTTGGAAAGAAAATGCGAAATTGACAAGGAACAAATCAGGCAGGTTCTTATATCTGCAGAAAAACAAAGCAAAGAGGAAATCGAGTCAATCAAAAGGGAATTGACAGTTGCCCAAGAAAAATACTCCAAATTTCTCTCACTCAAAGATCAATGGGTTGATGAAATAGAAAAACAAATTCAGACAGAAAGTGCCCCCATGATTGAACCTGAAAGATTCAAACTCAACACAGCTCCTGGAAAAACAGTCAAACTTCTTATGCCAATCTATATCTTTCAATATGGCAAGAAAAACAAATCTGATACATATACATATGTAGTTCCACCTGTAAAATTACCTGATTCACTAAAGAAAGTTGACAAAAACAGCATTTTTGGAAAACACAAGGCAATGTTCTATTACCCCTTACATCCGAAACTTCTAGATTTTGTTGACTGGATTCCTAAATCCATTGAGAAGCATATTGCCTTCAGAAATGCTATCGAGGCTTTACCAAACCTTGTAGACATGACTACTGAAATGAGGAACATTTTCTTCGAATCCAAACCTCTCCTTATTAATTTCCTGCATATGCCTGAAAAAGCATACAAGGGTGCGGCTCAACGTCTCTCTGGGGAGGTAATCGCTGAAGCGAATATCTGATTTACAACTTGTGTAGTAATCAACAAATGATTAAAGATTTGAAAGGGAATTCATGTTAAATTTTAACTTTTCAACCGATCCAATAATCGACAAACGATTTAAAATTTTGAAATATTCCAAATGGGTGTAACTTTCCCCTTGGAATCTCCTTCCCAATATATGCGGCTTCTATCCCTAAATTGAGTGCACCTTTTATATCCGCATCATATGAATCCCCAACCATTACCGCCTGTTCAGGGCTGATGGAAAGGTTTTGCATGGCTTGCAGAAACATGTAGGGCGCAGGTTTTGGTTTTTCAACCTCTTCACTTGTTATAAACCCGTCAACTCGTTCTAGTATCCCGCAGTTTTTAAGTCTCCGCTTTTGTGTATTATGGAACCCATTCGTCAAAACCATCAATTTAAACCCTTGTTCCTTTAATTGATCCAATTTCTCCAAAACCTTCTCTTCTACCCTTGAATGTAAAATAAACGATTCCAAATACTCCTCATTTGACTGAATTGCATTCCTGTTTAACCCCAATATGTCAAATAGTTCTTTGAACCTTCTATACCTGATATCATCTGAAATGATTTTGCCTTGCCTAAACATTTCCCATAATGCCTCATTGATCCGACGATAAAATTGTACCCCTTTCTCAACATTCCCGACGCCCCACCTGCTTAAAACATCTCTGATTGCACGATCCTCCACTTCATGATAATCAATCAGTGTGCCATCAAAATCAAGAAACAAAGCCTCTACCTTATTACGGTTTATCTCACGAAAAATCATTCTCTATCTGGAATCATGCATAACCAAACATAAGGTTGACCATATCGGACATCACTTGGTTTATTGTAGACAAACAATTCTGTCACTGAAATTTATTGCAAACTCAGGAAGGTTGGGCAAAAATTGTCAAATATCTTGTTTTTCTGTATGGTTTCACCTTCTTTTCATATCCTTTCATCATTACAAAATGATAAAATGTCTTCAATAAATCCCGTGGTTTTTTTGAATTTCGATATTTATAATATCTGTACTCATTATGAACTAAACGATGAAGTTTTTTATAAAACTCCCGTGGATATGTGCCTGGAAACAATGGATCCAAATCATCTGAATCTACCCAATGACGTTTCCTTCCCAATTTGTTCTTTACCATTTCGTAAAACTTTGTCCCAGGCAATGGATATGATACTGAAATCCCTATGTCGTCAGGCAATGTTTCCCTTATTAACTGGCGTGTTGCCTCAATATCCTCCCAATTCTCACCCATATATCCAAACTGAATGAAAAAACAAATTTCTATGTTATGGTTACGGCAAAGTTCAACCGCTCGATATATGTCCTCCACTTTTATCCCTTTCTCCATCCGATCCAATATCTGTTGACTCCCTGATTCTGCCCCAATCCATATTGTTTGGCAACCTGTGGCCTTTAATAGCTCTACTGTCCGTCCCTTAATCAATAAATCTGCACGGGACAGGCACTTGTATCTTGGACGAAAATCACCTAATGCATTCAAAAACTCCTCTAACCATCCCTTTTTCATTCCAAATATGTCATCGGTTATCCAAAAATGATCTACCCCCCATTTTTCAGAGAGCATACGCATTAGAGAGGCAATACGGGATGCTGAATGAACATTGTATGTCCGACCCCACAACGGTTTTGAACACCAATTGCATTTATACGTGCATCCGCGACTTGTGGTTATGTTAATCGAAAAATACCCATGTTTCTCAAGCCATATCAACCTATATTTTTGCAAGTCAACCAATTCATAAGCAGGATCTGGAAAATCATCCAAACGACTATGCAATGGGCGGGATGGTGTTTGTCTTATCTCTCCCCTCTCTAAATATGCAATCCCCCTAATTCCTTCTATCGACCTATTTCCTTCCAAAAACTCAAGTAACTCCAAAACAGCATATTCTCCTTCCCCTGTAATCACGTAATCAACTCCTCCTTTCAAATACTCTTCTGGATGATAAATACCATCTGACGAATATAGTATAACTGGAGAGGAAATGTTTGAAGCAAGACTCAATACAGTTTCACGCATGCGGGAAAGACTCATCTTTGTAAGATAATTGAATTCATCATCATAGAATATTACCGCATCATAAGAGTCTTTGGTATACTTGACAATGAACTCATCTGGAGTGCCCAACATCGCATCAAAAAATTCTACCTCATGCCCTGCATTTTTCACCATTGACACGCAAATTAATGTACCCAACGGTGGATAAGGCATGGCACGAGAATACTCTTTCCGATCCAAAATACGGAAATAACTCTGACCAACCAATACTCGCATTTAATCCATCTTTCAGTACACAAAATTTAAATGTATATACCAGAGAAGAAAACTTCCTTTTTAGGTAAAAAAATTTCTTCTATGGGCTTTCTCTCTTCCACAAAAAAAATTCCTTGACAATATCTACACGAAAAAATTCTGAAGCAATTGTAACCAAAAACCCCCTCTCAAAAAATCGGATGCACGCGCCGGGACTCGAACCCGGGACAAGAGCTTGGAAGGCTCCTATGATAACCCCTTCACCACGCGTGCCTTTACTCGAATTCATTTTATCTTGTAGAATATATAAAATTTGAGGAAGTTTCTTTTGAAATTTATCAATGCTGTCGAATTATACTGTGATTTCCTCTAATCCGTTTATTCGATTTGTCTATTTTGGATAAATTCGGAAAGTTTTGGGACATATGTTAAATATGCATACAAGGAGAGAAGAAATGAGATTGTCATGAATGTCAACGGGATGGTCATATTAAAGGTTTGGGTAACAAATAATTGAATAATTCCTATCAGGAAACCATACATTGCAACGCTTTCAATCAGCACAAAACCAATTATTGCATTTGACCTGGCTTTCGCAAAATTTTTTTCGTTTGGTTCTTTCGTTGTAGCTTTGATTGCATTTTTGAAAAACAATTGGAATGCTAATTCTGCGTCAAAGAGGCTTACAACTGCAAGTATTACAGGTATCCATATTTCCAACAATGTATCTGGTTGTGGATGGGACATTGGGACTATTCCTTCAATGAATGCCAGCAATACAATGTAAACCAATGGTACGAATGTAAGTATTGCCGCTATTGTCTTGATATTCTGTTTTGACTCCATAATTTACAATCCAGTTGATGTGTTAAAAAAAATGTGCTGAAATAATGGAAATTACTCATACTTCTTTATAATAATCGAGAGTCCACTCATCTGGGAGGAGTTGCTGGATGAGTCTATCGGTGGCTGGTGTTGTTGTATCGCCTTTTAAAAGGTAATATGCAAGTTCCTTATGCTCTGCTTTTGTCTGTTGAAACGCAATTGTCGCTCCAACAGCCATGATTTTTCTTCCAGCCGTGATATCAAGGACAAAATGCTGGTAATCTTTCAGAATTTCCATGATGGCATCTCTTATTTTTATGAGATTTTCCCCTGGAATGGTTCTTTTTTCAGGCTTTGGGAGATTCCAATTCATCTCGCTGTTTGATTTTTCGATTCTTTCGACCACATCCTCAAAGAATTTTCCAGTTAATTTTTCAGTTAGAAGAAGAATTATTTTATCGAATTCATATGCCCTTTTAATGTGGTGTGCGAACAAGATGTTGTGGATTCCATTTATGCTTGTTCCTGAAGTTGCAATAAGGGTTGTTTTCATGCTTGTTCTTATTTTCCAAGTACTTTATGCTTTCAGATAGCATCATTCTTAAATCTTCAATCAGGATTCATTACTTGTGAAATCATTCTTTCGTGAAATGAAGAATTTGCTAGGATCATGTGGCATCTCTAAAATTGATGCCATGGTCGGTAATTCTCCTGCCTTGTCAATTGATATCGAGCATTCCAATGACCGTTTTCACTTACAAGGGAATCAGGCGTTCTCCTTTCGAGATATCTTGTGGAGGGCTGGAATTATTCCTCCATCAAATGATAAAATGATCAAGGACGAAATTAAAAAACTCGTGGGCGATTCTTTCAAGGACAATCGACAACTCGCGTTAGCTCTTGATACATCGGTTTTGTTGCTGAACCAAGTTTCCAATTATATTGAATTTATTAGGATGGAATTCCAGCGTCAACATACTTTGACTCGTTACCCATTGATTCTTGCATCCCATGCAAGCCAATATGAATTGCATCACATGATTTCTTCAGACCAGAGTAGACCTAAAAATTTTCCGAATGGATTTGTCCTTCCCGCAAAGATGTATCGTCCTCGGGGTCAACGCGGTAAATTTGGTTCATTCATGCTTCAAACACTGATGGAACGCTATCCGTTAATCATCGCCAAGCCTGGTTTTCCTATGGTCGTTTTTAAACCTGAAGATGAGGTGGATAGCTATAAATATTCAAATTTCAGCCCTACAAGCCCTGTTTTTGACTTTTTAATTGTAGAACAGTTCACACAATTGTCCAAAGTTACCAACTTGGAGGTACTATTTATGACAACTGATTCAAACCTGAGCAAAATTGCGTCTCAATCTGGTCTAAAATCCATTTACTTGTCCCATGCCACTCCATTGGCAAAAAAAAGGGACTTGAATATGCGAAAGGTGATTTGGTTGATTGTCTCGTTGTTGTGGTTCTATGAATACGTAATGATTGACGGCATTGGGTATTGTCTTGTAAGAAACACAAATGGCAGTGGTTCAAACCTTTACTTCAAGAAAAGTGATGGCAGTAGGGAATATTATGAATTGTCAGTTTCTGATCGTTTGTTTTAGTTTGTTCGGTCACCATTCAAAGCATTCAATTTCTTGTGAAGGATTCCATTACTTTTGACCCATTCCTCACCAGTTTCCTCTATCGTCTCCAATATCTCACTTATCCATCGTTTTACTGAAATGTTTGTTATTTTGCTAAATAAATATGCATAATAGTTTTCACTCTCTCCAATGGTGATATAGGAATTGAGAAATGAGATCACATTTGGTGGTCGTGTCTCTCCTGCTGTTTCAGCCAAAATCTCCATTGCCGCTTGAATTGCCATCGGAATATGCTTAAGAGTTTTTCCATAATCATGTGTAAATACTACAGTTCCGTCAAATTTTCGGACTATCATGAAATATGCTGGGTATACTTTTTTAGAGATCAGTACCAACGGATTTTGAAGTATTGAAAATGACATCAACAGAACTGCAAATGGATAAAGTACATAAAACTGTACGGTCGACAGTTGCAACAATCTTTCAACAGCCAACACTGAAAAGGTAATTGCCATTACAATCCATCCTGCAAAGAGCAAACGTCCTGCCTTTTTCCCCTCTCTTATGGCGTCAATATTTGCCTTGGCAATCCTGGTAATTATAAGTAGAAATGGTGGTGCAATAAAAAGGACAATCCATGGCGGATCAATAAAGGTGTACCATTGTTGATCCCTTGGCTCTGTTTTAATCGTGGAGAAAATCACTCCCGCCGCGAACCCCAAAAATGAATAATGAATGATGTCGAGTGTATTTTCATTTCTTCCTTGCATTTTCCCAATCGTAATCCATATTATCAAAAAGCCAAAAAGTAAAGAGGGTATGCTAGTTGAAAGCAACTTTCTGGCAAGTTCTATGTTTTCAGAAGTGGGTTCCAGAATAATTTGGGTAAACGCTTCAACAGAGAGGTGATAGAAAAGGAATACGAGTCCAATCACTATTCCCCAAAATTCTCCAATTGAATACCTGTGGATGCTCTCAATTATCACCAGAATTGAAACAATCAGAAAAAAGTTCCCTATCAACAAAAGAATTGCATTGATCAATACTTTCTTTAAGTCAACAATAATCTTAAGCTTTATGTTTTCAACTTCTTTAACGAAAAAAATTGATTGAGAAATCTGCTTTGTTTTTTCACTCTAAAGTTTACTTATGTTCATAAACATTAAGAGCCTTAATATTTGCAAACTCACGAAGCGCATGCCAAGACAGTTCCCTTCCCAATCCACTTTTCTTGATTCCTCCAAATGGAACACGTGGGTCAGATTTGGTGATAGAATTTACAAAAACTGACCCTGCCTCAATTTCTCTTGCAATCCGTTCCCCTCGTTCTAGATTTTTTGTCCAAACAGACCCTCCCAATCCAAACTCTGTGTTGTTGGCAATCGCAATTGCCTCTTCATCTGTTGAGAATGTGAGAATTGGAGCCAATGGCCCGAACACCTCCTCTTTGACAACTTTCATACTTTCCTTGGGATTAAGCACTATCCCTGGTTTTACGAAATACCCCTTTATTTCTGGGATTTCTGCTGTAGTCTTTCCACCTTTTTGCAATGCGTCTTCCAATTGACTCTGGATTCTCTCGAATTCACCTTGATTCGCCATTGGTCCTATTTCCACATCATCATTCAATGGATCGCCTATCTTTAGCTTGTCTAGTGCATCCCCCAATTTTTCTGCAAACTTTTCTGCAATTGATTCATGCACAATAAATCTTTTTGCAGCAATGCAACTCTGTCCATTGTTCTGGGTTCTCCCGATCACAGCATTCTTCACAACAAATTCAAGGTCTACATCTTCACATACAATGAACGGGTCTGAACCCCCCAATTCAAGTACCACTTTCTTAAGATTTTTCCCAGCAATTTCTGCAATGCGCGCTCCTGCTTCCGTACTTCCGGTTAATGAAACTCCCATAATCTGGTTCTGGGAGATCAACCATTCTGTCTGTGAATGTGTAGCAATGATTGTGGAAAAAACTCCCTCGGGATACCCAGCCTTCCTAAACATTTCTTCAATTGCAAGTGCACATCCTGGAACCGCGTTGGAATGCTTAAGGATCACAGTGTTTCCAACTAGTGTCGTTGGTATTGCAAAACGCATTACTTGCCAAATCGGGAAATTCCATGGCATAATTCCCAGAATGACTCCCAATGGTTGAAGAATGACCCTGTGTTTTAAGCCGTCAGCATCAAGCTTTTCTTCTGCAAGCCATTTTTCCGCGTTGTCTGCATAAACTTCTGCCGTCCATGCGCATTTTTCCAATTCCGCGCGTGCTTGCTTGATTGGTTTGCCCATTTCAATTGTCATGAGTTTTGCAGTTTCCTCTTTCATTTCCCTGATGGTCTGTGCCAAATTCCTGAGAAGTTGTTGCCTTTTGGCAATGCTTGTCTTTTTCCATTTCTTGTATTGCTCATATGACTTTTCCAATATTTCCCTGACTTGTCCATCTTCCATAATGTCATATTCTGCTACAGTTTCCAATGTTGCTGGATTAATTGACTGTATCTTCATATTGATCGATTATGATTAATTCAATGGAGAATTAAGGTTTCTTCTTCATCTATGGATTTTAGTCTTTATAGTAGGGTATATTTCACATGAACTTCTTTAACCATTCCCAAATGTCATTTATTTCATCTTCTACTGCCTTAATTACTTGAGGGTCATCAGTGAATCTTCCTTGAATTTTCAGGAATTCTTCAACTGGTGTTCGTTTTTCAGGATCCATAAATCTTGCACTTCTCTTGCTTAATATGACTTTTCCATTCACCGCTTCATACATTGGCCAAAATCCTGTGGAATTGGCAAGTTTTCCAACTTCCACAATGTCTCTTGTGTCAACAGTCCATCCTGGCGGACATGGTGAGAAAATTTGGATAAACCTGAAATTCCCTTTGAATTCATTTGCCGCCCTTGTAATTTTCTCATAAAGATCCTCTGGATAGGCGGCATTTGCAGTGGCCACATATGGGACTTCCTGCGCAATCATGATTCTTGCGATATCTTTGCGTCTGTTTGATTTTCCATATGGCGTTGTGGATGTTTTTGCACCTTTAGGTGTTGCACCGCTTTTTTGGTTTCCTGTATTCTGATATCCTTGGTTATCGTACATGATGTAAAGTATATTTTCATTTCTTTCTGCCGCCCCTGAAAGTGATGCAAAACCAATATCGGCAGTTCCCCCATCCCCTGCCCAAACAACAACAGTGGTATCTGACCCATCAAGTTTCAATTTCCTTGCAATTCCTGAGGCGACTGACGGGGCGGATGCGAAAGCTGTATTGAAAATCGGCACATGCATTCCATAACCCTGTCCTGCACCTTGGATGACTGATGTACAACAGGCAGGCACTACAACTATTGCATTGTTCTTCAGGGCAGAAAGTGAATGCTTGAATGCCAAGTTCAATTGGCATCCCGGACATGCAAGATTCCCTTTCTCAATTGCCTTTGCCCCCATTTCCAGTTTAACAAGTTGTTTTGAATTTACCATTCTTCTTCCTCCTTGAATACTTCCTGTGCGACCTCTGCAATTTCTTGGTATGTTACGTCAGTACCTCCATATCCCATGGGTCGAGAATAAACAGGCACCTTGACTTGATTTTTATAAAGGGCATTTCTCACTTCCATGGCAAGTGGTGACGAGCTTCCAAAACTGAATCCCCTGTCAATGACCATAAGCTTGCCATAGTTCCTCGCCAATTTCGCAATTTTTTCGGTCGGGAATGGTCTAAATGATCGGATCCGAATAACTGAGGCATCCAATCCTTGAGACTTAAGAAGGTCAACAGCTTCCTCAGCTTCTTCAGCAATTGTTCCCAATGCAACAATGCCAACATCTGCAGTTTCTGAGCCATAAATTTCTACAAGACCTCCCCAATCCCTTTCAGTAATCTCTGCCCATTCTTTAGAGACATTTTCAATCACAGTTTTGGCTCTTTCCATTGAATCCAACAGGTCTTGTCTTAAAAGTCTATAATCATCTGGCAATGTCAAAGAACCAAATGAGACTGGATTCTTAGGGTCAAGCTTGAACAATGGGTTCAGTGGGGGAAGGAAATCATCAACTGTTTTTTGATCCAACGGCATAACTTGACCTGCTACATGACTTAAGACAAATCCATCAATGTTGACCGCTGCAGGCATGTAAACATCATGGTTCTCTGCAATTTTGAATGCTTGTATTATCAGGTCATATGCCTCTTGATTGTTTTTTGCAAAAAATTGCATCCACCCTGCATCCCGCATTGAATAGGCATCTTGGTGATCTACCCAAATTGACCATCCTGGTGCCAGGGCCCTGTTGACAAGTCCAATCACTATGGGCAATCTCCCATATCCTGCCCAATAAATCATTTCCATCATGTAAAGCAAGCCTTGTGATGATGTTGCCGTGAATACTCGAGCTCCTGCTGTAGCTCCCCCAATTACCCCTGCCATGGCTGAATGTTCACTTTCAACTGCAATGAATTCTGCTCGCAATCTTCCTGTTTCAACTGCTTTCGACAATGTCTCAATTATAGGTGTTGATGGGGTAATGGGATATGCCGCAATTACTTCTGGTCTAGATCGAATGGCCGCTTCAGCAATTGCTTGGTTGCCTGTCCATATTTCCACTTTTCCCATATCAAGCATCCTTGTCACCTCCTGGTAGTGTCTCAATTTCAATTATCGCATCAACTGGACAGACAGCTTCACAAATCATGCATCCCTTACAGTAATATTGGTCTATTGTTGGATATCCCTCCTCATCTAAGGTAATGCAATCATCTGGACAATGGACAACACATTTCATGCATTTTGTGCATTTGTCCACAAAAAGTTCTGGACGTTGTGTCCTCCATTCACTTGTTCTTCCGGCTACCCCCGCCATTGGCTGGACTACTGGATGTATTCTTCTTTCAATCATTTTGCTGATACCTCCATTTTCATTTCCTTCAATTCATCAAGGGTCATTACCATTGTCTCATCAAAACACTCATCAACCGCCTTATGATTCGCTTCAAGATACTTCGATGCTGGAAACATCTTGTCAATCGCTTTATGCAATGAATCAATGCGGATAATGTTTGTCGTTCTAATAAAGGCTCCCAGTGCTGGAATGCCAATAAGCGTCGACCCACTTTTCACTAATCCATGTTTTTTGGCAATTTCCTGTACATTCACAAATCCGATCTTGGCTGGTGTATATCGGTAGTACTCTTGCGGAATCTCCGCCGCGTTTACTGTAATGCTCCCCATCCCTTCAAAAAAATCATTTGCATAAAACCTCGGAACTAATGTATAATCCAATGAAAGAATGTCTTTTGGTTTAAGAATTTGTGCGTGTCGTTTCACGGGTCTATCAAAAATGCGGACTGAGGACATGACTGGTGCACCTCTTCTTTCCGCCCCATATTTCGGTATTGCACTTGCGTATTTGCCATCATAGGTGGCTGCATATGCTAACACCTTTCCTAAGGTTACACCACCTTGTCCACCCCTTGATAAGATACCTATTTCATATTCTGGCATATTATCCACTCCAAAAATTGCTAAAGGAAATCTCTTCTGTCTATATAAAAAAGATAGTTTTTGCGGATGGACATTACTACAATTTTGATAGGTAGTATGATATTATGGCAACATTTCTTCAATAAGGGTTGCTATTAGAAGCAAATTCCTTTTGATCGGTAAAAGGCTCATTTGGCTAATATCTATCCATTCCTGAGGGCTATGTGCATTTCCCCCATCGGCAGTCCCAGAAACTGCGATTGCTTCAATTCCCTTGCTCTGCGGAATGTTTGCGTCCGTACTGCTTGCTTTTAGATTGGGCTCAATACCAAAATGTCTTGTTGCTTGAATTGCTACTTTCAATAATTGAGAATGACTGGAGCACTTGCCTGCTGGTCGGTCACCGATTTTTTCAATTTTCAACTGGATTTTGCCTTCCCTTTTCCTGTTTTCTGTTTCTGTTACCTCTCTTGCAAATTCAAGAACTTTTCTTTCCAATCTATTCAGTTCCTCTGTGCTTTCTGATCGTAAATCCACAAGGCAGGTTCCTTCTGTGGGGATTGCATTGACCGAAATGCCCCCTTCTACAATTCCTATGTTGTATGTTGTCTTTTGCATCTCACTGACCTTGATTTTCTCAACTTCTGAAATAAAATTTCCTAAGGGATAAATGGGATTAACGGTTCCGAATTGTTGAAAACTGTGTCCTCCTGGTCCAAGAAAACTTATTCGGTAACGTTTGCTTCCTATTGATTGGTTTACTATTGTCCCTGCTCCTGTTGAATCTATTGTGACAAAATATCGGATTTTTGCGAACCTTTCCTTATGTTCTTCGGCATTGAAAATATGTTTTGTTCCTCTTAAATCTCCTATTCCCTCTTCCCCAACATTTGCAATGAAATATAATGGAATGCCTTGTAGCATATCTTTCAGTAATTGAGCTATCACGAGAAGATTGGTCAATCCTCTTGCATCATCTCCCACCCCAGGTCCTATCATTTTCCCGTCCTCCCTTTTCAAGATAATTTCTGTATTCTCTGGAAATACTGTGTCAAGGTGCGCACAAACAATAATTGCTTCCTGATCCCTATTTTCGGATGATAGGTTCATTGATGCAATAATATTCCCTACTGAGTCAACAAATGTGGGATAACCCAGCTTTTCAAACTTTTCCCTTATCAATGACCCTCTTCTTTCCTCTTTAAATGGAGGAGCGGCTTCCTTTGCTATCATTTCCGTAAGAAAATTGATCTCCTCAAGCATTTCATCAATTGACTTGATTTTGTCACCAATTTTGGTCGCAACTTTTGCAACATCCATATCCGCCATATTGGAAACTGTCTAAAAAACTAGGGGTTGTCCTAATCCCTTTGCCTTATCAACTCATCTGTTTTCCTGAGTATCCTGATTATGTTGCTGACATCATCGATTCCTCTATGGTGCGTCCCCTCAAAATTCATCTTCAAATACTTGAGCATTGCCCCAATTCCCTTTGGCTTTTCAAATCGATAAAATCGAGGTATCCACCTTTTAATATCCAAATGTTCCTCATCAAAAGGATATTCGACCTTATGTAAGTGACAATCCTGTCGCAACTGATTTTTGTCATATCTGCCCCATGATGCAAAAAGAGGGTTGTAGGGTTTAATTATTTCTTCCTTGAATTCATTCAGAACTTCTGGAAACCTATCCGCAGTATCTACATTTTCTTGAGAAATGCTGGTCAATCTCTTACAGAATGATGTTAATTGTGGATGAAGAATTGGTCGAACAAATTTTCCAAACCTCTGTATCTCATTTAAATTCTTGTCAATCACAATGCAGGCAAATTCAATTATCTCTGTTTCTTTTCTAGGGAATTCTTTTTTGTCTGTACATGTCGCCTCAAAGTCAATTATGGCAATGTATTCTTTTGATGTAGGGAACTCCATTGTTTCAATTGATTTTCCTTTTATTTTTCCTTTTCGGTAGGTTAACTAATAGGGGTAAGTTTACACGTAAAATGCCTCAACAGTTCTGGCTCTTCAGTGATTTTCATTCCTTTGATTTCATCTGCCTTTTCTTTCAGTTGTTTACAAATATCCACTACATAATCAAAATGTGCCTTTGTATAAACTCTTCTTGGAATTGCAAGACGAACAAGTTCCATTGGTGCTGGAATGAATTTGCCTTCTTCATGCCTACCAAACATTAAGGATCCAATTTCCACAGAGCGTATTCCCCCTTCCAAATAAAGATGGCATGCAAGAGCCTGTGCAGGGAATTGTTCTGGCGGAATATGAGGAAGCATTGCTTTTGCATCAATAAACGCAGCATGACCTCCTGGGGGCAAAACCACTGGGATTCCCTCTTCATTCAATCTTTCAATAAGATAACCCACCTGTTGAACCCTATGGGCAACTGTCTCACCTTCGACAGCCTCTTGAAGACCTGTTGCAATTGCTTCTAGGTCTCTCCCTGCCAGTCCGCCATAGGTGGGAAAACCTTCGAAAAGAATGAGTCTTTCTCTTAGTTTATCTGCAAGTTGGCTGTCCCTTAAGGCAATAAATCCTCCAATATTGACATAGGCGTCCTTTTTAGCTGACATCCATACGGCATCTGCCGAAGTACAAATTTCACGTACTATTTCCTTTAAAGATTTATTTTTGTATCCACTTTCCCTTTGTTGAATGAAATAAGCGTTCTCAACAACTCTGGCTATATCAAGCGCAAAGATTTTACCATAATTCTTGGCCAGTTCGGAAACCTGCTTAATATTTTCCATTGAAACTGGCTGACCTCCTCCCGCATTGTTTGTCAGAACAAGAGTTATGACAGCCACCTTGTCTGCATCATTTTCCAGAATGGATTGGAGTTTGGCAGTATCCATGTTTCCTTTGAAAGGTAAAACCTTCTGTGGGTCTTTACCCTCTTCAATCACTATGTCCACTGGTTTTGCCCCATTGTACATAATGTGCCCAACTGTTGTGTCGAAACTTTGATTGGAAACAACCCATGACCCTGCCTTATCTTTGAGTAAATGACCAAACAAGACGTTTTCAGCCGCTCTGCCTTGATGGGCAGGTATGACTTCTGGCAATCCTGTGAATTCCTCAATGGTTTTTTTAAATCGCAAAAAGCTTCTTGCATTTGCATAGGTTTCATCACCAAGCATCATGGCACTCCATTGTGTCTGTGACATTGCTCCCGTCCCTGAATCTGTCAGGAAATCCAAATAAATCTCATCCGCCATCAAATTAAAAAGATTATAATTCGCCCTTTTCAGAGCCTCTTCTCTTTTTTCTCTCGGTATGAGATTGATGGGCTCAACCATTTTGATTTTATAGGGGGGTGGGGGATAATTTACCATGATTCCCCATTTTTGTTCAGTGATAAATAGTTTTTATCTTTTATGTGGTCTTCTCACCAATATTGGGGTCGTTTTTGTTATTGCCTTCTTTCCCTTCCAATGTTTTGCCAACTGTGGTTATGTTTTCTCCTATCTCAGATAGTCCCTCTCCAATCTTCCGTGCTGATTGTTCGATTCCTTTCATTGTTCCTTTTACAGCTCCTACAACTCCTGAAATGATAGGTTTCGCCATTGCCTCAACAGGATTGGAACTAGTCTCAATTCCATGTTTCACCCCTTGTATTGTTCCATCAACAATTCTTCCAGCTATCCTGATCGGGGACACTACAATTTCCTCTAAGGTTCTTGCAATACCCACATCTGTTCCTGCCACTCCATCAGCAAGTTTAGATGCTGTTCTGTCTTCAACTTCTAGCTTTTTCGTTAACGGTTTTTGTGTTTCTGACTCTTTCATATGTACTTCTTCATCAACCATACGTCTTTTTCACACTACTCTCTAAAAAACATTTCGAGTGGTGAATCATTCATTCTCTTCTACAAAAAGCCTCTTGGATAAAACCCAGAACAATAGAATTACAAGGATAAAGCTAAGTAACCATAAGGTTGGGTCAAATGCCGTTGGAATGGTCTCCATCAACGTTTCTACCCCCTTGTCCCCTACATACGCCCAAAGAAATGCGTAGGGGATTGCGGTTATGAAAGAAATGATGAGATATGGCTTTTTCCTGAATTCAACAAATCCACAAGTTATGCTGAGAATATCATTGGGTGTTAATGGAATGAGTCTAAGCAATGACAGGCCTGTATTTCCCCTCCTTTCCAACTGATCTTTGTATTTAACCACTAATCTATGTCCCCTTAACCTCTCAACCCCAAATTTTCCCAAACGTCCCCCCTCATAGCCTAACCAAGCTGCACCGAAAAGTCCTATAAGGTTAAGAATGGTTCCTCCTGCTATTCCGAAAGCAATTCCTGCAAAAACCATTACAATCTCTTTTGGAAAAGACAAAAGAAACACTTCAATGACCAAAATGGCAATTATTGCAATCATCAACACATTTCTATCAATTGATTGCAGTATTGCAAGGATATCGACCATGGTTTTCCTTTATCCATTTCATTTTTGAAGAATGTGGATATAGGGTTCTTGTTAAGCAAAAAAAATACAAAAAAATTTAATTTCCAGATATTCTTTGTCCGTCTTGCCTGCAATACCCATTGAACACCAAAAATCTTTGTGTTTTAGAGTGTCATTTCACCAAAATAAAGGTTTTTTTGTGGATAATTGCTTAACTAGGGGTATGGATGAACATGCAACTGCCCAACAAAAAATAGTCCAAATTTCCAATGGGATCTTGATTGATGTGGAAAATCTTCTGCATAAGTCTGACTGGACACATTTTTCTGAATTTTTGATCGAATTACGTTTTTCAGGAATATTTCCTCTAAAATTTGCACGACTTGACCAATTCAAACTTGTTTTTGACCCTCTTTCAAGGCAGTTGTACATATCCATGATTACCAATAATGGGAACTATTGGGCAATGCTTATACTCGAATTCCCCACAAAACGGAATAAAAAAAAGGAATGGATATTGAGAAATGGAAAAATTGTTGGATTTTTCTCACGCATTCCGTTGCCTTTCTTTCCCATGCATCTATTGAAACTGAAACACTTGAGATTTCTAGCAATTCACCTGAAAGGAACACATGGAATCAAACCTAAAAAGAAAAACATATGTGCCAAAAATCTCTCGGTTCTTTCAATCCATTACGGCTACAACAGTTGGCCAGAGGATTTGGACTGGATTTCCCGTTTCAAACACCTCAATAAACTTACATTGTCAATTTGTCAAAGGCAATATCGAAAAGAATTTCATGAAATTTGGCTGGATCACTTCAAAAGACTTGCAGTTGTCTCATTATCCAGTGTATCTTTGAATTTCAAACCAAGGAAATATACAAGCCTAAAAAGAATTACCATCTCCGATTCTATTCTCAATTTCAATGGTGCAATATTCCCTGCTCTTAAATTTCTTCACATGGACGGATGTTCCACATTGGCGACTGATCTTTCTTGTCATGCCCCCAATTTACGTAAACTCACATTGAAAAACATGAAGGTATGGCAGGATTTTGGAATTAGCCACCTTTATGTCTTGCAAAAACTTACTTTGGATACTGTAACAATAGAAAAACCAATCCTTCCTCCAAAACTCAAGTCATTGTATGTCTCAAATATAGATTGGTAATGGTCAAAAATATCAATTGTTAACACAATACACACTCGTAAAGTCTTGGACATATGGATTCATTGGCTCTCCTCCTCTCTTACCGTAAGGGTCTGTTGTTCTGAACAGGGGTTTGAATGGTGTCCCATCGCGCCATTCTCCCATGTCTGTGTTCTCCATAAAATACTCTTTGCCATTCCCCTGTACCAAGTAATCTGCCATGGCCTGCAATCTTCCAACATAGGCTCTATAGTATATATTGCCTTTTATCAGATCTGTTGGAGAGTAATGCAGTGCTAGTTCTCTAGGAAACCCATGATAATCACTCCTGACAATCACTAACGATGTTTGGTCACTTGGAAGAGGCTTATGTCCATCCCTTGTTGCAATCCTTTCAAATAAGTCTGCCGTTATGCAGGGGGCGACAATGGAATCCCGATCATAAATTGCAACATTCAACAAAGTGTGATCTGGTAGAATTGTCATGTTGGTCGGAATTGTACTGACCCACCCAGCCTCAATATCAAGCACCAGTTTTTTTGTTCCCCATCCCCTTTTCACCATCTCTGAAGCAATGAAAAGAACCATTCCACCACCAAGTGAATGACCAACAACCATCAGCATTGAAAGATTGAAACCATTCGGGAGAAAAGAGTTCACTTCTGGAATGGATGACGAATTCAAACTCTCCAAAGCTTGAAGAATTCCATCTAGGACAATTTGATAGCGTAAGGGATTTCCTTTGACTATCTCTGTTTCATTCGCGACATACGGCAAGTATTTTTCAACAAAACTATCCAGTTTCTTGTTGTCGAAATTTGTCGGATATTGCACAAAAATTCCCAATACCCCCCAAGAGGAAACCAAACGCATCATGTTGTCATAGTATTTCGGGTCAGGTCCCCCATGACCATGAAGAAATATATGGACTGGAACTGTTGCTGTTGTTTCTGGGACATATAGGAATATCTTCCACTCATTGTTGGGAAATTCTGGAATGACCATCTCCAATATGGTTTTGTTGACCTGTTGAAGCAATGAGGTACGATGCACATCATACGGTCCTTGCTTACCATATTTCGTAGGGACGATTGGTGGTGATGGTCCAACCATTGCAACTAACGAGGGTCCAATAAGCAACAATCCTGTCATCACCACTATTAATGAACGAAACAATGACCCAATTCTAATGTTTTTGATCTCAGTCTTTTCCACTTTAACCTTGGCAATGTCATTTGCCAATGAAAAAGACGACAGCACTCCAATTCCAATTACAAACGGGACTGTCACCACCGCATTCCTAAAGAAAAAGAGATTCAGTGGGTAGAAAATCAGTAGGGATGCATAGAATATTCCCAACATGCCATTCCCCAATTTTCTCATTTGGCGAAGATGTCCCGCATAAACTGAAAATCCCAAAAGTAAAAATGAGGATGCCATGAACCCCCATACATTTTCTCTCAAAATGGATACAATGGCTACGAGAAATTCTGCAATATCCCTGAAAATGATAAACAATGAGGTTCCATTTGCCAATCTAACTATAATGTAAAGTATGGGCAATATAAATCCAATCAAGAACGTATTGACGAAAAACCTCATCACTTTTTGAATTATATTCATAATTGTTGATTGTATTAATCCTAAAAAATGATATCGGGAACCCCCAACCTAAACAGACCAATCAAATCTCAAAAGGAGCTCATGGAAATGTTTGCTCCCTGCTTTTTCTGTTTTCCTGCTCCTGCGATTGAGACTTCCTTTACCAATATCATTGGAGATTGGTGACCGAACTCTTTCCTCAATTCCCTTGAAATGGCAACTATGCCACCAAGAAACTCATAGACATTGCTTCCCAACATCGTATTTTTCAAGGGATATTCAATCTCCCCATCTTTCACATAAAAACCCCTGTTAATCTGCGCAGAAATCTGAGGCGAGCCTCCAGCAGGTCCTACTCCTGATTCCACTAGAATCCCCTCCTTAAGATCTTCAAGCATTGCCTCCCTTGAATCATTGCCTGCCTCTACCTGGAGCTGATGTATTGTCGGTCTGGGAAGCTTACTTCGAAAGCCTGTGCCCGCATTTCCTGTATTTTCTAGACCCAAAACATTTGCAGTGTATGAATCAGTCACATAGCTTTCCAACACCCCATCTGTCATGATCTGGACTCGGGTTGTCGGAACCCCCTCTCGGTCAAAAACCACTGAAGCCGCTCCACCTGGAACATGGGGGTCATCAAACAATGACAGCCCATGACTTGCAAGCTCTGCACCTATCTTGTCAGCAAAGTATGATGTCCCTGTCATTACCGAATACCCATTGACCCCAAACCCAAAGATTTGGTTTAGGGATTGATATGTGGCTCTCTCATCAAAAAGAGCGGGGAGCTTCTTAGAGGGGCCAATCTTTGCATTTAACATCTGTTTTGCCTTTTCTGCCGCAATTTTCCCAAACTCATGAAAACTGAATGCTGGATCCCATTTCCTGTCCACATTAACCTCAAATCCCACTCCCACGTTTTGTGGAGATAACGGTATGGATATGAATGCAAAGGAAGACATCGATGTATTCTCCGTTTGCGTGAATATCCCTAAACTATTTGCAACCACTCTCTCCATAAGGTTCATGTTCAATCTTCCTCCCACATTGGCTTTTTCATGGACTTCTCTTGCTCCTTGTATCATGTCTCCAATACTTTCAACCACTTTTGACGGGTCAAGATAGGCCAGTTCCGAATCATACAACCCCTCCAAATTTGCAGGTTGTCTTTCCATTGGCTCAGGCAATGAGACAAATTTGTCATCGGGTGGTGACAACTTTGCAAGCTTCATGGCATTGGTCACTGTCTCCTCTATGGACTTAGGGCTCAAAGATGTCGCAGAGGCTATACCAAGTCTTTTTCCATCATAAATCCTGACTGTCACCTTTGTCTTCGTCTGTTGCTGTACACCTGAAATGGAATTTCCCTTGACCTCAATGCTCCTCTCAAATCCATTGGTCAAGGTTATCTCCATCTGTGCCCCTTCCTTGTTCAATGCAAGCGCTCGTTCCGCCAAATCGGATAATTCGACAAGACCTGTCCTATGTTCCAGTTTCTCCATTATTTTCCACCTACTACAATGTCCTTTGCCGCTATCGTGGGACCACCACCCGTAACGGGCATCGGTTGGAACCCCGTCAAATTCGCCTTGCCGCAGACTCCTGGAAACGCATCGATTATCAGGTCATTCCCGACACCAATAGTGTTCTGAAGCACTTCCAACGTCATGCCGCTCATCCCTGAATTCCTGATTGGTTTAGTCAGTTCACCGTTCTCAATAAGATAACCAGACTGCGATGAAAAATAAAACTGACCATTTGCAGGATTCACATAGCCCCCATACGAATGTGTCAGATAAACACCATTGCCAACAGCTTCCAACAACTCCTCAAAACTCATGTCTCCGTTTTCAATATAGGTGTTCCCCATCCTCGGCATGGTCATATGCCTGAAATCAGTTGCACGACCTGCACCATTCAGCGCATTCCCCTTGTCAAGCATAGAGGCAGACTGCAAATCGTTTAGGTATCCAACCAAGACACCATCTCTGATTATCTGCCTCCGAGATGTAGGTGTGCCCTCCGAATCAAACTTGAAAGACCCCCGCAACCCTGGCAATGTGGGATCGTCTATAACATTCACCCCATCAATTGCCATCTTTTCCCCAATCTTGTTCCGAAGAACTGACCTGCCAGAAAGAATCGCATCCCCCTCTGATGCATGACCAAATGCTTCATGTATGTAAACTCCAACCAGTGAGGGTTCCAGTACAACATTCATCCGACCTGAGGGGGACGGAACCGCATCAAGCAAACCTATTGCCCGATCTCCCAAACGTGTCATCTCATGTTCTATTTCCCAATCAAGTAACCTCTGCAACCCTGCATTGGTTGCCACACTGTCCGACACATTCTGGATAACATCCCCTGAACGTGCTGTTGCCATGCCAGATAATCTGAACACTCCATAATCATTCACAACCTCTGTACCAAGAGTATTTATTATGGTCTCTCGCTGGATTTTTTCCGTATACCGACCAACTGAGTTGATTATCCTGTGGTCATGATCCCTCAATGTCTTTTCAGTTTTGGAGGCAAGCTCATATTTTTCCTCAAATGAAAGGTCCTTGGGATTGACATCAGGTCTGAAAATATTCTTCCCCTCAAAAGCACGGTCAACCGTAATCTCTGCCTTGCGGGTGATATGCTGTGATGCCCCCCTCGCCATCTTAATGGCTGTATGCAATGTTTCTACCAACTTTGGCACCTCAAAAGAGGCGACTGAGGCAAAGCCCCATGCACCATTGACCAGTGCACGGATCGCAACCCCACCAAGCTTGTCCGAAGAAATGTCCTCTGCCTTCCCCTTTCGTACCGTTATCATCAGCTCAGTGCTTTCAAACGCTCTCATATCAACAAACTCAACAACTGAACGGTCGACCGTCTCGATCACCGAACGCAATTCGTCTATCATGTCTGAATTTCATATGCACAATTCCTTTTAATAAATAACCTTTTGACCCATACCAAAAAACCAACTCCCCCTGTCATTCCCCCCGCCTTGCAACCAAACCCTTATTAGAAAAGAAATAATAATTACATTAAGACCAATTGATATGACCTTTTGAAAAGAATTCTCGAAACACGGAAACAAAAAAAGGGAACAAAAAAGGAAATCAATACATGGAGCCCTCAAAATGAGAAAGAAAAACCGAAAAAACAAAAAACATAGATCCAAGGGATCAAACTCTGAAATAATAAGAACAAGACTCCCGCAGGAAGGTGAAGTTCTAGGACAGGTTATCCAACTGCTCGGTGGAAGATTGTTGCTTACACGATGCGTCGACGGAAAAGTAAGACAAATCCGAATTCCTGGAAAATACAGAAGAAGAATGTGGACAAGGCTTGGTGACGTGATCGTTGCAATGCCCGAATATGGATTGCACCCTGAATCAAAAGGCGAACTCGTCTATAGGTACAGGAAAAATGAGCTCAATGTCCTCATGGCAAAAAAACTTATTCCTGAAGAATTCCTTACTGCATATTAAACAACTTGAGCGAATACCTCTGCCATAAAATGGGTGAAAACAAAGGAGTAAAATAAATCCCTGAAAATGAACATTCAATGATACAAATCGAAAACGTCAATATAATCGACGTGGAAACCGGAAAAAAAACTGAAGGATCAATCGGCTTCTCCGAAAAAATCGAATGGATTGGGGAACCTCAAGCATCTCCTGACAAAATAATTGACGGAAATGGAATGTTCCTCATTCCTGGGTTGATTGATCTTCACGTCCACCTGCAAGCAACATCAACTGTCCATTGGGCAGAGGAAATGATGAGGAAAAAATCAGGAATGAACCATTACATCGCCTATGCAAATGCGCTGAGACACCTGAAGGCAGGGTTCACAACTCTTAGAGACTGCGGCGGTGAACTGTGGGGGAGTTCCCTGCGACGGTCAATCGATTCAGGAACTGTCATTGGTCCAAGATTGATCGTTGCACAATGGACAATAAGCCAATGGGGCAACCAAGAAGCAATGGGTCCCGATGAGTGGATAGAATTGCAGAAACGAAGGGAAGTTCTCACAGGTACCGACGGCGTTCGTCATGCAGTCCGTGAACGAAAAAGACTAGGGTCTGACTTCATCAAGACCATGACAACAGGTGGCGTCCTCCATGGAATGGAATCAAAACTTGAACGAACCCTGTGGACAGAAGAAGAACTTACCGCCATGGTCAACGAAGCCCACAGGCTTGGAATGCATGTAGCCGTCCATGCACACGGAACACAAGGCATTATCCACGCCGCAAAGGCAAAAGTCGACACCATTGAGCACTGTAGCCTCGTCGATGACGAAGGAATAAAACTCATGAAAAAGAACAACATCACCCTTGTTCCAACCCAAACCTCTGCATTTATGGATAAACCTGAACTGATGATGCAACTCCCTCCAGAAGTGAGAAAAAAAACCATTGAAGTCGATTCCGCAATGATCGAAAGACACGCAACCGCATTCGAAAAAGGAGTCAAAATAGCATGCGGAACTGATGCAGGTGTCCCTGGAAATCCACACGGAACTTCCGCAAGGGAATTGACAATTTATGTGGAAAAGCTTGGCATGACCCCTCTTGAAGCTCTGCAAACCGCAACTGTCAACGCCGCCTCTGCAATCGGACTCGATAAAACAGGGGGAATCAAGCAAGGATATGTCGCCGACTTGCTTCTCGTCAAACAAAATCCACTGGAGGACATCTCAAACCTCGAAAACCCAATCAATATCATTAAAGTGTTCAAATCCGGCAAATTGGTGGCTGAAAAAGGAAAAGCATTGCCAGTCCCATGAAACAAAAAAAACCAATATCTCTATCTGACACAAAACCATCCCATTTTTATACCAAACACAAAACCATCCAATATGGATGAAATCATCAGGGAATTCCTCATGACCCCCCAAAAAATCGCCGTTGTAGGAATGTCCCCAGATCCATCACAACCAAGCAGATATGTTCCCGAATTCCTTGAGGAAAAAGGACATGAAATCATCCCCATACACCCTGTCCTTGAGGAAATAGGTCATTGGAAACCGAAAAAAAAATTGGAGGACGTAAAAAACCCAACCGCAGTAATCATATACTTAAGCCAAAGAAACGTTGACAGAATGGTGAAAAAGGCAATAGAACTGAACATCCCACTTATCTGGCTTCCATTGGGAATAACAACAATACTAAAAAAAGAAGCTGAATTCAGGGGAATAACGCTCATCCAAGACAAATGTCCGAAAATTGAATGGAACAGACTTGCCAAAAAATATGATCATCACAAATAAACCACATCGTCTCATCAAACAGTCTGAACCCAATGCTTCCATGGATTGTTTTTCTTAAAAGACAATTTTCCCAAAAACTCAGAAAATACCCTATAAAATCC
>WAKA01000099.1 GCA_015523565.1 Candidatus Heimdallarchaeota archaeon | reverse complement strand
CTTCTATAGTTAATGGTGAAATTCATAGAGTTTATTAGAAAAAAGATGGAATACATATAATCGGCAGTACTATGATATTGATATGAAAATTAACTCAGAATATGAGACCAAAGAAATTGAGATAAAGGGCTTATTGCTTTCATAAAACTATAAATAGCATCTATTGTGAAAGAATAAAATTGTAAAAAGATTATTTCACTTATCTAAATAAAAGGAAATTTGTTGGTTAATATGAGAGAAGCAATGCCCAAACAGCGTCAACTCCCATATGAACCGCAGCAGCAGCAAGAAGATTTTTGGTTTTGTAATAGGCATATCCATAGGCAACTCCTGCAAAACTTGCAAACATGACATATCTCCAGTCCTCAAAATGGGCAAACCCAAAAATGATTGCAGAGGCAATCAACGCGGCAGTGACTGCATTAGGGAATTTGGAATAGACAAGAATTCCCAAAAAAATCAATAAGGATCCTATAATCAAGTAAGGAAGCCAATTGGGCCAACTGGAAATTTCTGGGATTGGTGCACCTTCCGCTTGACCAAGAGGTTCGTCTAGTGTTCCGACCTTGTCTGTGACAGGAGCTAGAAACGGTAATATTTTTGTCAGAAATCCAAGAACTTCATCCCAAAATGGAATTGATATGACCACCAAACCAGAAAAGACAATTGATCCCAAATGCCATCGTTTGTCTTGTTTCTCTAAAAATTCGAACCATTTCCTAAAAATGATGTCACGAAAAAGGTATTCCTCCATTATTCCTTGAACGAAAAAAATCCCAATGAAAACAATAATTGCAGTAAGAACGGGATTTGGGGCAATTGAATTTGACAGGAGAGTTGAGGGATTCCAAGTCAAGAATTTAAGCAGAATTCCCAGAGGGACAATTGCAATGGTTGCTCCTAAAGTACTGATATTTATGTATCTCAAATCATCTTTGTCAAGGTTCCAATTGTACCATGGAAGATCAAAACCATTGGTGAGCATTGCCCAAGAAAGAGAGAATATCCCCAACAACGCATCACTTGGTAGGACGAAGAACCTCAAATTACTCAGCAACTGGTCGAGAAAATCCCATTCAATTGGAAACCAGACAGCCAATACCGAAAAGATAAGGTTTCCTCGAAACTTTAGGGTTAGGGCAATTGTTGGCAAGTAAAGATAGATTGCCAACCCAAGCAATTTTCCAATATTCCAAGAGCCCCCCAAAAGTAATTCTGTGAAAACAACGATCATAAAAACCAATGCAGGAACTCCAAATTTCAGTGGATTTGAAACTGAAATCTTATGAAGTATTTTTGTGAATTGGTCTTTATGAAGCAATCCCAAAGAGATATACCATACCGCCAGCAGAAAACCGCAGATTAAATAGAAAATTACTGCAAGAGGGGAACTGCCTTTTATGCCAATGGTAATAAATACAAATGTAACCACAATTGCAAAAGGATAAAGAAAAGTTTCGGAATTCATTATTTGTTTTGTTTAGAAAAAAGTTAAGAGCTTTTCCCATAAAAATCAAAATTTGAAGGGAATTAAGACAGATATAAAAAGTGTGGTGGAAAAAACATTATGTGGCTAACATTACCTGTAAAATCTGCTTTGGACCCCTCCAAGAGAAACCATACAAATGTCCTTTTTGTGAGTCAGAATACCACAAGGATCATTTTGCCGCTTGGCTGTTCATGCAACCATTTTGTCCTGTGTGCAGAAGTGAGATGCCTTCAAGAATTCTTGCAGAGCTTGCCCCTCGAACGCAGGAAGAGGCAGAGGAAATGACACAATTGTATAATCATATAGTAACAAATTTCAAGAATGATTTGGCCAAACTGGAGGAAATCGCAAAGAAAAAGAATAAGCGCTTATTTTGGAGAAAAAAGAAGAAAGTGTATAAACAAGTGATAGAACAGGAACAGCAAGAAATCAGGCAAAGGGAGAAAAATGATTCTTTATTCAAGCGAGTATTTCCCTTGGTTCTTTTTTTGGCATGGATGACATTTCTGGTCGTAATATTGTATTATTAATCCTTTATCAATCCGAAAATGCCTAGAAGTATGGCAAACAGTGCTGCTACAGGAATTTCCAAGTAAGAGGTTTGTATGCCTAGTATCTCTTTTTTCTCATAAAACGAACTATTGGCATCTGAAAGCATCAGGTAGCGGATTGCCAACAATGTCAATCCACTGAGCAGGGAAACCAATGCCGCGGGTTTGCCGCTTTGCTTACCTTTTGTCCGTAATCCAATGAAAATTGCAATAGCCGCCATTAACAAGCTGAAATAATAGAAAAGAACGTAACTTCCATAATATGTGTCATAAAGACCATTGTCCTTGAACCAATCGGAATTTAAAGTCTCTTGGCTTGAACTTTCAATTCCAAACACATTTGATTTGGTGGAGATGTAAAATGATCCGAGAATGGTTGTTGTTTCGTTGTTTCCCAATGTCGATACAGAAAAAACAATTGGTGCAAATAAGACGATCAATCCAGCTACAATAGGTAGGATTTTCATAGGCTAACCAAACTGAATCCCTAATTAAACTTTTCAATTTCATGTAATCATAATAACGAGTAAAATGTCCAATAAATAACTTAGGTATCTAATATAGAACTTATAAAAAATCAATGCCAATTGGAATAGGTGTCACAGGGATTAATTGTTCGAGGTCGTATCATTAGGGATGCATTTTCACCTGTTGGGAAAGAACATGCCCTTGTTATTGAACAAGGAACAATCAAGAAAATTGGATTGTTTGAGCAAATCAAGAAAGAGTTTGATTATCCAGTCATAGGCAACAAAAATTCCATTGTAATTCCAGGGTTTGTAAATACACATTCGCATGCGGTACAAACTCTATTTCGAGGTGCAGGTGACGATCTGGAGCTATTGGATTGGTTGAACCAAGTGATTTTGCCAGGGGAGGCCAGCATCAATGCAGGACAAGTTTATACATCCTCCTTAATCGGTTATGCAGAGATGCTTTTTGGGGGGATTACAACAACAAATGACATGGCAACGGTAAGGCATGCTGAACAGACAATAAAAGCGGCAATTGATTCAGGCATCCGTGGCAATGTGGGAAAGATGCTCATGGACAGGAATACCATTGAAGGATTGATTGAAAGCACAGACAAGGCAATCAAAGAGGCGAACCAACTCGCAGACAGATATCCGAAAGGGAAACGGGTTCAATTTGCATATACCCCAAGATTTCTGCTGACATGCTCAAATGAGTTGATGCAAAGGGCAAAAGAGGAATCGAACAAAAGAGGATTGCTGTTTCATACCCATGCCGCTGAAAACATTTCAGAATGTGAGGAGGTTAGAAAATCAACAGGAAATGAGTACATAAAGGCTTACCAAGATTTGGGAATTTTGGGGGACAAGACAATCCTTGCGCATTGTGTCTGGGTTTCTGATGCTGAAATTGAAATCATCAAGGAAACAGGTACAACAATCTCACATAATCCCTCTTCAAATGGCAAGCTTGCCTCAGGAATTGCACCGGTGCCAAAATTTGTTCAAAAGCAAATTCCAGTCGGTCTTGCAACAGACGGTTCTCCTGCAACAGGCGGTCATGACATGTTCCTTGAGATGAAGTTGGCGTCATATTATCAAAAGGCAGTTACCCATGATCCAAAGGTCATGGATGCAAGATCAGTTTTCCATTTGGCAACACTTGAAGGGGCAAGGGCTTTGGGGATGGAAGATGAAATCGGAAGTATCCAGCCTGGCAAGAAAGCGGACATTGTAATACTTGATCCAGTATATCCAAATGCCTATCCCATGTATAATGAGTTTTCATATATTGTTTATACGGCAACGAAAAGGGATGTTTCATATGTTTTAGTTGACGGTAAACCAGTTGTCGACAATAGGCAATTTCATATTGATCTTTCCAAACAATTTAGGCTTGCAGAAGAATATGCCAGAGAAAAGCCTTGGATAAAATAACTAAACAAATATTCTATAAGTGAACGCAACTAAATTAATTATGGAATGGTTTGAGGTCAAGCAGATAAATGACCACCTATATATCATCAGAGAAAGATTGGATAAGATCGAGCCGAAATTTAGAACAGTCTATACAAACATGTACCTGCTAATCGGAACTGAAAAGGCGGCATTAATTGACACTGGCGCTGGAGTAAAACCTATCCTTCCTACGATAAAGAAATATTTGGGAGAAAGGGATTTGCTTGTGTTCAATACACACAACCATTTTGACCATGTGGGGGGCAACAGTGAGTTTCCTGAGGTTCATATCCATAAATTGGATTACAAAGGCATTTCAAAACCAATTGACGTATCATTTCTTAAAGATTCAATTGGAGCTCATTTCTATAAGGAAATGAATTTCAAAATCCCTGTCAATGATCAAGTCATTCCATTGATAGGGGGTGAAAAATTTGATTTGGGAGGAATTGATCTCTCTGTCTTCCATGCAAATGGTCATACCCAAGGATCAATTGTATTGGTTTCCTCTGAAGGAGAAATATTCACAGGTGACACATTTCATTTTGGTGCTTTTTTCTATCCTGAAAATGTTTATTTTGAGGATTACATAGAATTATTGGAAGAACTTTATGATAAGGTTGAGCATTTCATGGAAAAAGGAAGGCTGTTTCCTGGTCATGAGGATTATGACCTACCAATTGATTTATTACATGAATTGATGTTTGAGCTTGGAGTGATAAGGGAATCTTTCCACAGGAAGAAATATGATGAATTCTTGGAAGCTTATATAATTGAGAATTCAAACTTTACATTTGTATTGCCCATGTCAATGATTGACGGATCATAAAAAGATTCTAATTCAAAACAATGCCAGGTCTTCTTGGAACTGCTACTTTTGCCTTTGGATGGTCTGCACCTTCAGCGGGCTTCACGGCAACTTTGGCGTTAAATTGTTTTTCAATGAAAGGAATGGCTTCTTCGAGGACTTTCATTTCGGTTTCATAGGAGATGGGAATATCTGGAGGTGCCCCTTTCTTCATAAGGGATTGTGCGTAAGAGACAGCCGCTTTCCCTTTGGACTTGATCTCTGGATCCTGCATGATATTTTTCAGCAGGGTCTTTGTACCATTTGTTCTTGCCTCTTCATAAATTTTGTACTTCCACTGAGGGGAGACATAAAGAACTATTTCAGAAGGTGGGTCATTACCTCTGGATGTCAAGAATGAGATCAGGTTTTTCAAATCGTCAACAACTTCACCAAGATATTTTTCACCATATTCAGCATCCAAGTCAATTTTATCCTTTTCCACATGTGGGAAATGAGATGTTGCTATGAAACCTTTTCTCCCCCACATTTCCCAAATTTCCTCTGCCAAGTGGGGCAACATGGGGGCAATCATCTTGATAATGACTTCCCTTGCATATTTGAATCCAGGTCCCTTAGTTCCATTTCTTCTATTGGTATACCATTTAATCAAATGCAAGGTTTCATGGTATGCTGATTGGAACGCGCTTCTTGTCCTGATGTTTTCATAGTTGTCTATTGTTTTCTGTATTTGATCCTGCATTTTGGAAATAAGCCAACGATCGATTTGTTGCATCTCATCGTCAATGTCCGTTTCTTCAGCCATAGACATCAAAGTATTGAGCCATTTTGAATAGCTTGGAATTTCATCGGGCATGATGGCCGCATCTTCCATTCCTTCTCCCGCGGTCAACAAAGTGATCCTGGTTATGTCAGCACCAAATGTCTCCAAAAGATCATCCAAGGTCTTGAAATTGCCTTTTCGTTTGGACATCTTCTCCTCTATAATTTTATTGTCCGCAGTCTTCTTTGCAACATTGACATAACCATTGACATGAATGGCTTTCGGCCAATATTTTTCAGGGAATATTGCCGCATGATGGAAAAGCATGAAGGTCAAATGGTTGTTCACCAAATCTTTTCCAGAAGATCTCAAATCGAACCCATACCAATATTGGAAGTCCTTTTTGATGTCTTTGAGCAATTTTTCGGGAATTCCATGTTCCTTTGAAAGTTTTCTTGCATTGCCTTTCCCCAGATAAATATAGTCGAAAATAGGATCGATAGCCCATTCTTCCTTGAAAGAACCTTCATTGACATACTTTGAGACAATATAGTATGCCATGTAAATGACACTGTCAGAAAGGGTTTCAATGATCCATTCAGGATCCCATGGGGCAGGAGTGCCCAAACCACTTTGGCGGACACAAGCCCGGTTTTCAACCCAGTCAACTGTTCTAATGAATGCATTTTTTGCCTCTGGTGGATAGAAAGTCATTTTGTCTATCATTTTGTAGACTTTTGCCTTCCATTCCGGATCACTGAACTTAAGGAACCATTGATTTTCCAAGAATTTCACATAATTTCTGGTACCACATCTACAGACTACAATTTCACTAGGTTCTTTAAGGATCATGGCCTTGTGTTCTTCAAGCATATCTTTGACAAGCAAATCTTTGACTTCTTCTACAGATTTGCCTTGATATTTCCCTGTAATTGCCTTGGTCACACCATGCATGGCTTCTTTTCTGTATACAAGTTTTGTCGCATCCTTCAATTTGGGGTCTTTCTGTCCCCGAATTCCCATTTCCTCAACGACATCCTTTGCAGGGAATTCACTGAAGCCTTGAATTTCAATTAAAGAGATTGGTTCAATCTTTTTAATTTCCTCATGGTCAATCCCATATTTTTCAACCAATTCAGGATTTTCCTTCAACTCCATCAGGGTGGCATAATCCACAGGAGCATGTGCAGGGACAGACATGACGACACCAGTGGCACCATCTGGATCTATGAATGTTCCTGGAATTATTATGACCTTTTCTTCTGTCATTGGGTTGATGGCATATTTACCAAACAATTCTTTCAAGTCTATTGGAGCAATATCGGTGACTTCGTGTTCTTGCTCCTTGAATTTTACAGCAGTTGATTCACTGACGATTACCTTCTTCCCATCCACATTGGCAACAACATAAGTCGCATCGGGATGCAGAAATATGTTTGTCACACCAAATACCGTTTCAGGTCTCAAAGTGGCAGGTACAAGGTAAGCATCTACATCAGGCACATAGAAATAAAGGAGGACAAAATCAACAATCCTGGCATCATCACCTTCCAACCTGTCGTGCTCTCCTGTAGGAGATTTACAGCTTGGACAATATATCACGGGATGTGAAGCCTGAACTACGTAGCCCATACTATGAAGCTTCCGGTACTGCCATTCAATGAACTTGGAAAATGTAGGCGTCAATTGCGTTGTAACAAACTTTCTCCTCCAATCAACAGCCACACCAAGATTTCGGCAGGTATCTTCTGTGGTTTTCATAAAATACCTGACAATGTTATATGGATCCTTGAATTCTTCCATTTTTTCTTTAGGAATGCCTGACAGTTCCAAAGCACGAATTTGATTACTGTCTCCTTCTGCAACCCTTTTTGCCATTCCAACAATAGGTTCACCTGTGGCATGGAAACCAAAAGGCCACAAGATATTCTTGCCCTTCATCAATTGGTAACGAATTGTAGCTTCCAATTTCATCATGCTATAACCATGTCCCAAGTGAAGCTTCCCATTGATGTATGGAAAGGGAAAATTCCCGAAAAACTTTGGCATCCCGTCTATCCGATCCCTTTCGAACAGATGGGCCTCATTCCATTTGGACTGCCATTTCTTTTCAATTTCAAGCTGTCTATTCAAAATTGTTTACCTCCTTAGAAAATTTGTTCAAAGAACACAGAATCCATCCATGTTCCAAATCAAATCGGCCAAAATTATGACTTTTCAAAAATATTTGGGATGGGTCGATTTTACTATTGCTTTTGTAGAACGTAATACCCCGTAATCATCTTTGGCAATTTTAACTTTCCATTCAACCTATTTAAGTATTTAGTATTTGTATCAAATTGGAATATAGGTGTCAATGATATAGCGATTGTCCAAAAATATGGAATGAATGACCGTATGAATAATACCTTCTACCCTTTCAGGAGTCAATTCCTCTTTTGCATTCTCTAATTTGCTTACGTAAGACCTTACTGCTTGCTGCCATACTTTCCTCTTATAAACGATCCATTCCAATTCATTGGAAAAAGCAAAAAGGAGCAAAAAGAAAGTTCGCCCCTTAAACCTCATATCCTTTTGACTTGGGTCTTTTCCCCAAAAAGAAATTCCAATGCCAATATATTCTTCATTTTCAATAGGAAGAATAATGGTACTTTCAATATAATCTTCACCATTTCCCAACAATACCATTCCAGTTATGCCTAAATTCAGCATTTCCTCTTCAAAATCCTTCTGTTCAAAAAAATCAAATCCATAATGGAAAATGAGGCTTGGACCGATTGTCTCATAACTATAAAGAGCATAATTGATTTTCTTTTCCTTGAGCAAAATTTTTAGTTGGAATAAATGTATCAACAAGCCAGAGGGATACAGATAAATTCCCATAAAATAAGCAAAAGTCGAAAATGCAAGAATAATGGATCCAATTGCAACAAAAAGCATAGACAATTCCATATTGGGATATTTGGTGGTTTGAAAGAAAACAATTAACCCCACTGCAAAAATTCCTGCATATCTTGTGTAGTTCAATAATTTCCAAAATTTGTTAGACATATCCGCAATCCGATGTGTTTTTAAAAAAAGATAGAAAACCAGTGCAACCCAGATATCTAGGATTAGAAATATTGTTTGATGTGCATTCCCTGTTTGGGATCTGTTGATGATGAGATCCAATTGTGGATAAATGGTTTGAGTCAAAACTATTCCCAAAATTATGAATGAATAATGCCAAAAAATCTGCCATACAATTTTAATTCTTTTTGGGTAAATAAAGAGCCATTCAGGACTAAAAATGAAAAGAACCCCAACAATGCCTGAAAATACGGAAAATGAGAATATAGGTAATACAAACTCGCTATAAATATTCGAAAGAACAGTGGCAAAAGCCCAAATGTTGATAAAAATATATCCAGTCAATGGGAATCTAAAAAAATTTTGTTTGAATTTCAAATAATTCATAAAGTATACTGTAATTATAACAATAAATAAAAGTAGGTTGAACATGGTAAGAACAAAAAATTTATCCATTTCTCATATTTTCAACGTTATATTTAAAACGTTATTGAATTTACCATATTCCTATTGAAAAAATAGAACAAATAAATAAAAATGCATTGGGAAATATTTTTTTTTAAGTTTCAACAATTCGTTTTGGAAAAATGCAGATATATGATTATAACGTAAAGTAAACATGGATGAACTTTCAATCAGTCAAATCCACCAATTGTTCAAGACAAATCAATTGACAGCAGAAAAACTGGTAAATTATTTTTTGGAAAGGATTAATGAATTGGACAGAAAAGTCAATGCAATAATTGAATTAAATCCTGATGCAGTTGAAATTGCAAAAGAGATAGACAAACGCATTAGGAAAGGAGAACCTTTCCGGCTTTTGGAGGGTATACCAATAGTCGTCAAGGACAATATCGACACAGCAGATAAAATGGTTACTTCTGCGGGGTCATTGGCATTAAAGAATCATCATCCCCAAAAGGATGCGTTTATTGTCAAGAAATTACGTCAAGCAGGGGCAATCATTTTGGGAAAGGCAAACTTAAGTGAGTGGGCAAATTTCAGAGGAAAGAAATCCATTAGTGGATGGTCATCCCGAGGCGGACAAACAAGAAATCCGTATGCATTGGACAGGACTCCATGTGGATCAAGCTCAGGATCTGCTGTTGCTGTTTCTTCAGATTTTTGCACTGTTGCCATTGGAACCGAAACTGATGGATCGATCCTATGTCCATCGCACATAAATGGAGTTGTAGGGATTAAACCCACAATGGGACTTGTAAGCAGATCAGGAATAATTCCCATTTCGCATACACAAGATATAGCAGGTCCAATTTCAAGGACAGTTAAAGATGCTGCAATTGCACTTGAATCCATTGCAGGGTATGATGAAACTGATCCAATTACAGAAAGATGCAGAGACAAAGAAATTGACTTTTCAAATTTTCATCTGGTTGATGTAGAGGAGGTAAAGGTAGGTATTCCAAAACAATTCCATGAAGTTCCTCCAAAAGTCAAGACAATTGTTGAAAATACAATTCGTAAAATGGAGGAGATTGGTTGGAAATTAATTGACAGCATAGAGATCAAAATACCTGAAGATGGATTGCATGAGTTGGATGTACTATTGACTGATTATAAAATAGACCTCAACAAATATTTGAAATCAGTGGATCCCAAAATAGGGATAAATTCCATAGAGGACTTGATTGAATTCAACAGGAAACATGCGGACAAGGTAATGCCATATTTTGGGCAGGAATGGCTTGAACTTTCTCTGGAAACTGAGGGATTCAAGTCTGAGATTTATCAGAAAGCAATGAAGAGTTATCAACTTCTTAGGGACAATGTAGAAAATGTATTTTCTCAAAATAAATTAGATGCAATTTTTCTTCCAACGGGCAGTCCTGCATGGCTAATAGACATAGTGAATGGGGATTGCTCCAGTGGCAGTGCCACATTTCTTAGCGCCACTACAGGTTTTCCAGCAATCACAATACCTATTGGCTTAGTTCAGGGGCTACCTGTAGGCGGTACTTTCATGGGATTGCCATTTTCTGAGAAAAAGTTGTTGGCAATTGCAAATAAAATGGAACATACATTAAAAATGAGGCATTCTCCCACATTCAAGGATACAGTTGAATGAATTCACATATTCTCCTGCAATTTTTCCTGTTCTTGGGTTTCGTTATTCTTTTGGTTTAATTCATTATTCTTTTGTTTTATGTTCCCATTGTTATTTTCATTTTGTTTAGGATTTAAATTATGTTTGGCCATGATTAGGTGGTCACTGACTTCAACCTTTTCAATTCTGTTTTTATCCATCTCCAGTATTTTGAAGAATAGATTTCCATCATCAATCACTTGCCCTTTCTTGGGAATTTTGGATTCAAGTTTTTCAAGAATATACCCCGCAAGAGTAACCACATCACTTTTTGGATGGATTTCTGTCTTGATATTATATTTTTTGAGCAAATCATTGAATTCATCAATTGGAATTGTTCCTGCAACAACAATTCCCTCATCGTCGGTAGTTTCCTCATCTTGTTTTTCAAGGCTGTCAAATTCATCTTTTATTGGACCGACAATTGCCTCCAATATGTCTTCAATAGTGATTATTCCCTGCAAATTCCCATATTCATCAACAATTACAGCAACTTGTGTCTGCTGTTTTTGCATGTCCTTTAGGAGGTCATCTATTGGATAGCCTTCGTGAACAGTGATTACAGGTCTCAGATGTTCACTTACGGTATGCTCCTTAGTGCCATTTCCCATTTCATAGTAAATCAGTGCATCCTTAATATGAATGAAACCAATAATGTCATCCAATTCTTCGTGATAAACAGGGAAACGACTATGTCCTGTCTTTTTTGCAAGCTCAATGACCTCATGGATTTTAGCCGTATCTGGTAATGCCGCTACTTCATGTCTTGGTGTCAGGATTTCTTTGGCAGTGGTATCAGTGAATTCAAAGATATTGTATATCAATTTGGATTCATATTCCTCTAATTCTCCACCCTCAATGCTGTTTTCAATTATAAGCTTCAGTTCATCTTCAGAATAGACTTCTCCAAATGTTTCTTGAGCAGGAGGGATTCCAACAAGCCGCAACACCAGATTTGAAGAGACTATCAACAGATAAAGGAACCAATTTGTGGTTTTCATGAACCAATACAAAGGTTCAGCACAGAACAATGCAGTTTTCTCAGCAAATCTAATGGCAATTGATTTAGGCACTAATTCACCAACAACTACATGCAAATAGGTTCCAAGAAAATAACCTATTACAAAACCGAATCCCTCGATATTTGAAATCAAATCAAGATTTACCCCCAATAGGTACATAAGGGATATCAAAATACCTGTAAAGAACTTTTCAGCAATGAATCCAATACCAAGAGATGCAAAAGAAATCCCTAGTTGCGTACTAGACATTGACCTATCCAAATCATGGATGATATCAAGTACTCTTTTGGCTCGCTTAGACCCTTGATTGGCTAAGGTGGTCATATGTGTTACTCGAACCCTGACAAATGCAAATTCCGAAGCAACAAAGAAAAAGTTCATTCCTAAAAAAAACATGATGAGAAATGCATCCCACATACCAGATTGTAAAGTAATTGGTTCCGCACTCAATTTATCTCCGATCAATCCTACGGATCATCGTGGCATTTTGCCTGTATCCGCCATGTTGAGTTTAAACATTCTAGTTTTAAAAGGCTTCTACTTAGAAGATTGATAAATTTTAATCTTTACAACGGTTTCTTAACATCAATTCAAGAATGGTGATGAAAAAAAACTGATGGAATTTTGACAACAAATTTTTAGGGTTATTGAGGAAAATTGCCCAATTCTAAAAATTTTAGGACTCTACCTGCTTCCCAACTCTCTTTTTTTACCGTATCTGGCAATTTGTTCTATATATTCCAAAGATTGGTGGCGGAAATAAGTATCATAAAGCTCGGCATAATGACCGCCATTTTCCAAAAGTTCTTGATGTGTACCTGATTCAATGATCTTCCCCCGTTTCATCACAATAATCCGATCTGCTTTCTTGACAGTGGACAGCCTATGTGCAATCACAATTGATGTTCTTCCTTCCATAAGCAAATTCGCGGCCCTTTGTATCTGAATTTCTGTAAACGGGTCTACAGAACTGGTGGCTTCATCCATGATCAGGATTGCAGGATCCCTAAGCAATGTCCTGACCAAGGCAACAAGTTGTCTTTGTCCTTGGCTTAAGAGATTGCCTCGTTCACCCACTTTTGTATCAAATCCTTCCTTGAGATTATTGACCCAATCCAATGCATCTATTTGGAGGAATATTTCTTTCATTTTTTCCTCTGCAATTTCCCTTTCTTCGTCCCTTATTCCATAAAGAATATTGTTTTTCAAAGAATCATTGAAAAGGAAGACCTCTTGAGAAATTATAGCAAGTTGCTTGCGATATGCCTTTAAATTGAGGTCACGAATGTCATAATCATCGATAATCAACTTCCCCCTTTGAAACTCATAAAACCTTGCGATAAGTTTTGCAATGGTGGACTTTCCAGCACCCGTATGACCTACAATGGCCAAGTTTTGTCCAGCAGGCACCAATAAATTGAAATCAGTCAATACCCACAATTCGGGTTCATAAGCAAACCATAAATGTTGAAATTCAATTTTTCCTTTGAGTTGGTTTGGAACAATTGAATTATTCTGGATGACAGTATTTTCTGCGTCCATAAGAGAGAAAACCCGTTCAGATGCGGCAAGTCCTTGCTGAAATTGTGACCAAAAGCTTGCAACCTGTATTATGGGAAAGAAAAAATAATTGATGGCTTGAAGAAATAGAAACCATTCACCATAAGTCAGTTGCCTTCCTGGAAGGAAATCCAGAATGGTATTTGCGTTAAGGACTTCAAGACCTCCCAAATATACAATTGCAGCAGTTGTCATTCCTGTCAGAATGTTCAGGATAGGGAAAATTGAATTAAAGACTATTCCTCTTTGAAGGTTGATATTGTATGACAGCCTGTTCATTTCGTCAAATTCATCATAGATTGCCTTTTCTGCCCTGAATGATTTAGCCACAAAAATTCCAGACATTGTTTCCTGAATCAATGCATTTATTCTTGCCAATACCCTATTGGAATTCAAAGCCACCTTTCTGGCAACTTTTCTAAATGACAAAGCGGTGAAAAAGACAATGGGAATGAGCATTAACATGAAAAATGTGAGCCTTACACTGATGGTAAACAAGAAACCTGTAATAAAGATAACCAATAACAGTTGAGACATGAGATTTGTTGTCAATGTAACAGTGGTGCCGAAATCCCTAGTGTCATTTGTAAGTCTTGACACAAGCCGTCCAGTTGGTTGTGAATTGAGAAATGAAAGATCCCTATCAATCACTTGGTCAAATGCATCTTTTCTTAAATCCCTAATTGCGGACTGAACAGCAATAGCAGTTTTTTCTTGGTTCAGCATATTCATGAAAAAGGCAAATGCGGCAAAGAACAATGTTCCGCCTGCCAACAACAGAACCTCTTTGGAAAAAGGAGACGGACTTGCCTTAATTACATCCAATGATCTTGCAATAAATATTGGAACTACCGTATTGCTGATGGCTGAGAGGAACACAGCAATTGTTATGATCAGCATTTCTTTTTTGTAAGGGTTGAAATAGGAAAGTATCCGAAACAAAAGCTCCTTATCAGAATAGTTCCTATCATAGTCTTCCTTATCAAGTCCTTGTAAAATAAATCCCATATGTTGCACCTCAATTTATCTTTTGATCAAATTCATCGAACGTTGAGAAAAGCATCCTGTATTTTGAATTAGTTAAAATCAGCTCTTCATGGCTTCCCTTGCCTATTATTCTCCCCTTGTCCAATAGGATAATGAGATCTGCTTTTCTGATTTGGGCGATGCGATGTGTTATCAAAAATGAGATTCTGCCTGTAAGAACATTATTGATTGCAGTCTGTATCTCATCTTCAGTTTTTGAATCAATGGCTGAAGAGGCGTCATCAAGTATCAATATGCGAGGATTGCGAAGAATTGCACGCGCAATTGCAATTCTTTGACGTTGACCTCCCGACAATGTAATGCCTCGTTCACCAATAACTGTATCGTATTTGTCAGGCAAAGCCATAATGAATTCATGCGCTTGAGCCAATTTAGCCGCATCAATCACCTTTTCAAGAGGGATATCAGTCATCCCCAAGGTTATGTTGTCCTTAATTGAACGGCTAAAAAGAAAAATATCTTGTTCAACCACTGCCATTTGGGAACGCAATGATTCCAATGACCATTCCCTAAGGTCAATATCATCAACATAGATTGAACCTTTTTGAGGATCATAAAGTCTGGCCAGCAATTTGGTGATCGTTGTCTTTCCAGACCCAGTCATTCCGACCAACGCCACTGTCTCACCCATTTTCACTTCGAAGGAAATATCCTGAAGAACGGGAAGGTTTTCATTGTATCCAAAAGTGACGTTCTCATATCGTACATTTTTAGTGACAATCCCTTTATATCCATCTCGATTTTCATCTATTAAGCTTTCAGCGGTGATTAAGTTCAGGATTCTTTCTGCTGAGGCTCTGCCTAATGTAAAAAAGAGAAGGGCAAAAATATTGATGAACGTTGGAAATCGAAACATTTGCATCAACAAAATGAAAGAAACCATCTGACCTCCACTTATCGTCCCATTCAAAACCAGAAAAAGAGAGTGGAACAATCCCAAAGCAGTGGCCAAACCAAGCCAAAGTATTGGTCGGTACCTTGCTTGGATTCTACCACTTTCAATAGCAAAATCCTCATAGTTTTTGACATGCTTCAAGAATTTCATTTTTTCAATGTGTTCCTGTGCACTTCCCCTTACCAATTGAATACCTGTCAATGTTTCATTCAAAACACTGCTCATCTTTGCCATTTCCATTCGCATTTGAAATGAGACAGGGGTCAATCGATCAACATAACGTTTCAGCTCATAAAAAAAGACAATTAAATAAAGGAAAGGAACAAGCAACAACTGAATGTTGATTCTGGCGATAAAAATCACAGGAAGTACAATATTAACCGCTGCGGCAAAAACAAGCAAAAAGCCAGGATTGACCATAAGATTTAGTTGCCTGACATCTGCCGCCGCCCTTGACATCAAATCTCCAATCTGTTGTTGGTCATGGAAAGTCAAACTCTTTCCAAGCAATGAGGAATACAACTCATCTCTGGCATCGCGTTCAATTCTTTGTGAAACAACTTCAATGAAAGCGCCACGTAATAGCATTAGTCCTCCCGCAGCAAGACCATACCACAAAATAGTCAATGATAATTTTGCCAATTTTCCCTCATTCATCAGTCCGTTGATAAAAATATCAGCAACATTTCCTATTACATCGGGAATGCTGGCTTGAAAGGTCGAAGCAATAATTTGTAATGAAATCGCGAGCAAAAAATAATGGGAATTCCGCAATACATGGGAGAGAACCCATCTCATTGGACTTTTCTTGTTTGTCTTATAATTGTAGGATCCAGAAAATTCAGACTGCATGATTGGACGATTGACAGCGACCACTATTCACTTTCAGCATTGATATTAATAAATAAAATCCTACTGTTCAAATTATTTTTACTGATTATTATCCATTATAGAAATTCAAACCGAATTGCTTCAGAAGGTTTGATTTTCACAGATTCATTGAAACTGACAAGTGTGGAGAGAACAACTGTGACCAAACTAAAGATTACTGAGACCATATAAATAAAATTGTCTTCGAATAATTTTATTGATAGAAGGGTATCGTTGACCAACGGTATCCAAATGCGATTGGCAACCTCCCGACTCAAGACGAGAGCCAATGTCAAGGCAATTGTTACAATGATTAATCCCTCCATCATTACACCATACAGGATTTCCCTGTTGAATATTCCAAAAATTCTCAGGATACTGAATTCTCGATCTCTCTCAATCAAAGATATGAACTGCGTGGTAAAAACGGTCATTGCACCAACAGAAAGAGCAAGGAAAACAAGAACAAAAATGACGATGGTTTGCGACCCAATCAATTGACGAACCAATTTATGCCGTACATTGATTGAAATCGCGTTTTCAATATCTGGATGGTTTCGATTGAGGTTGTCGACAACAGCATCAACATCCCCATTAGTCTTGATAAGCAGATTGCTGTAGATTTTCAGACCAAATTTTTCCAAGGGAATCCCTGTGGTTCTATCTTTTATCACCTTAGGAAGATAATCCAAATCAAACACTATTGAGGCAGTGGTGAACATGTCCTTTTGAACACCGACCACTGTAAAGTTGATGTTTTCTCCAAAGAAGACAATTGGAATTGTATCTCCAATATCAAATCCATAGTTTGCCTTGACAAATTTAGAAATTACGACTTCATTGCTTCCCTCAGAGAAAACTCGACCATCAAGCAGTTCAAAGTCAAACATTGATGTATTGTATTCTACACCACGCAAGTATGCAACGTATTCAGGATGATCCTTGAATTGTGCCAACATCTCTATATACGGCTCAACTTCAACTATTTCAGGCATCTTACTTAAATTGTCAATAACTGCCCCAGTAGGGTCCTGAAATCCAACATCAGCAATGATGTCCACGTGGACACTCGTATCAAAATAATTGTCCAAGTTGATAAAGACACTTGAATGGGTTAAAAGAATGGATGTTGCAAATATTATTGAAATTGTGAAACTGATTATTGTAAGCGCGGATCTAGTCCTGTTGCGTGTAAGATTCCGCCAAGCCATTCTTAAAGTCTTGAACGGCAATATTTTGGACACCCTTATCAATAATCCAGTACTTACCAACTCGGTGGATTTCCCACGCATGGCTTCATAGGGTGTCATCCGAAAGATATTCCAAAGTGCAAGGAAATTAAAGAAAATCAATACCAGATATGCTCCTAAAGTGACCCACAATGCAGTTTCAAATGGGACATTTGCCTGTGAATCAAACAATCCCCATTCCCGTACCATTGTATCTATTATGTTTCTCAGCAACAATCTGCCAAATAAATGACCAAAAAAACTGCCTATAACGAACAGGATGGTCAATCTAAGAATGAATGAGGCAAGTATCTCCCTTTTCGTCGTTCCGAAAGAATAAATTGCACCGATCACAATCTTTTGGTCATTTACATACCTATTGGTGACTACAAAAATGACAACTCCCGCAATCATGAATATGAAAATGGTGGAAACGGCCATGTACTTTGATGTGATTTTTAATGCATCATTCAGGCTTTTACGATAGCTGACCTCCCTCATCAACCAACTAAATGCAATGGGTGCATATCCATCATCCTTCACATCCTGCTCAACTTTTTTGACCATTGCCTTTTCTTCATCTAGTGTTATTTTCTCATCGATATAATAGACAAAACTATTCCTTTTTTGAAAAGACAACGGTAAACCCAGATATCTTAATGCCCCCTTGTCTGTTGCAAACATAACACCAGTTTGGGCTATATTGAAAGAGGAGAATTCAATTGATCTGCCAAGTCCAACCACCTTATACGTGACAGTCCCATTTTTTCCGAACATTTTTATTTCGTCACCAACTTGAACTTCCGCCGCTTTTGCAAAAGAAGTAAGCAATAATATCTCATCAGGGGCAACAGGTTTTCTGCCTTCATCTATGACCATTTGGTTGATGGGTTCAGGAGTCCTGTCATCTATAGAAATGATCACATTTTTAATCCATTCCTTGTTTGGCATTTGGTATTTTGAATTGACATACAATCTGGCAAATGATGCAGTCGGTTCTCGTCCAATTGATTCCTTGATGGAGTTGTAGATGGTTTCGTTGACTGATGGATCAACAAGTTCAGAAAAAAGAAAATTTACATGTGCCAATTTATATTTGCTTTGCTCCGCATTCATTGTCTTTTCCAAATTTATTGTTAGGCTGTTAAGGGCTAGGGAAAAAGAAATTACCATTACGATGGAAAATACAATGACAAATGACCGTATCTTGTGAAAATAGAGGTCCCTTAGTGATGATTTGTAAATCTTTTTCATTTCACTGCCCCTCCTCTTTAATGATCTTTCCAGAAGACAGATAGATAATTCTGTCTCCAAACTTTTTCAAGTTCCCGTCATGTGTTACCATGACTACTGTGCTTCCATATTTCTTAGCTGTGTCTTTGATAAGTTGAACCATCTTAACACCTGTCTCCTCATCCAGTTGACCAGTCGGTTCATCAACAATCAGGATTTCAGGATGCTTAACCAATGCACGTGCCAATGCGACTCTTTGCCTTTCCCCACCTGACAATTGGGAGGGAAATGAGCCATATCTTCCCTTCAATCCTACTTCGTCAAGCAATTGCATGCTTCTCTTTTTCAGAACTGATCGAGGAATATTGACAAGTTCACCAATCATTTCAACATTTTCCAAAGCTGTCAATGTGGGAACCAAACTGTAGAATTGAAACACAAATCCCACTAGATTTCGGCGGTATTTTGTCAAATCCTTGTCCTTCAATCCCTGTAAATCCAATGACCCATTTGTTGAATTTATTTTTACTTTTCCTGTTGTTGGTTTGTCGATTCCACCAATCATATTTACAAGAGTCGATTTGCCAGAACCTGATGGTCCCATAACAATCAGGAACTCTCCCTTTTCCACAGACAAAGATACAGATTTTAAAGCCTCAACCTTAGATTCACCCAGATCATAGGTCTTTGTTATATTGTCCACAATTACATGAGGTTCTCGCATTCAACGTTTACATACAATACGGTCTAAAAAACAGTTGTTTATTTTCATCTCATTTCACCATATTTTCAAGAACTTTTTCGAGCCAATCAATAATTGTCTTGTTAAAATCCTGTACCTTTTCCAGCATTGGCAAATGACCTGAATCAGCTATTATTTTCATTGTGGAATGATTTGAATTAAGTTCAGACATTTTTTGTGCCATTTCAACAGGTGTGATTTTGTCTTTTTCACCCACCACAATCAGAACTGGCTTTTCATATTCCTTAAGTGTATTAACATTGCTTTTCCTTCCCGCCATTGCCCTCAAGGCACTGATAATTCCAACTAAACTTTGTTTTTGCATCAATTCCAATGCTTTCATGCCAATTTCAGAATTGGATTCAGTAACTAGCTGTTTCCTTAGGTTGTGAAGGAATTCTGCAAACATCGGCATTTTCAATGAAAGAATCCTTAAGTCTGCATTGTTCAATCCGAGTCCAGATTTCAACACTTTTTCAAATTGGCCGGCTTGTCTTATCCTTGCATCGCGTTTTTCCAAGGGATCTTCATAGGGGTGAGTATCAATCAAAATCAATCCCTCGGTTTCATAATGTGACACATACTCCAAAGCAACGTAACCTCCCATTGAACATCCCCCTATCACCAGCGGCAAATTTTCTGCAAGAGCATGAATGATATCAACATAACCTCCCAAGTCTTTTGGATTAGCAGTGATTGGCAATGTCTGACCGAAACCAGGCAAATCCGGGAACAAAAACCTGACATGGTTCCCTTTATTGCATTCCATTTCCAAAAATTCTTTCACTAATGATGATTCATAAAATCCAGAATAGATTTCAGATGAGAATGGAAATGGATGGACAAGAATTACTTGTAGATTAATGATATCATTGTGTGGACATGAAACGGTTCTAGTAAAAATTTTCATCCCTTTTTCCATTGGAACCTTGAATTCGCCTTTGATGGGCACATTACTATTCATTCCCATTAGGTTACCATGCATTGGCTTCATTAAATATCTTCATGTCCAACCAATTGAATTTTCTGATTTTTTAAGGAATGGCATGTTTAATTCATTTTTATCACCGTTCATTTCTTGTTTGACTATTGAAAGCAATTCAATGGCTAAATCAAACAAATTGGAAACAATGACCTGATTTGCAAAATGATAACAACTTTCGACCCTTTGCCTGAATGTCCTGAAATTGTTAAGCATGGCATTGATTGCGTAAGAAAGGTAAATTTGATGAATTAAATCCATGTTTCCATTGAGATAAAACATCCCTATTGATTGTAATGCCAAGGCAGGAGAAACAGCTTCTTGCATTCCATGAAATATCATGCTTTTCAAATATTCAACAGTATCCTCATCCAATTCCAAATGGCAATATGAAGGAGAGTTAAACAAATGAAACAGGATTTGATTTTCATTGTTCATCATTTCCTTCCCAATCAATGCAAGCTGATGCAAAACCTGTCTTGCAATAGGCACTTCACTTATTTCCTGTAAATTATTTCTTAAATCATTCAGCCTTTCTGCATCACTAAAATTTTCAATTAACTTTCCCAATGCAACTAAGGTGGAAATGTAGCTATTTATTGAATTCATAGCCACTACACCTATGTAATATGTGGACATTATCTTTTAATAATATTGCGAAAAATCATGACTCTTGCGTCTTATGATAATTGCAACAAAAATCAAGGACATAAGCAAGAAAACACTGTTAATTCCTCCTTGGTTTTCAGTGGAACCTACAGGGGTGGAAGAAGAAATACCCATTACAGAAAATTGTCTCATTTCAGACCATTCTCCAAGATTCCCATATTGGTCTTCTCCTTGAACTCTCCAAAAATAGGTTCCCTCATCCAAAGAGGTGATTGTCAAACTTGTAGATGACAAAGTTTCAGAAATAACAGGATTTTGGAAGGTTTGGCTTTCACTGACTTGAACATGATATTTTATGGCACCTTGAAGACTTTGCCATTTCAATGTAACATCAGTCAATTTAGCGCCATTGTCTGGAGAAATTAAAATAGGAGGGCTTAATGGGGTAAATACCACAAAATACCATGCCTCAGACCAATGCCATGGAATACCCGTATAATCACCCCCCCTTACCCGCCAATAGTATGATCTGTCTGCCAAACCAGAAACATTGAAACTTGTGTCAACGGTATAATTGTCAACAACTGGGTTTGCAAATTCTTTATCTTCTGAAACTTGGATTTGATAAAAAAAAGCCAATCCCACTTTTTCCCATTGAAAAGTGATGTTTCCATTAACCACAAAGGAACCGTTGGTTGGTGAAACCATTTGTGGAGTATCAAAAATTTGCTTTAAATTGTTTTCAGAGCCCAACGAGATGGTATTGTTGACTGTAAAAGATCCAACAATCAATAATATCAAAACTATACTTTTCATTGGATAGAATACCAATAAATAAATTAAAACATTTTTGCTTTTCCTTTTTTCTTGTGAAAGGACAAGTCATAAAACCAATTATGACAAGATTAATGGCATTGGTAAAATTCTGATGAAGGAAACCCTCTTTTCATAAATAAAACAAAGATTTTCCAAAAAAAACATTTTTGAGTACTGAAAAAGAATATGGATATATATTGATTTTGGATTCCTTGACTCTTGAGGTCTTACTTCGTGATAATCTTGCCATTCTAGAGAACAATAGATTAACCATCAAGAATGTAAAAATCAACAAAATCAAAGATACAGCATTTGAAAAGTTCCAGAACTTAAAAGCATTAAGAATCATTGGCTGTCAAGTTGAGGAAATTGACTTTGACACATTCAATCCCCTAAGTTCTCTATTGATTTTGGATTTGAGCCACAATAATTTGACATCCATTCCAAATTTACAGAATTTAAAAAAACTGGAAAAATTCCTGATGTATGGAAACCAAGTGGAACTGATCAGTCATTCATCATTCAAGGGTCTTGTTAAGGTTAAACAGATATTTGTCGCCACAAACAAAATCCATACTGTAAAGAGCAATGCATTTTCAAATTTTCCTGACTTGGAGGAAATCGACCTTTCTGAAAACCAGATCAAAAAGATAGAAGCAGGAGCCTTTAATTTTCTCCCAAGACTTAAGCGTCTTAATTTGTGGAACAACAGGATTATGACAGTGAAGGGAAATGAATTTATTGACCTGTTCAGCCTAGAAGAACTGAATCTTGGAAAGAATAAGATTACAAAGCTCCATCCAAATTGTTTCAGGGAACTGCCAAATTTGGTTTCCTTGTTTTTATGGCAAAATGAATTGAAACAGATACCATCCAATGTTTTCAACAATCATTCAGCACTTCAAAGCTTGTCACTTGCGGAGAATAGAATAAAGAAAATACACTCCAGAGGATTCTTCGAAATGGACAACCTCAATTCCATTGATTTAAGCAAAAACCCCATAGAGACAATAGAAAGTGAGGCTTTCAAAAATTTGCCGGCATTGCAGTCAATTATTTTGGAAGAAATTGATATACAAGTCATTAAGACATCGGCATTTTTTAATCTTCAAACACTTTCAGTCTTAAGGCTCTCATGCAAGAAGTTAGAGCCAAGCGCCTTCACAAATCTATACCGAATGCAGATATTTGAAATCAATGGACTGCAGATGAATGAAGAAGAGCTTATTTTAGCCTTTCAAAAAATCAATTCGTCCTTTTTGGTGAAGATCTATATCGTCAATCTAAATCATAGGTTCATCAATAATTTGGCAAATCTCATTGGAATTAATGTGACTTTCCTGCCATTTCGATTTAGGGACAGTTATTATTGAAACTGTGCAAAGTTTTCAAAAAGATATTGTTGATAGATCAAGATTTAAAAAAAAGTAGCTTTACTTGATACTAGGTTGTCGGAAACGGATTTTTACTTTCCGGCACAGATTTACCAAAGGGTGAAACTATGGAAAAAGTTGCAATTATTGGTGTTGGTATTGAAGGTTTTAGACCAGCAATCCGTGAATTGTCTTATAAGGAGATGGTTTACAAAGCTGCTGTCAAGGCCTATACCGATGCAAAAGTAAATCCTAGAGAGGAAGTCGACACATTCATTTCATGTGAAGAGGACTTTTCAATGGGAATATCAATCGCGGATGAATATGCACCAGATCAATTGGGTGCAGCACAACGCACAGTCCATACCATAACAGGTGATGGCATACAGGGAATGGCAGCGGCATATATGCAGATAGCTACAGGCATGTTTGACATTGCCGTGGTGGAATCCCAAAGCAGAGTTTCAGACATGCTGACTCCAAATCAAATTCAGCATTTTGCTTTGGATCCCATATATGCAAGGCAATTCGATGCAACCCACCACTCCATTGCAGGTCTTGAAAAAAGGATTTACCAGTCAACCTACAATATTGAAGAAGAAGCATTTGCGGAAGTTGCAGTGAAGAATTACAATAATGCAATTCTCAATCCATATGCGGCATATGGGATGAAAGCAACACGATCAGACGTATTGGAAACGGACATGGTGGCATCTCCATTAAGGGAAGGAGAGATAGCGGAACATGCGGATGGTGCAGTCATTGTTGTCATGGCAAGTGAAAAGGTTGTCAAGGAAAAGGACGTAGACCCAGTCTGGATAAAAGGCATCAGTTACGCCACAAACTCACCGAATCTTGAGACCAGGGAATGGAAGACCGCCAAGTATGCCAAACTCTGTGCAAATAAGGCATATAAAATGGCAGGGATAACAGATCCAGCAGGTCAAATAGATTTCTTTGAGATCGATGACACATATGCCTATAAAGAACTCCAGCATCTTGAAGGGCTTGGGATTTTCAAAGAAGGAGAAGCGGCAAAAGCATTGATGAATGGGCAACTGGCAAGAAACGGAGATACACCAGTCAATGTCTCTGGAGGTGTCATGGGAATGGGAAATGCGCATGATGCCAATGGTTTGCAGAGAATCGTTGAAGTAGTCGAGCAATTGCGAGGCATCGCAGGAAGAAGGCAACTAAATGATGTGAAAACAGGTCTTGCTTTCTCATGGAGAGGCGTACCTACAACAGCAGGTGCCTTGGCAATCTTATCAAAGGAGTGATGTGAATGAAAAACAGGAAAGTAGGTATCGTTAGCGTCGGAATGACGAAATTTATGAGAAGAGCAAAGGAAACACCAAAAGAACTGGCATATTACTCTGCCAAAGCCGCATTGGATGATGCAGGCATAACAAGAAAGGATGTTGACGGTGTCATCATAGGCTCAGCACCAGACGCATTTGATGGAGTTCATCAAAAGCATGAATACCTTACAGATGGTTCTGGTGGATTTAACCTTCCAGCTATGAGAGGATATGTAGGTGGTGGTACAGGTGTGTTTTCACCAATCCAAGGCTGGTATTCCATTGCCTCTGGTATGCATGATGTTGTCTTGGTCACAACTGAAGAGAAAATGTCAAGCGTATTACCATCCGCCCAAGCCGCATTCAATACAATCTTTGATAGCATGCTTGAAAGACCCTTGGGACCAAACCTTGTCTGGATTTTCGCTCTCGAAATGAAAAGGTATATGGAAACCCATGGCATTCCAAAAGAACATATCGCGGCTGTTTCTGTCAAGAACAAGGGCAATGCATTGGACCATCCAAGTGCAATGTTGGGAATGAAGCTCACAATTGATGATGTCATGAATTCAGAGGTTCTTGCGGAACCTGTACATCTTTTGGACATTTCCCCTGTTGCTGACGGTGCAGTTTCATTTGTCATGATGTCTGAGGAGAAAATCAAGGAATTCGGCATTTCCCTTGATGATGTCGCATGGGTTGATGGAGTCGGTTGGAATGTCGACACTACAATGTGGACAAATAGGGACCTGTATTATCCAAAATATGTAGAAAAAGCAGCGAAACAGGCCTACAACATGGCAGGACAAAAAGACCATTCACCTGAGACACTTCGCAAATGGCTTTCTTTTGCTGAGCCTTATGATCCTTTTGATTATAAAGAATTGCACCATTTAGAGGGACTTCAACTCTTCCCCAAAGGGAAGGCACCAGAGGCCGCATATGAAGGTGTTACCGCAAGGGACGGTGATTTCCCAGTAACCCCATCAGGGGGATTGCTTGGTGTGGGCAACCCCATTGCAGCGGCAGCTGGTATGAAAGCCGCAGAAGTCTATTTGCAATTGACAGGCAAAGCAGGTAAAAGACAAATACCAAAAGATGTCACAAGGGGGCTTGCCCAAGCTTGGGGTGACTTGATGCAGGTTGGTACAGTCCTGATCCTGAAAGGAGGTCGAGTCGAATGAATGTTAGAGGCACAAAACTTTCCCATGACGAATTTATGAATCAAGTGCTCAGCGTAGACCATTATCCAGAAATTAAATATGCATGGGCAACTGGAATTGCCATCTCCAAGTTTCTTGAGGGATTGAAGGAAGGGAAGATCTATGGCGTGAAATGCGATGACTGCAACAGAGTTGTCTGTCCACCAAGAATGTTCTGTGAAGAATGTTTCTCTCCAATGGTTGAATATGTGGAATTACCAGATACAGGAACTGTAAACACATTTTCCTTGGCTTATATTCGAACAGACGCATCCAGGAGAAAAGACCCTGAAATCCCAGCAGTCATAGACATTGATGGAACAACAATATCCCCTTCAGGTTTTCTTCACCTGCTAGATGAAAGCATCCCCCATGACCAAATCAAGGTTGGCATGAAAGTCAAGGCGGTCTGGAAACCACCTGAAGAAAGAAAAGGGGATATTACAGATATTATGTATTTCACTAAAATGGAGGAAGAAGCATGATTCCAAAAAGAAGAACAATGACTGACGCACCCACCCATGAAGTTAAAGGAGATTTCCCTATTCATTTCCATTACACAGTCGGAATTGTCGGGGAAAAATTCTTTTATGGGCTTAAGGACAAGAAAATGCTTGCTGTCACATGCCCAGACTGCTCCACTACATATTTCCCACCGAAAATGTATTGTGAAGACTGTTTTACCGAGCTTACAGATCTTGAATTCAAGGAACTGCCACAGGAAGGAACTCTGGAAAGCTTTACCAAAGTATTCCTTGATCATAGGGGCAATCCGTTGGACGAACCATATCATCTTGGCTTGATAAAAGTTGATGGATCCGATACATATTTCTTCCATAGAGTTTTCGGAGAACCCGAGATTGGCATGAAAGTCAAGGCACTCTGGAATGATGAAAGAAAGGGATCACTTTTTGACTTGAAAGGCTTTGAAAAAGCATAGCTAATTCAAAAATATCGCAATAAATAAATTTACATCAATTAGAAACTATTCAACCAATTTGTCTCAGACGTTTCTTTTTGTACCAGATAATGGCAAAGAAAGGAATCAAAATG
>WAKA01000098.1 GCA_015523565.1 Candidatus Heimdallarchaeota archaeon | reverse complement strand
CATTTGTCAATTGCAGAAGCTTTTATAGCATTTACTTTAAAAAATTTCTATCTAAACTATTAAATTCCGAAATTCGATACTCAATAAAAAAGAGTGGTGATTATCGTTGAAATTCAAAATACAATTAATGGATTATGTAGGTGGTTCTCCAAATTATTTGATTACAAATCCCAACACATTGAAAAAATTGGAAGTTGAAGAAGGTACATTACTTAAGATGGTGGGAAAGAACCAAGGATTTCGACTGATGTCTTCTTCCTCCGTTGTTGAAGGGTTTGCCCAAATATCCCCAACTATTGCTGAAGAACTTGGTATTGCAAATGGTCAAACAATAGAGCTTGAAGAAATGGGTTTGGAAACCTATACAAAAATTGTAAGAAAGAAAATGGCAAATAAACCTCTTTCAGACAAGGAAATAAAATCATTCATGGCTGCAATCGATTATGGGTATGTGGCAGACCCTCACATCGCCACATTTGGAACCGCTGTTGAAATCAATGGAATGAGTACAGAGGAAACAACCAGTGTCGCAGAGGCAATATTGCAATATAGCAACAAACTGAAACTGAAAAAAGAGCCAATAGTTGACAAGCATTCAATCGGCGGAATCGCAGGAAATCGTATCACTCCTATCATGGTTCCCATAATTGCCGCAGCAGGTCTAACAATCCCCAAAGTTTCAACTAGGGCTATCACATCCCCCGCAGGGACATCTGATGCATTGGAAACTGTAATGCCTGTAGAATTGACTCTTCCTGAAGTCACTGAAGTCATTGAAACAACCAATGCATGCATGGTTGATGGTCTCAAAATTGGTTTAGGGGATGTTGCAGACAAATTCCTCAGAGTTGTCAAACAAGTCAAAATTGATCCAAAAGAAATGATGATAGCTTCAATCCTTTCGAAGAAAAAAGCGGCTGGATCCCAGTATGTATTGATTGACCTGCCAACAGGAAAAGGGTCAAAACTGCCTACCCGTGCAGATGCAAGAAAACTTGCCTACCAATTTGCTTCACTTGGCAATAACCTTGGATTGCAAATTGAATCTGTAATCTCTCCAGGTGATACCCCAATTGGAACCATGATTGGTCCTGCATTGGAAATGACTGAGGCTTTAATGATATTGGAAGGAAAAAATGGAGCACTTAATCTGAGAAGGAAAGCATTGTCTCTTGCGGGTCTTGTTTTTGAAATGGTGAATCGTGCCCAGCCAGGAACAGGCATTGAATTGGCGTCAAATATTCTCTCGTCTGGAAAGGCATTAGAGAAATTTAAGCAAATTGTAGAAGCCCAAGGAGGAGACCCTTCAATAACAAGCAGTGATATCCCTGTTGCCGATTATCAATATACGCTGAAAAGTGAATCCAATGATAAGATCTATTCCCTCGATTCGTTCAATATCGGGCTGATTGCAAGAGCGGCAGGTGCACCAAATGACAAACTTGCAGGTGTCATCATCCATAAGGTGAGAGGTGAAACTGTCCATAAGGGCGAACCCATTATCACAATTCACGCATCTAGTGAATCAAAACTTACAGAGGCAATCAATATGCTACACACTTCTCCACCTTTCACTATGGAAAAGATGGTGCTGGAACATATTAAGCCAACCCGTGTCTTTGAAGTAGATTGACCTGCTTATCCATAGGGTTTATAACTTGATAGAAAAAAGGTATTTGTGATCATTTCAGAGTTACGTGTTCATTTGAAATCAGAAGAAGAACAAGAAATGCCTTACAACTATGGTCATGATATGTTGAAACAGATCATTGAATTGGCTTCCCAATCAGCACCATCCAATTTTGCAAATGAATTGTCACCAAAAAACAAAAAATTCTCCATTTCACGTCTGCAAATCGACAACCCCTCCGAAAATAATCCATATAGCCTAAATAAAAACGATTATGCAAATTTCAGGATATTTGCGACTGACCCATACATCATTGAGGAATTTGATAGAATACTATCCAATTCAAATAACTTCAATGTCTTTGGATTGAATTTCTCTATCGATGAAATTTCATTTAGAACTATTGACTTGAATAATCGACCGGCTTTACCGAATCCAGTCCATATTTTCTTTGTGACACCTGTAAGCTTCGTCTCTAACGGCATTGAGAATCCATTTCCAACACCAATTGATTTTTTCAGTTCCCTGACAAGAATATGGGATATCTGGTTTCCAGCTTTAGAAATAAACTCACAGGATCTATTGGACAAGATGAATGAAATTCATGTGAAATATGCAAAGGGATCTGTAAACAGGATTCCTTATGAGGATGTCTTTGTAAATGGTTGGAGGGGTCTTGTAAAGATCGATTTCTCTGATAATGTTGATAGGGCTGTATTGTCCAAATTAATACGACTTGGTTCATTGGCAGGAGTGGGAAGACTTAGAAACTCTGGGTTTGGTAGATATAGACTTATTTTTCAAAAACGAGAAAATACAGATTGAATAATGTTTAAATTATTTTTCAATTTATTTTATTTGTGAAGAAAAAAGTAGAATATATCGCTATATGGTTTCTTGTTACATTGTTAATCGCAATTTTCATTTTTATTCCTCCCCTTTTTATCAGTTTTAGAAACCCTGGATATGGGTCATGCTATACCCAACCTGACGACAATGAGGTGATTCTGGATTTGTTGCATTCCAAAAAAGGTGGGGAATATGTTATTGGCTTAACCTACTTGCCTTATATAAACAATACTTATCCTGTTATCTCTACCCTTGCCCCGATTGTGCAAGGGAATAGACCCAGTTTTTCAATATTTATTGCAAAATTCAAAAGCACCAATTCCTTGGCATGGAGCAGAGTCATTTCATTTGATGATTATGCTTTTTATCTTGGCTCTCTAGAAGATAATGATGGGAATTTCTATATCTATGGAAAAAACACCATTAATAATTTTCCAATAATGAATGTAAGCCATCCATTGTATGACACTTCCTCCAAAGATTTAAGCAGTATATTCATTGTTAAATTCAGTGGTGGGGGTCAAATCCTATATTCCATTTCCATACCAATTGATGTCGACAGTGTGAATATACAGGTCAATGATAATGGAGAACTATTTCTTGCATCTTATGGATTAATTTTGACTGACTTTCCCAATTCAACACCCAAAGAAGGTATCATAGACAAGGAATCCTTTCTGCTGAAATTTGACAATTCGGGAATCCCTATTTTCAAAACAATACTCCCTTATGCTCAAAGGGTTGATGACCTACTCATTGTTTCTTCAAATGCTTTTGTCATGATTCAATCCAACGTCCCCTTTGACTTTAACAATAAAACAATTCCTGCTGGAGAGAATGTCTTTGAGATCAATTCATCTGGATCAATAACTGATGTTAAAAGTTACGGCTATATTGGGGGAAAATCTTTTGAAGGTCTTTTTTCGATTGATAACAATTCCTATTCCATTATTTTCGGCGATTCTGAAAAATTGGTGGTTATTTCACCCAACAATACAAAGACAATATCCCTTTTCTCTGAATATCCTGATAACTTTAAGGCTTACAAAAGAGGAAACAAATTGATAATCACAGGGGAGCTTCCAGCTTCAAATCTTCCATGGGGTCACATGACTCAAGTTCCATTGAACATCAACACGTCATTATATTTTGTGACATCACTTTCTGGAAATCTTGATTTTATTTCTGGTTATATTTTTGAAAACCCTTTTGTTTCACCATTTAATGCTGATTTTTCCCAATCATCCCTTTATTTAGTTGGATTGGCAAGGATCAATGAACCCTTGATTGATGAAAATTCGTTTTCTTCCTCAATTTTGGGAGAAAAAGACCCTATGTTGATTTCAATATCTGGAACCTCTTACTCTGCCACTTTTTACCCTGTTTACCCTGGTGTTCTCATGATTTGCCCCTAATCATGATGAATGAAATTATGCTATGAAAAAATGACCTTCTAAATTTTTTTGCCCAATATGCTTTTATCATGTCCCGAAACTGTAATTCGTGGCAAGACCAGATAAAATTCTGCTTTATTCCTCCATGAGCTTTACCGCTGCCTTATTGCTTCAATTCTATCAAAGCAAGGCTCAATTCTTTTATGTTGTGGAATTGAAAATGGACCCTTCTTACTATAGTCTTGCAATTGGCATATGGGCAATTTACAACAGCATCAATGATCCACTTTTTGGTTGGATAATGGATCGATTTCCAACTCGTTGGGGTAGGAGGGTTCCATGGATGATCATTTTCATGTTGCCACTTTGCATAAGCTTTGGACTCATCTGGACTCCACCACATTTTGAAGATAAAAGGTTAACCTTTCTTTGGCTTGTTGCAATGCTTCTTGTTTTTGATACAGGGTATACTATGGTTATTCTTGCTTGGGCCGCCTTATTCCCTGAAATATTTGAAACACTTAGGGATAGGAGCATTGTTTCTGCATTAAGGCAAGTCTTCTCAATCATTGCTCTTGTAGTTGCATTAGTGGTTGCCCCTGGATTTGTAAAAGATGGAGACATTGGATCTTATGGAAAATTTGGGTGGGCTCTTGCAATTATCTCAATTGTAAATATTGTGTTTGCTTTGTTTGGATGCCAAGAAAAACAGCAAACAGATCTGACACAAGAATCCTATTCTCTGAAAGATGGACTTAACTTGCTACGTACCAACAAAAATTTCCTTGTCTTTTTGGTCATCAACATGATTGCATATTATGCCTACGGCCAAATTCTTTCCATGTTTCCCTTTTACCGGAAATTCATTCTCGAACAATCCGAAAAGCTTGAAATTAATGTTTACAGTGCTGTTTTAGGCATGACCGTTTTAAGCCTCCCATTTTGGGTATGGATAACCAATAAAACAAACCCAAAGACCACTTTCATATTTTCTTCCATTGCTTTTGCCGTTTCCCTTCTCCCGCTCTTCGTTTTCTCTCCCGATGACCCTATTGTTCTTGTCATGGCTTTTGTTGGTTTCGGACTCGCAGGATTGTTAATTGTTGTAGACCTTATGCTTGCAGAAATTGTTGATGAAGACTATTCCAAGCATGGTATTCGAAGGGAAGGGATATTTTTTGGCATTAACGGATTTTTCATCAGATTGGCAATACTTATGCAGGCCTTTACCTTTTCTTCTGTGTCAAAATGGTCTGGATTCAATCAAAATTTAGCACAACAGACTGAAAAAGGGAAACTCGGCATCAAGATACAAATGTTGATGTTCCCAATTGTCTTCTTGATTGTCTCTATTGTTCTTATTTACAAATTTTATCACATCAGCCAAAAAAGGAATAAATACAATTCTTTTGATGAATGAATTTAGTTTCCATGGTATTTCACTGTGTTTTTTTCAGACTTATTCAACATCCTAATTCAAATTTTTATATCAGTGAATGAAATGTTTATTACAATTCAGAAAAAAATTCAAAATTATGGGTGGTAAATGGTCAGATATTTTTTCATGGACTGTACTTACATTTCTCATAATTTTTTCATTTTGGATTTCTTT
>WAKA01000097.1 GCA_015523565.1 Candidatus Heimdallarchaeota archaeon | reverse complement strand
TATCCTGACGCAAGTAATAGATATCCTGTGAATATCGTGATTATATAGGCAATGGTAGAACTCCACCCATATTCATACGCATCTAGAAAATTATATATGAAGTCTTTATCCAATCTAGTTACACCCAATGTAATCGCAAAAATAGCGTAAAAAATGGGGTAAATGATCCAGTCCTTCAAAAATCCCCATTGATATGTACTTCTTTCCCAAATAACCCAATCTATAATGCACATTGTTGGAACAATGTAATGAAGTGATAAATTTGTCCATGTCCAAAATCCTAGATCATCTTTGCTTAATAGCAAATGATATGCAATCATGACCAATGTTATGTATGAAACTACGGCTCCCCAAATTTTCCCTTCAAGTCTCTTTAATTTACTCTCATCATTCCTCCATAGAATAAACAAACCAAAAAGAATAATGACAAAAATATTGGACTGATTGGTAAGATATCTGTATCTTGCTAATGCCCCTATTCCTGGATTTTGCTTAAATTCATCTATCTGAAGGTCTATTTGTGTAATCAAAGCAAGCAAAAAAACCATCGTTTTATACAGCAATTCAGTGCGGGAAATTGAGGTCATATATGGTTTAAGAGGCATATTTCTTTTAAAATTTTCAACTTTAATTGAAACAAATGTCAAACCCCTAATCCAAGATGAAGGGATCTTCTGCTTAATAGTGTTTTTGGTGCCCGTAATTCATAGAATATATTTTCAGAACGCAATGTCTCCTTTATTTTCCGTGCCAATTGGTCAATTTCTTCTGTGACATTCCAAATATAGATTGAGGTTCGGTTTGTGTTCATTATTTCCTGAAATGGTTCCAGGTTTTCCGTAAACATGTTGATTTCCTCTTCTGTACTTGGTAACATGTCTGTCCAAGGCATTAGATGTATCATTAAATGCGGTGAAATCTGCCTTAGCTTTTCAAGGTTCTGCCCGAAATGGATATTTGCCCCTTCCAGATACTTGGTTTGAGGGTCAAATAAAATTTCTGGGATGACATTTATTTTCCTTATTTGATGTACATTGTTCTGGATTGTTGTAATCATCTGAGCTATTGCATTACTCCTAAATTCTATCCATCTATTCCACAGTCTTTCACTTCTTTTCAGTTGTTCAATTGAAAAATCCCTGTCAATATTGACTGAATTGGAAAAGCCTCTTCGGCATGTATCACAAAAACAAGTGGTTTCTCTCGGATAATGGACATTTTTTAGAAGTATTCCTTCAATCGGAAACTGTGCAATTTCTTTTGCTAATTCGGACAGATAAAACCAATACCTGTTCTGGTTTGGACAAACATAACCTTCAACAGGAAACCCTCCACTTAGATACATCCTGAAGTTTGGGTCTCTTGAAAGATAATAGTCCAAATTCCCGTGAATTAATGCATAGGTTTTGATGCCAATGTCTGTGGCAATTTGAGCGAAAGAAGAAAAATAATCCCCAAAATTTTGGTCTTTTGGCGCATTATAACTTGGGTAATATGATGTGCCTGCCTCTGATTTTGCAACAAGACAAATTTTCTCTAAATATGCCCCATAACTTGCCAAAAATTCATCTGGGGGTGTATTCAATTCCATTGGATCAATGACCAGTACGCCATTGTTTAGCAGTATTTGCCTAACGTCCATCTCAAATGTATTTATGATGATATGCTTAATTGCATTTCCGAACTTAAATTAACAAAAGCAAAAAAATTACTTTGAAATCTCTTTAAATCAATACCCTTCGAATTTTTGAATGTTTGCCTGCTAAAGTTCAAGTTTTATCTCTCCATTCCCTTTTTTTCACTTTTAAGCACCCCCCCGTCCCAAACGTAAGTTTAAACCTTTTAATCTCCCTAATTAATATGAGGTATTTTCATGGCAAAGAAATCAGATGCAGAAGCAGTTGTCATCGAAGCTGGAAATCCCATCGATGCATTGGAACCAACTGAAAAAGAGAAGAAGACATTTTCCTCCAAATCTATGAGGTTACTTGATGTCCCTGGATTAGGCCCTAAAACTGCAAAACTACTCGAAGAGGGAGGAATTCACTCTCCTTATGATCTTATGCAGAAAAAACTTGCTGAACTAGAAAATTTGGGGATCACTCGTCCTGCCGCTAAAAAATTGCGTGCTACAATTCATGACCTTTTTCCTGATGAATTTCCTGATTACAAGGAGGAACTCAGTCTTGAGGACATTGAAGGAATTGGACCAACAACTGCAAAAGCCCTCCGTGAAAAAGGGATAAGTGTTGGTCTTTTGGAAACGACCCCTGTCAAGGAATTGGAAGAACGATATGGATTGACTGCAAATGCAGCCATGAAATATCAAGCATATATCGCCGAAAATATCAGGGGCGGATTTTTCACTAATGCCTTGGAAGTTTTGGAAAAACAAAGGACATCTCAATCATTCACTTTTGGTATTGAATCCCTTGATACCCTTACCTTTATCCCTGAACTTGGTAATGGTGGCATCAGGGCAGGGGAAACATATGAGTTTTTTGGAGCATTCAGATCCGGAAAATCACAACTTTGCCACCAACTTGCCGTGACAGTCCAACTTCCTGTTGAATTGGGTGGCTTAGGCAAAAAAGCAATCTATATTGATACAGAAGGAACTTTTTCACCTGCACGAATAATGCAAATTGCAGAAAGGTTCAAGCAAGAAAAAGGATGGAAAAAGGATACCAAGGAAATATTGAAAGACGTAATGTATGCAAGAGCAAAAAATAGCGATGTTCAACAGGCAATTGCCATTAAACTTTTAGAAATGATGAGTCAAGATCCTGAAGAATATGGAATTGTCATAGTTGACTCGGTTACGGCTCATTTCAGAGCAGAGTATGCTGGAAGGGGGACGCTCGCAGAAAGGCAACAGATCCTCAATGCCCACCTGAACAGCCTTCACAGGCTTGCAGATACCTATAATGTGGCTGTTGTTGTCACCAACCAAGTTCAGGCAAATCCAGCCCAATTCTTTGGTGATCCAACCACAGCAGTCGGCGGCAACATCATGGGGCATTGGGCAGGCACACGTTTTTACCTAAGGAAATCAAAAGGTGAGAAAAGAGTAATTCGTGTATTTGATAGCCCTGTTCTTGGTGAAAATGAGGCTGTTTTTGAGATCACTCCAAATGGACTTTATTCATCTGAATAAGGTGGGGAAAGGCTAGTTTTTTTATACCAAAACATCTACATTTTTCTTAGACCCCATATGAGAAAGAATACCATCATCTGTGAATTTTGTGGAAATGAGGTAAGGGGTGACCCCTATACCATAAAAGTTGAAGGTGCATTGCTTACTGTCTGTTCCAAATGCAAACAATTTGGAAAAATTGTAGAGGCACCAAAGAAAACAGTCAAAATTTCTTCATCAACTTCCTCTTCTCCATCTTTTAGAAGAAGAACACAATCTGTCAAGGGGCCAACAAAGAAATATGTCCCCAGAAAACCAAGCGGTGAAAAAACACTTATTGACAACTATCCATCCAAAATAATGAGTGCCCGAAACAAAATGAAAATGTCTCGCCAAGACCTTGCCGCAAAGACAGGCATTTCCACTTCGCAAATTGCATCATTTGAAAGCGGTAAACTCAAACCCACAGACAATGAAGCCAAAAAACTTGAACGGGTTTTACATATCTCCCTCTTTGAAGATGACATTGTAGATCCTGAATTCTTGGCAAAAGAAAGCACTAAAAAGCTTACATTTGGAGATGTTGTTGAAATCAAGCGTCGATAAATAAATTCTTATTCTTTTCTTAAAATCCATTTCTTTCTTGAGTCATGGAAGTCAATATTTTTACCCCCTACAACAATGTGCACTTGTGAAACTCGTCTTAAAGATTGGTGGAAGCATTCTTTTTGAAAATGGAAAAGTTCTCACTTCTCGCCTAAAAAAATATGTTGACCTAATCAATAGGCTCAGAATACAAGGACATTCTGTTGGGGTGGTTGTTGGAGGTGGTGCACCTGCAAGGGAATATTCCAAGGTAGCAAAAGAATTGGGTGCCTCTTATACAATACAGGACAAGCTTGGCATTGAAGCATCCCGCATGAATGCCCGACTCTTCCAAAGCGCTTTTCCAGAGGCATATCCTAATCCCCCAACAAGTTTTGATGAACTTCAGGTCGCTCTTTCTACTCACGAACTGGTCTTTGTGGGTGGCATCCAGCCTGGGCAATCTACAAATGCTGTAGCCGCCCTTGTTGCAGAATTGACTGGTGCAGACTGGCTCTTCAATTGTTCTAACATTGACTTTGTTTATGACAAAGACCCCTCACAACACCCTGATGCAAATCCTTACCAACGATTGACTTATTCTGAATTCATTGAAATAATCAATACACTAGAGCAAAAACCAACTGGATATGCTCTATTCGATCTTGTTGGGGCAAAAATAGTCCAAAGATCCCATATTAGGCTATGTTTTGTAAATGGCTCAAACCCTGAAAATATAATTGACGTAATAAATGGTGAACAAAGGGGTACTGTTGTATATGAATAATAGCCGAAAAATTGGAATATTGCGTTTGGATCATCGCGTCTTCAGGGATCAAAGAATCTCAACCCATGTCGGTCTTACTGGAAGAGCGTTTGGATGCACTTCCTATGCGTATACTGGCGAAAAAGACGAAAATCTGGAGCAATCTCTGAAACGCGTATCAAAACGATGGGGTGGGGAACTTGATGTCACCTATGAACAAAGCGCAACAAGATACATCAACAGTTGGGACGGTTTGGTTGTCCATCTTACTATGTTTGGGGAACATCACAAGGATACCATATCCACCTTGAAAAAATTCCCCGACAAAGATATTCTCTTGGTAGTTGGTGGTGCAAAGGTGCCTCCAAAAATTTATGAACTTGCAGATTTCAATACTGCAATTGGATTGCAACCCCATAGTGAGATAGCCGCAATAGGAATATTCCTCGCTGAATTTCTTGGAACAGATGTCCTCTACCAAAAATTCCCAAATGCTGAAATTTCATTGGGGTTGGGTACAAAAGGGACTCGAAAAGAAGAATTCAAAGACCTGTAACTGTGGGTAAAAAAAAATGTGTAGGTATGCAATCTTGAGTTGCAATTCAGATTAATTTATAGGTGAAGAAAAAACAAATAAAATTATGAAAATCGAAGTAGTTTCTGCTATTGGAGGGGGTGCTCCAATTGTTCTTGACGTAGAGCCCCATGACACTATTGCTAAAGTAAAATCAATGGTTGCAAAACAGAAAAGAATCCCTGCCAGCACTGTTATTGTTGTTTTCAGGGGACAGCAACTAGATGATAGTGAAACAATAAAGACAATTGGAATGGTTGACGGTGATAAATGTTATTTAATTACACGTACTGAAGGTGGTTATGGACTTAACTTCTGATAGGTATCACCGTCAAAAATTAATGCCTGAATGGAATCAGGAATTATTTTCTTCCTCACACGTCCTTGTTTTGGGGGTGGGTGCCCTTGGAACCTATGTATCTACAAACCTTACCCTTGCAGGCATTGGTAAGTTGACTTTAGTTGATTTTGATACAATTGAAATGAGTAATCTCAATCGTCAATTGCTATTCTCAATAGACGATGTTGGTAAAAATAAAGCGGATGTAGCTGCTGAAAAATTGAGAATGCTCAATCCCGACGTACAAATTGTCCCTTTTCCAAAAGATATGAGGAAATTGACCAGTGCCCAACTTGCAGATGTGTCTGCAATTGCTTCTTGTTTGGATACGTTCAGGGGCAGAAGATGGGCCAATTCACTTGCTGTTAGAGAAAGAAAACCCATGGTAAGCGGTGGAATGTATGGATTTTTAGGAAATGTTCAGACCATCATTCCCTATGAAACTCCCTGTTTTGAATGTCAACCTCTGATTTCTCAAGAAAAACTTTCTCAGGCTTGTTCTCCTTTGGGTGACGCAAGAAAGGATCTTCTCGAAGAAAAAACCGAACCCCCTATACCTTCTGTTTCAACCCTCTCCTCTATAATCGGTGGTCTGATGTCACAAGAACTAATCAAATTAATTATGGGCATTGGCAAACCTATTCAGAACTATCTGTTCTATGATGGTTTACATGGCGCATTTACTACAATAAAATTGAAAAGAAACGAAAATTGTCCCATGTGTGGCACCAAATTCAACGTTGAAACCCAAGAAATTTTGGCATTTGAAAATGAGCTGGTAAAAGACCTCAGACATCGAATTGCCCTCGCTCTAGGACTTGCCTCCCCAATTCTTATGTCTAAGGGCAAAATATTAACTGATAATGATACCATGACATTGGCTGAAGGTGAGAAAATATTTGTATCCGATGAAAGGTTGGCAAAACCCATCGCACTTAAAATTGTTTATGAAAAAAACTAAGATTCAAATACTTTCTTCCCATCCAGAAAAGTTAAATATATTGTATACATTGTATCGTTTGAATACATCGTGGTGCCCCTATAAATGTCCCGAAATCCTGCCAGAAAAGGTCCCGTAAAAGTATGGAGTGGCTATCGCAACCTTCGTGTTCCCATTGAGCTTTTCGACGATGTAAAAAAATACATGGAAAAACGTAAATTGGAATATTTCGGTGAAAAGTCCACAATCGATGATTTTTCCATAGATGAACCTCTATCAATAACCATCGATACCCTTACAAAAAAAGTAGAAGATCTCGAAAAAAAATTGTCTATGTTAACTGAAAAATCATCTGAAAAAATCAAGAAACAAAGACAACCTAAAATGACTTCAAAAGAGCGAATTCTGCAATTCTTGCAAACCCATCCTGGTGAACGTTTCTCTACTGTGGAAATCGCACGTGAATTGGATATTCCTGATGCAACTTGCCGTCAGTCTGCTAGGGAATTGGCGGCTTCACATCCCAATGTCTATCAAATTTCTGGCAAACCAAATAAATTTTATTACCAATAGTTGTGTTTTCTCTTAATCAAAATAATGGCAACAAAGGTCGAAAATATTGTCCAAAATTCTATTGGAAGGTCATCATCTCCCCCATCGCCTATAAAACTTGTTGGCGTTCCTAAATTTGAACAGTCTTCTGATACTTCTTCTCCTTCCTTGTACATGTGGTAACTTGGAAGGTTTTGACCAGGCGAGATTGGCGCTTCAAATTGGCAACCCAATTGTAATACTCTAAAATCTTTTATTGAAATTTCCCCATTGAAAAGATATGCAAATCCGTCCAATTCATCTACCTCTCCAAATGTGTTCCCCCAATCATAATTATTGGGTCTAGCGGCATACAATTGTATTCCTCCACCATTGTCACCTAAAATCATTCCATATTCCTGCATTGCTTTTGCAATGACTTTTTCTGCTGGAGATAATGCAAGACTGTCTACATCAATACTTGGATCCAATTGAATTCTTCCACCCTCTGGGAGGGCATATTGCTCTGTTGATCCTCCATCACTCTCAGATGCAGGCCTGACTGGACCTCCACCTTTCACAAGAAAATCATCCAATGAAAAAAACAAGGCATGATTGATTTTCCCTTGTTGAATCTCTTCTGGCCATACCAAGCCCATAGAGGCTGCAAATCCCGATCCCCTTGCAGAATAACCATATTTGTAGATACCATCAGAATCAAGGGAAATCTTGTTTCCCCATGAAGCCTTCCATTTTCCATTTACTTGCTTGGCTTGCCACATGTCGTACTCAATTCGATTCTCCAAATCGATGACAACCAAATGCCCATCATCTTGAGGATCTGGTTGAGCCCCATTCGGGATTGGGACTCCATACAACGTGTCGTTTTCATTATATTTTTCAGTTAATGGGACATCATATTTTGGTGTATTCGCATCAGAGAAATAAATGGGATAGGTCCATCCTGCGACACCAATAATAAAACCAAATTCTCCTGCTTGATTTGTGGCCAGAAGATCAATAATCTGTTTAGAGTTGGGGTCAATTTTTGGATTATCCACAATTCTCTGATTAAATGGTGCTGTTGGCGAAAACTGCTGATTCACAAAACTCGAATAATCAACAGTTCCATAAACTGGAAGCATTGAAAGTCCAAAAGGGAATATTAATATCAAAAGTGATATGGCATACTTAATGAAAATTCCTCCAAATATTGCAATACACTATAATATGTCAGCTATTTATACATTTCGAGGTGAAATTTAGAGTGTTTCCAATTCCTCTTTGAAAATCCGATAAAAATTAAAAACTTCTCTAAACGTATTATAAAGTGGTGTTGGTGCCACCCTAATAACATCAGGTTCCCTCCAATCACAAATTACCCCTCTTTTTGAAATCTTTTCAAATAACGTTTTCCCATTTTCCTTGATATGGATGCTGATTTGACATCCTCTTTCATTTGGATCTGTTGGGGTCACATAAACTCTCTCATCTCCAATTTGGGATATAAGAGATGACAAATACCCTGTTAATTCAATGCTTTTTCTGCGAAGGTTTTCCATTCCTGCTTCATTGATTATCTTAAGAGACCCCTTCAATGGAGCTAAGGACAATGTTGGTGCATTCGAAATTTGCCAACCTTCTGCACCTTGTGCAGGTTCAATGTCATCTTTCATCAAAAATCTGGTTTCTTTTCTATTCCCCCACCATCCTTCAAATCTCGGAAGGCTTTTCCCAAAATGCTTTTCATGAATAAATATGCCTGCAATTGCCCCTGGACCACCATTTGCATATTTATAATTGCACCAAGCTGCAAAATCCACATCCCAATCATGCAAATGCAATGGGATATTTGCAAAAGCATGTGCCAAATCAAATCCCACAACAGCCCCTACCTCATGCCCCTTTCTTGTGATTTTCTCCATATCAAAAATTTGACCTGTATAATAGTTTATCCCTCCGATTAATATGAGGGCAAGTTCATCTCCCGCTTTTGCAATTGCGTCAAAAATCAGCTCTTGATCAAGTACTTCCCCTTTTTGTTTTGGTCTTACTTCGATGAGTGATTCAGCTGGATCAAATCCATGGTATTTTATTTGTGATTTAATCGCATATTTGTCACTTGGAAATGCATCAGATTCTATCAAAACCTTATGTCTTTTTTGAGTCGGCCTGTAAAATGATACCATCAATAAATGCAGATTTACAGTTAATGTATTCATGATGGCGATTTCCTCTTTTTTCGCCCCAATAATCGGTGCTGACAATGATGCAACCTCTTCATGCATTGTTGCCCACTTTGTTCCTTGAAAATGCCCTTTTACCGCATTATTTCTCCATGACTCCAACTCTTCATCAATAATTGATGATACCTCTTTTGGTTGTAACCCTAATGAATTCCCACAGAAATATATTACTTCTTCCCCTTCAATTGTTTTTGGAATAAAAAACCTATCCCTGAATTGTTTTATCTTGTCCTGTTTATCCATCTGCTCTGCGTATTCCAAAGTTGCAATGCTCATTCACCCTATGATTCTCAATCATAACTTAAACCCTGCCATATCCGAAATAATGTGGTTCTCATTTCATTTTTAATTCAGGGTTTTCAACATAAATCCTATTAAGTATTTAATGGATACTGTCATATGGTTAAAAGGAAACGCGCAGTACGCGATCCCATTCATAATTACATCCATCTTTCCGTTGAAGAAAGCGCGTTAATTGATTCACCATTCATTCAAAGGCTTAGATGGATTTCGCAATTAAGTGGTGTCAAACTTGTTTTCCCTGGAGGTACCCACAATCGATTCTCTCATGTTATGGGCGTTATGCATTTGTCTGGGGAATACGCATCCCATATATTCTCTGAATTGCCTGAAAATGAAAAAGAACACAACGTGCAATTGGCAAGGCTTGCAGGTCTCCTCCATGACGTGGCACATGGTGCATTCAGCCATGCTTACGATGACACTGTTTATCGTGCACTCTATCCTGGAAATCCACACGGACATGACGAACATAGGTATAAGCTAATCCAATCAGAATATCTCAAACCATTAATCGAAGGTTGCGGTGTTGATCCAAAAGAAATCATTGACCTATGGACTGGGAAGGATACCGTGCTACAGGCAATTGTCCAAGGTGCATTGGGCGCTGACAGAATGGATTTCATGCTTCGTGATTCTTATTATGCAGGTACAACACATTTTGGAACTGTTGCATCTACAAGAATAATAAGTAGCACTCATATCCATGAACATGAAGGCATTCCCGCCCTCCATTATGATGTCAAGGTTTTGGATGACATTTTTCAAGCACTCCTTGGTCGGTTTTACATGTATCGTGGCGTCTATTTCCATAAGGCAAGCTCTGCCGCAGATATCCTGATAAGGCACATGTTGGCCGCGGCCATGGATCCTTTGAAATTACCTGAACGAACTGCTGACTTTGAAAAATTCCAATTTATCAATGATTCAACTGTTGTTGGTGAAATCATGACCTCTAACGCGGAAGGTATTGAAAAAGCCCGTGAATATTGTACAAGACTTCTCCATAGGAAATTGCCTAAAATGATCTGGGAAACTATCGTTTCTGAAAAAACAGTCCGGACAATAAGTACTGATATTGAAAAAGGATCAAAGATGATTGCCCAATCAAACTTTTTGGACAAACTAGAAGAAGAAGCTAAGAAGTTAGGTAAACCCATGCCACAAACCTATGTTTTCAATACGTACCCCATGAGCACAATAGACCATGACGAATTTAGTGCTGGAAACATCTATATTTGGGATGAAAAAGAACGGTTGGTTCCTGGACAAAAGTCAATCACTTTTGAAGAAGCAATTCGCTCCACAAACTATTTCAAGCCATTCTTGTTGGATATGGAGGATAGACAACGATACATTATGATACGCGTTTATGCCGATCCTGAAGATGCAAAATGGATACGCAAATTGAAAATTGGCAGTGTTCCAGCCAGCAAAAAGCCAAATCTCGCGGAAACAAGTTATTAAAAGAAATACGATTTTGGTAAATTTAACCATTTCATGCCATTTTCTCCTAAGATTTTTGCTTTAACACTTTCTGGTACTATTCTTTCCTCAATCATTCCACCAATCCATGAATTTGCAGATAGCGGATATCCGCTTCCCAACATCACCTTATCCTCTCCAACCATTGAAATAACAAAATCCAACAGTTTCGGATTCTGAATTTCTGTATCTACCCAAAATTTTCCCAAATAACTTATTGGTTGCTTATTCAGAAGACTTCCCACTAAAGATGGTTGGCTTCTGATCAACTGTTCAAGTCTATCTATTAAATAAGGAAATGCCCCTCCTGCATTCCCAAAAGCAAATCTAATATTGGTGAATTGATCCATGGTTCCATTGATTATCATGGAAATAATGCTCTTTGATATGTCAACCGAGATTATGGATAGGTCAAATAATGCCTGTCTAGTCAATTTCTCCTGTTGAAGCGGTAGCGGATGGACAAAAATTGAAATCCCTAATTCGTTCGCTCGTTCAAATATGGGTTTGAAAAAGTCATCCCCCAAATATTTTCCTTTATAGTTGGATCCAATAATGATGCCTCGAAGCTCTAAATCTTTAATGCATCTGTCCATTTCCTCTAATGCCAATTCTGGATCCTGAATTGGAATTGTCCCCAAACCAACAAACCTGCTTGGATATGCTTGCACTTTCTTTGCAATGTCATTGTTTAGGTATCTCGCAACTTCTAACGTATCTTTTGGTTTTGCCCAATAGGCAAACATCACAGACGGTGGACTAATTACCTGTATTTCAACTCCTTGCTCCTCAGCTTCACTCAAACGTGTCGCTACATCAAAAAAATTTGGTTCAATAGTGCTATAATACTTTTTTCCAAGATATATGTCCATCTTGCCTATCTTTGGTCGGTAATTCAGAAAATTCCCATACCCGAATTTCTTTGCAAAATCTGGAAGCTTTGCTGGTAAAATATGTGTATGTGAGTCAACAACAATTTGCCACTCAAGCATACTCAAATATAATTATCTCAATCAACTTACAAAACTTGTTGTTTATCCCATTCAAAGAAAATAATAATTATCCAACAACTTTAACAACCTATTTTTCTTAACTAGTTTTAAGTGCATACATATGTCTGAAGGACAATCATTGGAGAAATTGCTTCTAGATAACAATATCGACCCTGCTGACGTCATTTTCATTGTAAATTATATGAAAAAAGAAAAAATGAGCCCTCAATTGGCAATGAGGAGAATTAAGGCATTTGAAAAGCTCAAGGAAAAACTAGAGGAAAAAACAAACGCTGAAAAACTAAAAAACGAGCACTTGGTCAATGAACTTGAAAAAAAAGGTGCTGAAGTCGAAGAACTGAAAAAAAGACTAAAGGAAGCAAATGATAGACTGGAGTCTTTAGGGGAAGAAGTCAAACGATATTCCGAAGAAAAAGTAACTCTTGAAAGCAAATCTGAACTCCTTGATTCTGAAGTTGAAGCTCTCAGGCAACAATTGATGCTGATGGCCCAAGAAACAACCTCCTTATCTGAAGAAGACTTTGATGATCTTCAAAATTCTGTTACCCGTTCAGTTACTACAATAATAAATGGTCTTAAACTTATCATGGCAGAACATGAGAACCTAATGGATTTTTTCCTCCCTTTAATTGATGAGCTGTCACTTGCCCTTTCAGATCCTGAAAATTATAATTTTGATCCCGATGATTTTAAGGAGGCTATCAAGGAATTCATCGATCTTTTAGAATCAAAAATATCCTCCCAAGAAAGCAAAGAACATGAGATTCCTTCTTCTTCCCCTGTTGTTTCGAAGCCTGTGGAAAGCGGAGCCCCCTCTCCCGCCCCTGTTGCTTCGAAGCCTGTGGAAAGCGGAGCTCCTTCTCCCACCCCTGTTGCTTCGAAGCCTGTGGAAAGCGGAGCCCCCTCTCCTGCGCCTGTTTCTCCCAAACCCATGGAACGCTCAACCAGTGCTTCATCATCTGAAGTTGATCAAATGAAAAAGGAGGATGGGAGTAAAGAGGATACTCCCATCACTGAAGGTTGGATTAAACCGTCTGAGTTCTTGGCAAGGCGAAGAAAGATTGAAGCCAACAAACCAAAGCCTATTTCTCCTGTTCCCGAAGAAGAGGATGAAAAATCAACTGAACCTGAAATAAAAGAGAAACCAATTAAAAAAGAACCTGCTCCCATTTCTGTATCAAAATCAACCTTCTCTAAAATAGGCTCTGAGATTGAAGAAGAGGAGGAAAAAGTTGAAGAAGAGGCAAAAAAAGTTGAGGAAGAGCCAAAAACTGTTTCCAAGCCAAAAAGAACTCCCGTTAAAAAAGAAACTCCAAAAGTGGATGAGAACACGAAAAAAGTCCTGACTCTTTTTGCAGAATTCATTGATGAAGCCACTTCAACAAAGAATTTCCATGATCGAATTAGTTCTGTGTGTGATATGGATGAAGCCTATGAGGTTTTGGGAAGTATTGGATTAAGCAAAATATATGGATATATCGGTAAGCCTCTTGATAAGAAAAAAGAAGTGGTTGATCTACTGAAAAAGTGGGCTTCAGAAGGGGTTCCCCGGTAAAGATTTAATTATGCTTTCTTTAAAAAAACAATTTGTTACATGTTGATATGCAAATTAGCATAAAACCATTAATCCCCTATGATTTATATCTCAAAATTCAGCAACAAAAGGATCTTTATGTCAAATTTGTGGATATAATCCATTTGATTGAAATTCCCCGTCCTAAGAAAATTATTGCCTCGCATTTCACAAAACGTTTTGAAATTGAATTCATGACCAGCTATCTTTTCGAAAGTATGCTTTATGCCTATAGGGATTATAATCCTAACTTTTTCTATGATCTCTCTGTTCATCCATTTGACAAAATCATCCACATCAAAATCCAAAATGGTTATTTTTCCATTGAATATGTGAAAGTCAAGTGGCAACAAGCAAAATAAACATCAAATAAGGTATTCCTGTAGTGATTGCTGTTTCTGCAATTGAAAGGTTTGCTGCTTTGCTCATCCCGTATACTGCCAGCACCATTCCCCATAACCAAAACAATAACTGGACATATTTGATGAATAGTCCGATTCCACTCTCTGCCATGGTGGTTATTATAGCTGCAATTGCTTCATAACTTAAACTTGTAATCTCTTGACTTGGTGTAAACAATCTGAAAATTATAGTGACCACATACCCTGCAAGAACAGGAACCAACGAATATCCCAATATTACCCTGACCTTTTGTTTGTCATAACCGCCTCCTAATGCCTTATTGAATGTATTGATTATCCTTGCCGCAAATCGCAAAATCACAGTAAATACAATCACAAACAAAAATGGCCAAAAAATAAGGAACACTAATGTTGGGAGTCTTGAAATCAGGAAATTAATGATGTTTGAAATGATACTGCTCTGTGTAACAAAATCTTGTTCATTAAAAGCTAATCCCTTGATTTTCCTTAATATGACCAACATATGGAATGTCAATGCCACTCCAATAAAATAAATTGTCCATCTCACTCCCTTTGTATCGGGTATCAATGAAATTTCTTTCATGGTATTGAATGGGTCTCTCATAACCCGATACATTCTTCTAAAGGCATCTTTCCTCCCTATCTTTATTCCTGCTCTCCTTATATGTTCTCCAGTTAGATCGTAACCACACCAGACACATGTGACGTATTCAATTGGCACCAGTTCCCCACAAGAGGGGCAGGTTTGCATCTCTACTTCGCTCACTAAAATGTTAATCTGAACCAAAATTATATACCTTTTTCTTCTCAAATGAATCAGTATCCGAATCTTTGAATTCATTTGTTGCCTTCCGAAATAAAATTAAGTACCAGTCTTCATTGTTATTTTGTAGGAATGTCATCAGTACAAGAAAAAAAACGAAGTTCACTGGAATTATACCATCTCAAGAATACTTTGAAAGCTCTTGAAAAAAAACATTCTCCAAATATGAGTACTTCGCTTATTTCTCTCTATATCCCCCCTGGTACACAGTTGTCAGAAATTGCCAGTCTTCTCAGAAATGAATACGGCACTGCTTCAAACATAAAAGACAAAAAAACAGGCAAGGCTGTTATGGATGCTATATCCAGTATTTTGGCAAGACTCCCAAATTACAAGAATTCTGATAATGGTTTGGTTATTTTTGCAGGAATCACCGCAGACAAAAATAAAGTCGAGTTTCATGCAATATACCCTCCTGAAAAGGTAGGAATCAAAACTTATCGATGTGAACCTTATTTTGATACCAAGCACCTTCGTGAACTCCTTGATGTAAAAGACCAATATGGGGTCATTGCAATTGCCAGAGGTGGTGCAACTTTTGCCGTTATTAGGGGAAGTAGCCTGAAAATTGTCATGGACACTGACAGTTTTGTCCCCAGTAAACATGGTCGAGGAGGACAGTCCCAAGGGAGAATTGAAAGGGGAATTGAAATCTTGGCTGAGGAATTCTTCAGTAAAATGGCTGAACAAGCAAATAAAATATTCCTTGAAGAATACCCCGTTAAATTTGTCATTGTCGGCGGTCCTGCAATGACAAAAGATCAATTCCTTCAAAACAAGAATCTTGATTACCGACTCAAAGAAAAAATATACAAGGTTTATGATGTCGGATATACTGGTATTGCTGGAATTCGAGAAATTCTTGAAAAAGCAAAGAATGATTTGGTTGAAATTGATCTTGTCAAAGAAAGAAATCTAGTTGAGAAATTCAAGAAAGAACTTGCCGTTGGGTCAAACAAGGTAACATACGGTGAAGAGGCAGTAAGAAAGGCTCTTGAAATGGCCGCTGTTGACACGGTTCTCTTCAGTGAAGGCATCGAAAAAACACATCTCTATATTCATTGCAAAAATTGCGATCATCGATTTATTGAAGTGAAAGAACATCATGAGCCATCTGTATATGAACTACAAATCGACAATATCGCTTGCCCAAAATGTGGGGAAACTGGTGGTCTTGAAATCGAAAAAGAAGAGGAATTGATTGATGAAATTGAAAGGCTTGCCAATGAAACGGGTGCAAAAATAGAGGTAATTTCAACAGATCATGAAAATGGCATGGAGTTGCTTAAGGCATTCACGGGCATTGCCGCAATTTTAAGGTATCCCCTTGATTTGTAATGAAAAAACAAAATCTCTCGATTTAATCCATATTGATTTGTGTATCCAAAAAATTTAATTTAATGAACATTGCCTGTAATATTACTTAATATTTAATTGCTCTGTTGAAAATGTTAATTAGATGACAAAAATAGGAATGAAACCGACTAAGACCTTCGCACGAGTTAAATGCCCTGAATGTGAAAGTGAAACAATTGTTTTTGTATCTGCCAAGACAACAGTTTATTGCCTGAATGATGAGTGCAAGACTGTTTTGGCAGTGCCAAAAGGCGGAAAGGCTGAAATAAAAGGTGAAATTGTAGAACTTCTTGCTTAAATCTTCAAATTTAATAATTTCACTTTTGATCGACGGACATAATGCTTGATGTTCTCCAAAGGCATCAAAACTATATCGCCTTTCTTGAATGGACCATAGGTGTGAAGATCAACTCCAACCACTTCGTTCCCCTCGTTTTCAAGGAATATGCAAAACTCATATCTTTCTTCTATCTCAGTCTCTGAAATTTCTTGTGTTGTGGGTGTAATACCTAAAATCGCATCCTGATGTAACCTAATTATATGGTTCAGCTTCTCTCGAAACATTTCCTCTTCTATTGGCAACTTTTTTGGTTTGGATTTTCCTTTTATTATATCACGGAAATGTTTTTCCATTCTTAACTTTATTAAATCATTGACTAAAAAATTCAGTCGCTGAAACCTCCGATTGAATATTTTTCGAACAATCTCATCCTCATCACTTGTTGCCATTGTTTCCAAGTGCTTCAAATAAGTCCTGACTTTCTCAAAAAAATTTACCTCGACTGCAACAAGGTCTTTTTCAACTCTTTCTCTTCTCCAAACATTCAAAATCTTGTCAAATAGCATTTAAATCACTGCTAAGTTGCGGATCTGGGTGCTATGGCAATCGCGGCATATCCCGCTTCTTCCGCAAATTCAAAAATCGCAAGCACTGGTTTGTTATTCCCAAAACATAACAACATATGGTCTTGTATCTTTGAAAACTTTGTCAGATTTTTGATATAATCCATTGCAAAGGTAGCTGACACTTCTTCACTTGTAGCTTCAAATCTTACATTACTGACCTCTTCATTTTCAAAGTCGATTTCTGTCTTTGTGCTCTTCGTAGTGCCCCTAGACTCCAATTTCAATCTGTCTTTTGACATGGTCAATGTTACATGTGTTCCTCCCAATGAAGAAATCTGCATTGCCTCTGCAAACAATCTTGTTGATATCACAAGGCTTGCTTCCAATTTGGTTTGAAGATTGATCAATTCCCTAAATTTATACTCATCTGCTGTTCCTAAAAGCCTTAGGTCTATTTCTTTGACCATCTGCTTCTTGACAAGTTTGAACACCATTATCCCGTTTTCCTCATCCAACGAAATATGAAGTGTATCTGCTGCATCTGCTGTCTTGAGGAAATCTGTCAACTCCTTCAAATTCAAATGGAAGTGTTGGTTATGGGAAATCTCATATCTCTCAAATTCTTTCGCCGCGATTTTTTCCTCAATTGCCCAAACTAACCCTTCCATGGCAGTCTGTAAATGCAATCCTTTCTCGTTGAACTCTAGTGTAATCCCTTCACTAATATTCTGTGGGATTGGCTCTAATAACGTTCTCAATGTTTTTGGTGTGGGTAATACTGCTTCAAGTGCCATATGGTCTCTCCTACCATCATAATTTATACTCTTTAATAATTTCATGTCTATGACTCAAATTTTTATGGAATTACTGTCCGGAATCGGAATTCTCCTCTCTAATTCCACTATTGACTTGTATTTCGCAATTTCTTCTGGTAACATCTTGTGCATGACCAATGCAATTAACCTTTTACCTTTGTCTGATTTAATCACTTCACAAATAATTCTGTACGGATTCTGCAATACAATTTCTGATGATCGCAGATTTCCATATTCTATTTCTACTTGTGTTTCTCCATCATTGAGCACGAATGAATAGGAATTCAATGCAACAATATACCCCCACAATCGAACCATACCCGCCTCAACATTTTCTAGCTCCCTTAAAAAATAATCCCTTGCTGGTTTTTGTTGCTGAAACTGCTCTTCGTCTTCCATCTGAACCCCTTTTTGTTTTGCTTATTTAAATCCCGTTATTAGCTTTCGTTCTCATTTAAAAATCTAAATCTCCTCTCATTTTCATGCATTTTTCTGTTGGAAAGATTTCAAATATCTTGGCTTCTCCAATTCCTCTTCACGAGGTTGAATTTCCATACTCTTTGTCTCTTGTAGGTAGCAAATTCGATGAACCAGTCCTCCGATTTATCCTTTTGCACTTGATTGAGGTATTTCCAATCACTGAATACAAAATCAAGGCTTCAGTCCTCAAGTTTCGAACCACCCCATTGTCACTTAGTGATCATAGGTCAATTAAAAATCTGTTGGACTCACTAAGGCTATTGATCTTGACAAAAAATGATGAACTAGATTTACTCTCTGAACTGCAAACCATTTTCATAGGTGGAAATTTTGGTTATTCCTATTGTTGAATATATCCCTTGGATTGCATTCATCATTGTTGCATTTTCATTAATCAATAAGTCTCCCACAAAAAAAAACAATGGATCTTCTCTTGCAGTTAAGCAATACTTTTCCCCTTATGGTAAAATCTCACCCCATAAAAACTGGCAATTCAAAAGTAAAGGTGAAAAACAAATTGCTAAATTCTTGGAAAAGAACAATATCAGGTACCTCTATGAAATTCCGATTAAACAAACCCCCTATAGAACTGACTTTTATCTTGTCGATTTCGATGTCTATGTTGAGTATTGGGGTTTGGCAAATCTCAAGAATAAGGTTGGTGACGAATATCGCCAAAAATTGGAAAACAAAAAGAAAATCTATATGGCTTTGGGACTGAAACTAATATCGATTTACGCAGAAGACCTTTCTAAATTACCTGTTATTTTTAATGATTACCTTATGACTGCATAATTCTCTTAATTCCTCTCTTCTTTTATAAAGCTAAGTTGTTCTCTATTCCTGAGAACTATGGGAAAGAAAAAAGAAAAATTCGACCCTAAAACTCATTTTGAATACAATGGCCGCATCTGGACAAAACGCCCTTCAACAGAGGTGTTCTTTGAGGAAATGAAAGATGCAGGTCTCTTGGCCAAAACAACTGCTACAAAAATCAAGAACATTTTCCTTAAAGAAGGACTGGAAACTTTTGCTTCTTTTGAAAACAAAAGTACCGCCGATCTTGTGGAACTGGATGGTGTTTCGCTGAAAATTGCAAAGAAAATCGCTCGCCACAAATTAGTGGTTGCCTCTGAAGGCAAACCCATCAGGTCATTCCAAGAACAAATCGAAATGACGAAAAACCATCAGTACCTTCTTACAAGGGTTCATGCCCTGAACAGGCACCTCAATGACGGAAATGGTCTTGGTTTCAGGTCAGGGACATTAATTGAGTTTTATGGAAAACCACAAATGGGAAAAACCCAATGGATGTATGATCTTGCAGTGAGAACTATGCTACCTAAGGAAAAAGGTGGTTGGGGGCGATCTGTCATCTATTTTGACACCGAAGGTGCCTATTCTGTTCAACGTATCCTCAAAAGCGGGTTATATTGGGGACTTACCGAAAGCGATTTTGAAAAGAAAATGTTTTATGTCAGCCCTCGGGTTCTCACCACAGGATCTGATCTGCTGACACACCTTGAAAACATTGACAAAATGATCGTTGAAAACGATGTCGGGTTGATCATCATTGATTCCATCATTCAACCCTTCAAAAATGAATTTAAAACTGTAACTGGTGAAGGACTCAAAAATATGGGTGCAAGGCAGAATATGCTTGGTCAAGCTTTGATGAAACTTAAATCTCTTGCACAAGCATATCAACTGATTGTATGTTACACAAACCAAGTCATTGCAAACATTGGTGGTGTCATGAACCAACCATCTGAAATTCCTGTAGGAGGTGACACCGTTGGACATGCTTCTGACCTTAGATTTTGGCTTAAAAAAGACAAGCCCATCGAAAATGGCATTGAAACAAGAAAAATGAAACTAGTGGACTGTGGATGGCTTCCCCCTACAACATCTTCATTTTGCCTAACTCCATTTGGGATTGTTGACCCATCTGAAGCAAAAGAAGTTATGAAAATTGCTGAACAAATGGAGAACAGGGATCCGAAAGATAACTCCCCAATCTTAAACCACCTCGGTGATCCTATTCCTGAAAGCTCTCTTCTAAAGAATCCAAATGCAATAGAAACACCAAATTCTGTAAATCTCCCTCAAAAAGAATTGGTTGAAGTATCTTAGATCAAAATAAATAACCTGAAATTATTTTCAATAATAATATGCTTCATTCTGTCTATTACTTGAGTCAAAATGATCCTGCAAGGGATTTCTCTTAAGCAATCTGACTGATATATTTAAACTCCTGAAACTTAAACAGAAAAATAACTTATTTCTGAAATGCAATCAATCAATAATCTATTTTTTACGCTATTTTGCTCCAATGCTTATATATCTCGTCCGTGTTCTAACCTTAATTTTCTAATTTTAGGACAAAAATACTCCGATCCTGATTGAAAAACAAAAAATGATATTTAAGAAACTGAACTCCTGTTTTCTTTAATCCAAAAACCTGCCATGGATGTGCTGTTCTCTATTTTCTAAAATTAGGACAAAATTCGTGCAATTTTCGCTTGGTTTTGAACAATCTCTTAATTTCAATATATAAACTCCTTAAGTCCAGAATCATGTTGGTAAAAAAAACCTGATTCCCTGACTGAAACTTCGAGGGGGTTTGGCGAGAATATTGTTTTGAATGTCAGCATTAAACCCACGCGACCCCAAAAAAAATGATGGTCTGTTTTCTCCTGCTATATACTGGTCAGAAAAAAATTCCAAAAGGGAGAAAACTTTGAAGGAACTTGATGCGGAATACTCCCGTCTGAAAAAGGAGTTTGCTATGCTTTATGGTGATGAACGCTGCCTTGATGAAACACGATTTGCAACTTCTTTTTTGGATAATTATCCGTCCTTGAGTTGTGCTGTTAACCAAAAATTGATGACAAAGCATTCCGAATTGAAATATTCTCAACTGGTGAAATTCAAGGGCAAAGGATTTGCAGATAGGATAATAAAAACTCATGACAATAAAAAGAAGACAAGGGAAATTCTTGAAAATAACAAGGTTCTCAAAATACTTTCAAAATTCAGTCAAGAACCATGGATTGTTCTTAAAGAAGACTACAAAAACTATTACCATCAAAAATTCCTTCAATTGCTGACCAATTCACCCCAACCAAAAAGAGGATCCACAATCGCCAAATACCTCTATTTCATGTTTCGGCATTTGTACGCACAAAGATATGGACAAATCGTTCCAAAAAATATCAACGAGGAACTCAAGAAAATATTGGCCATCAAAGAAACTGGCATTTTGAAATATAAGTATGAACTTCAAGAATCAGGTATCATTGCAAAATCCGGCGGTGAATTTGAAAACAAAAAGAAGAGATTGGGTGTTGTTAGGGGGGCTGCTGAAATAATCAGAAACATGGCTATGCCATTGCCTCCTGGTGTCACGAAAAAAGATGTCATCACGCTTATTCCAAAAATCATTACAAAATTCAATATCTCCCCAAAGGGATTGCAATATGAAGAAGAGGTCTTTGCCATTATTGCAGTTGCTGAATCCCTTCAAGACTATCAATTGCCATCAAAACCATCTTTTATGTCCCTTGTTCTGAACCGACCCAAAAATGACGAATTGGTGGTTAACGTATATCGAAAAATTATGAGGCTCTGTTCAAATTCTGCTGAATTAACTTCCTTTTTTGACTCTCTTAATTTTTCACGATATCCAATAGACAAAATCACTGAACAATGGTCATGTGATATCAACCAACTCCCAACAATTGACAACGTCCATGAAATGAATGAGAAATTGAAAAAAGCCGCCGAACTTACCAATCATCTTAACAAGGACATCCCTGAATGGATCCCTCAACATGTTCTTGATAATTTGGTGGCTCAAAACAATCCGCAGGATATTGTCGCAACAGTCGAAAACATTGAAAATTTACGTTTGAGACACCGCCTTTTGTCTTCTTATTCCAAAAAATATATGCCTGTTGACACTGATTTCATCACTCCAAAAATTGCAAAATTGATTGATAAGAAAGATCCAATAATCTATTATTCCTCATCAATTGATCCCGATGTAGCTTTCCTTCATTTTGTCGCCTACCTTGCAGTTACCAGAAAAGTCAAGGTATGTTCCAATAGGTTTAGTTTAAAATCTCTTTATTCATTTTTCCCAGAAAAAATAGTGGCTGTTCTTGAGGAATATTGGGATGAAACCAGCATTCCCTCCAATAACCATATTTCTTTGGATATTTGTAAAAATCATAATGAACATTCCTCCTCTATACTCTGTAGAATGCTTAATCCTTCTCCAGAGACTCTATTGACTCCTCTCTCTCAATTACCTGTTTTTGGTGGGGAGGATTCTGTTGTCATTGTTGAACAACGTAGGGAGGAATTTCCAAAACTATTCCGATCCATCTATGGTAAAAATTTCTGGAGGGTTTCATCTTTACGTGTAAACAATTTTTATTGCCTAACCATTTGGGGAAACCATGGTCCTATTGAAATTCTTTCAAATGATACATCAAATAATCCATTCTATCAAAACTACTTGGATGGTGTTTTTACATATCAAATGACAAGTCTATTGAATTCTTCAAACCTCAATCCTTTTCAGATCATAATGGGTGGTTCTGAAATTTATCCCTTTATACTTTTACAGCTTATTCAATTGCGGTATCTGCAAAAAAAACAGAATCTGACTACAAAATCCCCATCCCCTCCAATCATTTGGCTTCAACAAAACAACATGTTTGATTTGGCTCTCAAATCCTGCGGTATCAAATCCCCAGATAACTTGAAAAAAAGGTTAAAAATCAAGGTTGTTGATGTCCAAGAAATTACTGGAATATCTGGTCTTGCCTTATTGTTTAAACAGATACTTACTCCAATTCCTCCTGGTAGCATTGTTGTATTTCCACAATTTCACCTTGCAATTAAAGAAGAATATATTCCTGAAGAGGCAAAGAATCTTTCTGACGAAGATTATTATCTGCATCTTTGGGAAAAAGCAAGATCTCAGATAATTGAGTTGGAAAACAAAGCTCCAGAAATGATACAACGAGAACTTGACCTATATTTGGAAGGAATTGACAATGTCTCACAAAAAGAATATAATAGTCTCAAAAAACAAGCTGAATTAAAATTTAGGCTAAAAAAAGAGAAACTGATTGCATCATTGGATGCGAAAATAAAGGCTGCTGTAATCTCTAGATCATACAAGCTTTCTAAATTGACTCCTGCAATGTTTGAAGGGCAATACAATAATCAGACAAAAACCCGTCTCTTTCAATTCTTCCAAATGCTTGCAGATATTTCCCGTAATTCCCACGCATTTATCCTCCTGGGAATCGATTCCAAACAATTCTTCAAAGTTCCAATCACCAAATTCATCCCCAATCTCAACTCTGTCCTGCCTAGTTATCCTGTTTATGAAAAACTATCTCAAATCCCCTCAGATTTAAACGATCGATATCATTTTCTCACTGAGAAATTGTTCCTTGATATCTTTCAATTGCCCACTTACCAACTTGATCCCCTTTCCCCTTTTACTTTAATGCACTTATCTGAACATCAAGGAACTGTTGTTTCTTATATAAGGAAAAACGAATCTTGGAACGGTGAAATTTTACAAATGACTCCTTTTTACACTTATCTTTCTTCTTTCGGAGATGATTGAAATGGCTTTTCGTAAAAAACCACTTTCCCCAATCACAATTTCTGTTATATCCCGAAAGGCAATGCAACTAATAATCCCAGTCATTCTTGGACTAATTGCCTATACCGCTTCCAATGAATTTGAGGGATTAAAATGAAACAGGTCGTTTTTGTCTTTTTAATATTGCTTATCTGTCAAGTAACTCCTCTTAATGCTCTTAATTCTAACACCTCTGAATTAAGCTTTGTCACCAACCAATCTGGAAGTCAAACATATTCCATTATTGCAAATCAAAGCTCATTTGAAACAATCTTCGAAAAATCAATCCAACTGAAAGAACTCACAGAGTTCCGTTTCTTCATCACTTCAAATATTACCTCCAAAATTACCGTGAATGCATTTCTCAGTTCTGTTGAACTTAGCTCGAATGACCAACCTGTCACCCAATTGGTCAGCAACCAAAAAATTGTCCCTAATACATCCCCTGTTTCATTCTATAGACTTTTTGGATTTGAAAAAATGACTGTTTATTTTTCCTCATCATCGACTGCAACTCTAAAACTTGTGGCAGAAGTAATTAATGGTGGTGTGGGCATTATGAATACGACTATTTCCATGGATTGGACAATCGGTCAATTTATGAAAAGGGGATTGAATTTAAACTTCAAGCCGAATACCACATCAACTTATGTCATCAACGGTCTCAATAATTTAGATGCAAACTTTTCTGGATCTGTCTTGTTTCAGACTAAAATTATGGATGCTGTTTTAGAGTTGCCAAGTGAATTACAATCAAAAACAATGTCTCTTGAAATTACATTGGAATATTCTCTCCTTAATCCACAAGATACATCTCTTCAAGTTTATTTCACAATAAATAAATTCTCTGTCAAAAAAGCCTCGGAAACAAAAAACAATACCATGAACATTCTTTTCCCCAATTTGAAATTCATCAACAAACTCCAGTTTACAGTAGAGGCAAAAAACTCTCCTGCAATAATATCCATTGTATCATTTGGATTCACAATTCAACCTGAAAAAAAAGATCAATGGTCTGAACTACTTAGAAGCAAAGGGAATTCCCCAATGCTTGGATCATTCATTATTCTTGCCATATGGGGTTCCTATTTCATGATCTCCAAAAAAAGGATTAGAAAAGAGGCAGAACGAATGAAAATCTAAAATCTTTCCTTTATTAAAAATCAATCCTTCATACTTAATATGTGTGCACCCTATCATTGATTGATAATTTCATAGTAAAAGACAATGGTAAACAAATCCATGTTTATTGCCCATTCATAATTCCCTTTAGACAATTGGATTTGGATATTATGACTTTGCAGGCGTATGAAAAAATGAGCTCAACAAAAAAACGAGTTACATCTTCCCAAAGCTCCATATTATTGGAAAACCACAATAAAAAGGAAGCCTTGGAAAGTGCTTCCATTAGGCAATACGTCTCTCTTCTTTTATCCCTCCC
>WAKA01000096.1 GCA_015523565.1 Candidatus Heimdallarchaeota archaeon | reverse complement strand
GTTATAACAATATCATCAACTTTATTATTGAAAGTTCAGAAATTCTGGTATGCAATCATTGAAAAGAATTGCAATCTCCCTAATAATATTTCTTACATTTTCCATGGTCGCAAATGTGTTTGCGGCTGATGCACGAATGTATTATTCCACATTCGATGATTATGCACTTGATGGAAAAATTTCTGCAAATGAATATCCAAACTCTTATGAGTTAACTGATGTTAATTCAGGAAATACCTTTGCTACCCTTTATTGGGGACACAACAACACCCATGTGTTTGTCGGAATCAGCGGATCATTTACAGGTTGGGTAGGTTTTGGAATGAATGAACCTGGCAAAGGAATGGCAGGTGCAGACATGGTCATTTCATCCGTAGAAAACGGAAACTTGACAATTGGTGATTACAATGCTGTTGGCAATGTCCTTCCAAACAAGGATGATGACCAAATGCCAATCAAGGGTGCAGGCACTGAAGAAAATGGAGTGACAACTGTTGAGTTTATTATGCCCATGGCATCCAGTGATACCGCGGGGCAAGACCACAATTGGTCCCCTGGTAATACTTATGGATTCTTTGTAGCTGCTCACGAATCCAGTGACGAACTTCTATACCACACATACAGAACAGATCCATTGACCTTTGAATTGATGAAGGACAGCGTTTCTGCAGATCCAAATGATACCAAATTGGGTGCCAAAGATTCTCCATTCCCAATCACCTTCATTTCATTTTTGGCTGTTGCATCTGTTCTTGTCCTGATCAAGAAAAAGAAAAATCAGTAAGCTCTTAAGTGATAATTGTATTTTATAATAATAAAATAATTTTCAAGGCAGTATCGATTTAGATTTAAAGTGGGTAATTTATTTCTGAACAGAATAAGCAAGAGGGAATGATGTGACTGATTTCGACGCAATCGTAGTTGGTGCAGGCGTAGGTGGTAGCTCTGCCGCAATTAAACTGGCTCAAATGGGAAAGCAAGTACTTTTGCTTGATCGAGGACAGCCAATTGGATCCAAAAACCTTTCTGGAGGGGTGCTTTGGGGTAATGACTTGGCGGAAATCCTCCCAAATTGGCAAGACGAAGCACCTATTGAAAGGTTTGTATTGAATAAGAAAGTTGGTTTTCTTTCTGAAAAGGATGCCACTGTAATAGACATGCATTTCAATGATTGGAATTCTCGACCATATAACGGGTCAATTGTCCTTCGTGCCAAATTTGATGAATGGTTGGCAAACCAAGCAAAAGAAGCAGGTGTAACTGTTCTTGACGGAATAACTGTTGATCAACTCCTTTTGGAGGCAGATAAAGTGGTAGGTATCCAATCCTCCAATGATACTGTCAAGGCTCCTGTAACAATAATTATGGATGGTGCCAATTCTCGATTAACTTTGAAGGCGGGTTTACGAAAGGAAAAGAATATGTCGGAATCCAAGTCAAAGTTTATGCTTGGTCTAAAAGATGTTCTGGCGCTAGATCACGACAAAATTGAGCAACGTTTCGCATTAACTGGCAGGCAGGGGGTTGCAGGGGAGTTTGTTTTGGGGAACATTCCCAGTAATGTGAAAGCAGGTGGTTTCTTTTATACCAATTATGACAGTATAAGCATTGGTGTTGTTGTTCATTTGGATAGCCTATCTCCAGAAGATCGTACCTACCGTATCCTTGAAATGTTTAAATCCCATCCTTACATCGAACGGCTTATCCAAGATGGTGAGGGCATAGCCAATCTTAAGGAATATGGTGCAAAACTTATCCCTGAAGCAGGTTACAATATGATGCCAAAGCTTTATGGTGATGGTTTTCTTGTAGGTGGCGATGCCGCAGGATTTGTCTTTTCAAATGGATTGGTCATCCAGGGAATGAATTATGCAATTAAAAGTGGAATTCTTGCTGCAGAGGCGACAAGTCAGGCTTTGGACAAGTCAGATCCAACAAAAACCTCCTTGAAATTATATCAGAAACTTCTTGAAAATTCTTATGTCCTAAAAGACCTTAAGAAATTCAAGGATGTCACAAAAATGACTAAAAACAAAAATCTCTTCAAGGTATATCCTGGTGCAATAAACGATGGATTCAAACATGCCATGACTGAAAAGGGTGAACCAAAACAACGTCTTTACAAGACTCTTCTGCAATCATTCAAACAAAGAGGTGCAGGAATGTTTACCCTGTTAAAAGACGGACTTAGAGGAGGTACAAAATTATGAAAAAATTTAGGGACATGGAAGAGGATACAGGGCCAATAAAGAATAAATTGGGTGTTCTGACCTACAAAACTGATTCTGAAGAAAATGCGCATATTGTTGTGGATGGTACAATTTGCGAAACCTGTCCTCATCATTTATGTATTTCTGGTTGTCCTGTCCGTTGTTTTAACTTTTTTGAAATTGATGGGAAGCCAACAATGGTATTCCAATATGAAGACTGTGTGGAATGCGGTACATGCGATATTATGTGTGATCAAGGTGCAGTTTCTTGGAATTTCCCACGCGGTTCTTTTGGTGTGGCATACGAGGAAGGATAAATAAAATATTTCAAAATACCAAAAGACTAATTCGCCATAGGAAACAATTTATGAACTGATGTTCAGGAAGGTCGAGGGCATCTTGAATAATTTGGATAAAAAAAATCAATTCGACATTCAATATCTATATCAAGTGATCCAAAAAAACGGGTTCAAAGAAATCATATCAATTGAATTGCTCAAAAATGATTACTATTCAATCATGTACCAAGTCAATGACCAATATATCATAGAATTCTCAAAATTTCCGAAATCACGATCGGACTTTAAAATGATGATTGATTTATATCGTTACTATTCAAAGGATGTTAAGGTACTTCCCGTCTTGATCTATGATGAGTCAAAAAAGATTGTTCCTCTGATTTATGCCATCTTCCGAAAACCTTTGGGTGAACCATTATGTAAAAGTTGGAACATCCTTGATCAACAAACAAAAAAGGAAATTGCCCATGAAGTCTTTTCAGAAATCAAGAAAATTAATATGAATACGCCTCATTTCATGACTAAGGAGAAATATGTTGTTGACTTTAGAAAACGTAAGGCGTCAATTCAACGAATTGTCTCCAACTCATTCAAATCAGATTTGCCTCAACAACTAAAGAATCGTATCAAATACTATGTAAGGGTTAATTTGCCTTTGTTGAAGGATGAAACTCTTGTCCCTACCTATAATACATTCAAATTCGATTATGTTTTCATAAATGACGGACATGTCAGTGCCCTATCGGGTTTTAACCAATTGATTATTACTTCAAATGACTATATCTTAGAATCACTTTACCGGATGGCAAGTGATTTTTTGAATGCTCCATTTTCTCGGTGCTATTCTGATACATTTGGTGCAAAAGGGATGGACAACATTCTTGAATGGATTGAAGATGAAATTCCCGAAATCTTCCAATATCGGATGTTTGAAAAACGGATTGGTCTCTATCTTCTCGAAAGATCCCTTCGACATTATTTGAAATCCCATTCCAAATATGTTTTAGAAGAAATAGTCAACATTCTTGACATTTTTGAATGAATTGGGGGTGTATTTTTGTGGCAAATCCCAACCACTACCTGAAACGATCAGAAATATATGGCATTACATTTCTATCTGTCTTTGTCTCAGGTGTCATAATCATAAAGATTGTAGAATCATGGAGTTGGCTTGATTCAATTTATTTTGTCATTGTTACCATTTCAACAGTTGGATATGGTGATATTACTCCAACCACATATATTTCCAAAATTGTTTCTATTATACTAATCACAACAGGTATTTCCACATTCGCTCTTCTTTCGCAGGAAATACTGGATGCAATAGTACAAAGAAGATTCCAAAAATCATTGCTTCCAGAAAACCCCTTGGATTATACAGGTCATGTCATTTTAGGCGGATATTCCTCCATCGGCTCTAGAATCGGCAGAATTCTGACAGAACGGGGCTTTAATGTCATTATTGTTGACAAGGATGAAGACAGGATATACGAAGCTTCTTCAAAAAACCTTCATGCTCTCATAGGTGATGTAAGCCAATTGCGAACACTTCAAATTCTTTCCATCGAACGGGCCAAAGCGATGTTTTTGGCTTTAAACAATGACAATATCACTGCAAAAACTACAATTTTGGCCAAGCACCTAAATGAAGACATTCCAATATATGCAGAAATCGATGATCCAAAATCCGAAACCATACTCCAGCTCATTGACCTTGATACGGGTGTTACATTGCCTTTTATTGCCGCCCAAGTTATTCGCCAAACATTTTTTCATAGTTCTTATATCCCTTTCTTTGAGCAATATTCAAATGAGGGATCTATTTATGACTATCTGGTTGCAGACCCTGAAACTTTCAAAAATCTGTCTCCAACTGATGGGATTGCCCTAGGAAAAGTTTCTATTAGAACAAAACAGTTTTTCCCCTATGATTCAACCATTTTTGATATATCTGCAAAACTAGACCTTGTTTTGACACGAAGAGGTTTTCTATCCCATAATGAACTAACTGAACTCACAAAAAAATCAATAAGCTTCAATAATTTAATTGTTGCAGGGTATAACGAGCTTTCTCGGAATGTCATCTATTCATTGGAATTCGGTGACAAAAAAGTAATCACCATTTGTGAAAACGAGGAAGAATTTCTAAGGTCTCGTGAAGAAGGTTTCACTTCGATTCTATGGAACCCTGAAGACTTGCCAAAAATTATGGAAACCCATTTTACAAATAATGATTTAATCATTTCAAATTTTACTGATTTGACAGATGACCTAATATTTGTTTCAACAGTTAAGAGAAAATTTAAGCATATCAATGTGATAGAAATCGCAAAATATGATGAGGAAACTGATGTATTTATTCTTGCTGGAGTGAGTGCTGTTGTTTCCCCTCAACGTGCCATTGCTTCCTATCTGGTTAATCAGTTTTTAACGGATACAGGACTTTCCCCCTCCATTATTTTTGCAAATGGTCACCTGTTTATAACAAGGCTTGCAGACCTTCCC
>WAKA01000095.1 GCA_015523565.1 Candidatus Heimdallarchaeota archaeon | reverse complement strand
TTCATTTATTGCAATGACCAAACCGCCGATAACCTTTGTATCGATTTGATTCCGTGAGAAGGAGGCATTCAATAGAAAATTCCCGTCTGTGTTATAAACCAAAACATTTTCAATCTCAAATTTTGGTTTTTGCATAATTTTTTCAACTTTGGAAGTTAAATCAATGAGATTTTTTTGGGAGGTCACTTCAAATTAAATTCAGACAACCATTATTTAACTGTTGAAGTTCACAAGTTGAATTTCAATGATAATTTTCATGATTTTCTCTCCTGTTGCCTGTCTCAACCTTTTTTTTTCTGTGAAACAAGGAAGGAAATATGCAACTCCGTCTTTTGGACATATTGGCGGATCCAGACAATCCAGAAATTTGGCCATTAAAGATCAAAATTTTGAAAAGTGAGAAACGAGAGAGAAAGAAATATCCTCTTCCTCATCAAGAGACAGGACTATATTGTAAATTTTATTGTGCTAAAAACCAAGCATACCTTGTTGACAATCCCCTTCAAGACAATGAAAAAACCAAGTCAGAAAACCAGATAAAAGAAATTGCAAAATTAGAAGATTGTAGGTCATGTTTTGAATTGGAGATAATTGATGCAATTATTTACCACAACAACGGGGAAGCCCTAAAGTTCTTCATTGTGGACAGGGAAATACCAGTTATGTATCCAAATGATCTTAGGGATAAAAAACAAGAGGAATCGTTTTTCAAACGTTATCCAGATGCACTTGAAAAGTTAGAATAGGTTATGCACCACTCGAAAAGCAAGAAAATGAGGAGAAATTGGAGGATTGGTTTCATATTCCTCCAATCCATCAGGAGTATTAAAATTGGCAAGGATATCGTCTGGGAACGGATCAATAAGCATAATGGAAGGAATTAAACGGTATACACTTGCAAAACTAACAGATTTTCTATTTTTCATTGCTTCCAATATTTTTTTTATGGGATTTACCTTCCCCAAAAAAAAAGGGTAGGTAATTCTTCCCTTGTGAATCCAGGAAATTAAATCAATAGATTTAGAGAAATATTTGATCATAGAATCAATGCAAGTTTGATTCAATAAGGGCATATCAACAGGGACACTAAGGACAAATTCACTTTTCATCAGGGAAATTGCAGAAAATATTCCCTTGACGGGACCAAAGGAATTGAAATCTGGACGGTCAGTGACAAAAGTCAATTTGTCAAAAATAGTTGAAGGCAATTTTGAGAAAATAAACTCTCTCAGTTTTTTAGTATTTTCCCTTGAACCACTTGAGACATATAATTCATCACAATAATGAGCAAGCAGTTGAATTTGCCTAACGACGAATGGAGTGTTCAGATAGGTTGCATATGCCTTATTGGTTCCAAACCTGCTTGACTTTCCACCTGCCAGAACCAGTCCAGTCATTTTATGCAAGGCGCTGCACCTAAAATGAATTATGGGGTTTATCCCTAATGCCTATAGGTGTGATATAAAAGATTTCTTCACCTTCCGGTCTCCTTGGACTGTCCAATAATCTTGCAAGTCTTGCGACCCCAGGAGATTTTCTCAAAAGAATTCTGGTTTGAGGTCTATGAGCCCAAGCTTGCCCCAAAGCAGGTTGGTTGCTGGTTGAGCTGGCAAATTCGTCAACCCTTGCAACAACTTGATTTGTCACCACAACTGCAAGATTTTTAGTGAATGCCAAAGTTGATAACAAGGTAGCCTGTTGCATGATTTTTTGTTGCCTTTCCACAAGCTTGTCTTTTCCAATATAATCTGCTCTGAAATGTGCGGCCAAAGAATCAACTATGACCAGTTTAATGTTTTCTTTGTCTGCCATATCGGCAATTTTCTTGATTATGCGAAATTGTTGATTGGAATCAAGGACTCTTGCCACAAATATGTTTCTTAAGACTTCATGGGGGTCTAGATCTTGAGCAATCGCAAGTTCTCCAACACGTTTGGCTGAAAAAGTTCCTTCTGTATCAACAAAGAAAACCTTACCCTCAAGCCCCCCCCGATCCCGTGGGAGTTGGGCATTTACAGATAATTGAAAACACAATTGACTTTTCCCAGTGGCAAACCCGCCTGCAATTTCAGTGATCTCTTTTTCCCAAACACCACCTTCAAGGAGAGAATCCAAATTGTTTGAAGAAGTGGTAAGCTTTCCGCGGTTGTTCTCGTCATCTAACAATTGATCTGCGGTAACAGGAGGGACAGACACCAGTGTTCTTGCTTTTGCAATAAGATCCGCCGCGATTTCCCTTCCTACATTGAGATCGTGCATCAACTCTTCTTCAGTGGCAAGAGCAACTGTTTTTAAGCTATTGTACCCATTTTTTTTCAGAACAGTCACAATTTGTTCAGGCACGTCAGGGAATTCATTAGATGTCATTATTCAAAAAAATGTAGACCATGACGAATATAAAGTTTGACTAAATTTCAAGAGAAACTTTTGCCGCATCCGCAAGTATTTGTGGCATTAGGGTTTTTCACTTCAAATTTACTGGCCATCAGGCTTTCCACATAATCCAAAGTACTTCCTGCAATCAATCTTAGATCCGCGGGTCCAACGACGACTTTTGCATTGCCTTTTTCAAAGACAACTTCGTCCTTGATTTTATTTAATGGAAACCATTCAAGGTCATAAGAAAAACCTGCGCAACCACCAGGAATAACTTTGATTCTCAATGCGTGGTCTGTTTTGTTTTCATTTTTAAGGAGAGTTTCAATTTTTTCCGCGGCCTTTTCCGTGATATGTAATTCTTTTTTGACAGGAGGGGAGAAAGATAGGGATAGTTCAACCATCAAGAAGATTTACTTTAGCAGAGATTATTAATTTTGCCATTGACTCATTTATTTGGTATAGGAATATCCAAGCCAAAACCATTCATTCACGAAAAATCAAGAAATTTTTATTTCTATGCCAACTCTATCGTTTATTTTTTATAAACATAAGAAGAGATTGTTTTGATGAGTTCTAACATCAATCTAGATCATTGTTACAGTTGCAATCGGGAACTTGCCCCATCTGATAAGGGGTCCGCAAAGTTCCAATGTCCGGAATGCGGATCATTGATCATTAGATGTGCATCTTGCCGAAGAGTGGGGAATAAATATACCTGCATCAGCTGTGGCTTTGAAGGACCATAAAGAGGTGAAAATCATGGGTGAAGTACTATTACAATACAAAATAAAAGGATCAAGTCCAGACGTTGACTTGGAAGCAATTGCAAAAAGCATAAGAGAGAAACTTGCGACGGTTGACGACCGCATTAAGATGCAAGATGGTGTGAAAATTGAGCCATTGTATTTTGGCATTAAGGGTGCAACCGTTCAATTTATCATTCCTGAAGAAGACGGCATGCAAGACAAGCTGGAAGAATACATTAAAGAATTTGAAGGGGTGGAGGATGCAGAATTGACTTTTGTTTCAAGGCTTTAGTGGACCTTTCATGCTTAAATTTTCCATTGCACATGTATGGGCAAATTTGATTGATTGCTCAAAATTCCGTGTTTTATAGTAAGAATAGCTAAAACCTGCTAAAAATGAATCTCCAGCACCAGTTGTATCAATGATTTTATATTCAGGCATTTGTTCCAAAGGGAATTCCATATAAGTCCCTTTATGCCAGATTTGAACAGGATTATTTCCCCTTGTCCTAATAAATATAAAGTTGGGAAATGTTGAAGGTTCTTTAATTTCTTCGTCAGATCCTTTGATAATGTCAAACCATCTTTCCAGCTTGAACCAAGGAAAATCTTTTGAGTGCAACACATTTCCATTTTGATCTATTTCCCTGATGAATCCTTGGGCATCACCAACCATAAAGGTTGATCGTTCTCTTATTGTGTCCAACAGGTCAGAGGAAACCTCTCCACAGATTGGGGAAACAATGGCTATGTCAAACATTTCTTTATCTAAAGGTTTGGAACCGAGATCATTTGCCCGGTACAAAAGCCTCAAGTGCCTATTGCCAATTTCATCAAATGAAAAAGAAAAGGTAGTTGTGTCAACAGTTTCATCATTTATGATTCGAAGGTTTGGGTGGTTTGGAAAAGGGTAATCCCTCGAAGCAGATGTATAAATTGTGACATGGCAACCCCATCTCAGAAAAAAGGGCGTTTGATATGTTGGTGAACCACCATATTGAACTTGATTTCCAAACATGTCTTTCGAGACGTGACCTACAAGCAGGACTTTCACAAGTTTTGATATCAACTAGAGACTTTTTTCTTTTGTCATTCAAATTCAATGGTTGCGGGTGGTTTTTGTGTGATGTCGTAAAATACGCGGTTTATTCCGTTAACCTCATTGACAATTCTTGAGCTGATTTTCAGAAGGACAGTTTTTGGGACATCGATAATATCCGCGGTCATCCCATCAATGCTATCAACCATTCTTACAGCAATTGCGGAGTCATAAGTCCTGGAATCGCCCATGACCCCCACAGTTTTTATAGGGAGAAACGCGGCAAAAAATTGCCAGATTTTATCGGTCAGCCCCTCTTCTTCCAATACTTGATGCAATATGTCATCTGATTGTCTGACAATTTGCAATCTCTCTTCTGTTACTTCACCAATGATTCTGATTGCCAATCCTGGTCCAGGGAACGGTTGTCTCTTAAGAAATTCTGAGGGAATTCCAAGAATTTTTCCAAGTTGGCGTACTTCATCCTTATAGAGGTCACGAATTGGTTCCAACAATTTCAGGTGAAGTTTTTCCGGCAAACCTCCAACATTATGATGGCTTTTGATTACTTCCGCATGTTTCCCTGGTTCAGAACTTTCAATTCTATCAGGATATATAGTTCCCTGTCCAAGATATTCAAATTCACCATACTTTTCGGAGATTTCCGTCGCGCTTTTTTCAAATACTTCAATAAATGTTTTCCCAATAGCCTTTCTTTTTTCCTCAGGATCAATTTTTCCTTTTAGGGCATCTAGAAATTGTTTTTTGGCATTTACAACATGGAAATGCCTAATGTTCAATACCTTGAATAATTTGGAGACATATTCTGTCTCTTTTGCACGCATTAAACCAGTGTCCACATAGACGCAATGCAATTTTTCAGGGTATCTATCTGACAAAATTTTTGCCACTACAGTACTGTCAACCCCCCCCGACACTCCCATGAGGATATTTCCCTTTGTTTCTGGAAGGTTGGAAAAGACAATGTCAACAAATGAATTGACATCCCAATCTCGTTTTACCTTAGCCAATGTTAAGAAATTATTGATTATCGTCTTGCCATATTCGGTATGATGGACTTCAGGATGGAACTGAACGCTAAATCTCGTATCTGAATATTGTATCGCCGCGTTTTGATCTGTATCTGTGGATCCTATTGAGACAGCGCCTTCCGGTACCTTAATAACTTGGTCAGAGTGACTCATCCACACGTTGAAAACATCTTTTTCAATATCTTTGAAGAGTGGACTTTGATGTGAGATTTTTAGGGTTTTGACGCCATATTCCCCAAATTCATTTCTTTTCACCTGACCTCCATTTTGAATTGCCATCAATTGGTGTCCATAGCAAACACCAAGAATAGGAATATCTGAGAGAAGTATCTCTTGGTCAAGTCGGAGTGCATCAGGTCTATAAGCGTCTTGAGGACCTCCAGAGAGTACAATGGCATTGTACCCTTCTTTTTGGATTGTTTGGAATGTTGTTGTAGGTGAGAGGATTTCTGCCTTGACTCCAAGCTCCCTTATCCGTCTTACGATAAGGTGGGTATATTGCGAACCAAAGTTTAAAACAGCAACAGGCACATGACCTTACCATTTCCAAGGTAATTATTTCTTTTGTTAAATTAACTCAGTTAATGAAGATTGACTATATCTTATTGCATAGTCATTCAAATCTATTTTTCTTGCTTGAACACTGGACATCAGATCTGTTTTCAACAATCTGTTTGTAATCCTTTCGGCCTGTCTTTTGTTTTCAGGATAGAATTTGATAATTCCGCCGGACCTTACAAAATGAGGCCATATTTCCTTGATATCCCTGTCTTGAAGGTAACGTTTGGGAATTGCTGTGATTTCGTGAGAATAGGGAAGGGATTTCATCAGTTGATCAACAGAAACAATTGTGTCAACAAAGCCACCAGGTTTGAGAATCAATACCTGTTCACATAATCTTTCAATAACATCACTATCGTGGTCAACAATCAATAGGGTTTTGTTTCGAATTGATTTGGTTAAATAATCTATCACTTCCTCTTTACGGGTTACATCAAGACCCAATGTGACCTCATCAAGCAACAGGATTTCACTTTTCTCTTTCATCAGACCAATTGCAAGGCGGGTGATCGCCTTTTGACCTTCACTGAAGGTCTCTGTTCGCTGGTCAATGATGTGCATCATGTTCATCTCGTTAAGGAAGCGGAAAGCAGGCTCAACAGACGATCCCTGCACTTTTGCAAAAAATTCCAGATTTTCCCTCAAGGTTAGTTTTCTTTGAAAGTCAAGTCCAGCGGATACAAAAGAAATCCGTTCACGAATTTCAGAAGCTTGTTTGACAAGATCCAGCCCAAGAATTTTACAATTTCCTCCATCAGGTAAAAACAAGGTTGCAAGAACCTTTAGGAGAGTAGTTTTTCCAGAGCCGTTCCCACCAGTGATGGCGAGGGTTGAACCTTTTTTCACATGGAAAGTGATATCTCCAAGAACTGTCAAGCCGTCCCTGTTTTGGGGATTTTTGAAGGTCTTGGTCAGATGTTGGCATTCTATTGCATTGACTACCATTAATTCCACCTCAATAAAATTCAATTGTGCCCCATCTTCGACTGACCTGAGTGAGCCAATAGGAGAAAAGACCAGACAACAATAGGAAGACAAATGATATCAAATACATCAATTGAAGTGTAGGGTCATTCAATCCAAAATTGGTTGCATTCATATGGAAAATCGAATTGAAAGACCCATAAACAAGACCGTCCTTTGAGACAGTACCTCCAGACACAATGGATTTTTCATCTTGAACAGAGAACAGCCATCTTAGGGTTTCCAGCGCATATGTTGGTGGGAACCAGATCAGGATGTTTGAAAGAGGTTTCCCAAGAATGCGGAAGCTGGAATCAAATGAAAAAATAGGAACAATAGCGCCAGAGAGGAATCTTACAATATATATTCCAACTTTATTAAATGTTGTAGTTCTTTTGAAGATAAGGGAAACAGAAGTCAATATTAAGGTAAATCCAGCCATGAAAATCCAAGCCATGAAAAATACAAGAATAGAAGAAAATACAAGTGACAATGTATTTGGATAAACACCTTTGAAAACAAGTGGAGGGAGTACGATAACAAACAATACAATAAGCCATCGTATTGTTGCGGCAATATATCTTCCAAGTATTATGGTTGTGGGTGAAACAGAGTTGGTTATCAAAAAGCCCATGGTTCCAAGTTTGCTTTCCTCTGTAACTGCTTCAACAGTTGATTCCATGACTCCAGAAAAAACAGTGAAAAATCCCGTTGCGACCAAAAAGAAAGTGACCATGGAATAGGGAACTCCTGCTGGAGAGGCAGTTGCATCCCATGCGGCACCAAGCAGAACAAATGCAAGAACATTTACGGTTGTCCATGTAATTTCGACAAATATCTGAAATTTGTATCTTAAATCCACCAAGATATTCCTTTTTACCACAGCACCTAGAATACGCATGTTTTGGAGAATTTGACGCAGTAGTTTCAACCCATCACCTAGCTACAATTTATTTTCAACAAGCCCATATTAATGTCATCCCATGAATTCCGGAAAAAGATCACTTATTTTGCATTTGCTGGTTTTTTAACCGATCTCTTTTTTTTGGGGACATGTTTTCTTTTTTTGATTCGTTGTTGATAGATATGGGTTTGAGCAATTGATTCCAGCAAAGCCTTGGCGTCCTCTTCTTTTTTGGCTAATTTCATGGCTTTTGAAATTCGGATGGTTGTCTCAATTGCATGCACCAATTCTTCCAGCCATGAGAAAATATCACCAGGAAATGCCATCAGTTCATATTGCTTCATTAATTCATAATTGATCTCAACAGGTCCTAGACCGTCTTGTCTTAAAGCAATCATCAATCGAGTTATTTTTTGTAAAGGATGCCTGCAGTAAGGATTTTCTTTACAGGTGCAGTCAAGAAATTCTGAATGCCAAGTTTTCATCCGTTGGGTAAGGGGCTTTGATATTGACTTTGAAAAGTTTGTTCCTTGGGTAATACCTTCCAAGACAGGGTCACTTAAAAATCGAGACGGAATCTTGAATTTCAATCCCTGTTCCATTTCAGCGTGGGCTTTTGGAGATAAGTGCAAAGCTTTGAAAGGAGCCAAGTCAACAACGATATCCAAAACCTCATCATGCAAAAGGCGTTTAGCCACAGAATATCCAACTTTTGGATCCAAAAAGCTTTCAGCAATTGATTTTCCAAGATGAGTCAATTGAATCCTTTGATTATTTTTTATTGCCATCCCATAATTATTGAGTGACAAAAGCATATTGTCCAATTGCTTAGTATTGTATAGAAGTGAGTGATAATATTTTTTTAATTGGTGAAATCCAATTGGTCGGAGAGAGGATATACCTGCCAAAACCTGCTCCATTTCTCGGTCGTAGTCAATTTCAACATCAACAGGTTCAACATCCCTTATCAAAAGATCAAAAGCCACTGTCTCTTCTGACCGATCCATTGCCGCATAAAGTTTTGCACCAGGGGTTACAACCAAGAATACCTTACCTTTATCGTGGTATCCATAACGACCTGCACGACCATACATTTGATGGAATTCTGCAACAGTTAACCATTTTGCACCCATAGAGGGTTTTCCAATATCACTTGAGAGACAGGAAAATCTACACCTGCTCCCAACGCGGCTGTTGTAACAATGACATCCACTTTCTGCTGGTCAAAAAGTTGTTCAATTTTCTTTCTTTCATAGTATGTCAATCCAGCATGATAATAAGTTGACCGTATGCCTTCCCCTCTGAAAAATGAGGAGAGCTCTTGAGCCCTTCGTCTTGAATTTGTAAATACCAATGAGCGACCGACAAAACCAGTGGATGAAATTTCTTGAAGACCTTCCTTGATAAGTTCACTAATTATTTTCGGTTTTTCATCCTCTTTTTCAGCAAAAACCAAATGGCGTTCCAAAGGTATTGGACGATGATTGTATGAGACCAAAGACATCTTTAGGTCTTGGGCAAGTTCCTCTTTGTTGCCTATTGTTGCAGATAGTGCAATGACTTGGCAATGAGGATAGATTTGTCTCGTTCTGGCTATAATGCCATCCAATTCCTGTCCCCTTTCTTCATCTCCCAATAATTGAACCTCGTCTATCACCAAGCATCCTATATCCCCCATTTTCTTATACTGTTTACTTCTGAGTATCCAATCAAAAGCCTCATAGGTTGCAACTATTATATCTGCATGTTCAATCGACCCGTCAATTATGACCTTTTCCTGATTTCTTACATTGATTTTTGTCATGCCTACACGAATTGCCACTCGTAGACCGACCTTTCGATATAATTGCTTGAATTGCTCATATTTTTGATTGGTCAATGCCACAAGAGGAGTTAAGAACACAAACTTTGTTTTTTTCCGGAAAATTGTTGAAATGCCAGCAAGTTCCCCAACAAACGTTTTTCCTGACGAGGTCCCTGCCACAACAAGCATGTCTTGATAATCAAAAAGACCTTCCTTTATTGCCAACTGTTGCACTGGCAACAGATACTTGTAATTTTTGGAAATCCAAACATCAATGACCTTTTGATCCAAAATTCCCTTTTCGACGATTTGTTTCAACCCTGTTGAGATAGGTTTTAATGGAAAAGAGGTATCGGCAGGAATTATATCGAATAGTGTACTCTCGTCAGAATAGCGTTGTCGTTTTGTTTCCAGTAATGAAATTGTTTTTTCAACAGATTTAGTCCTTTTTAATTGTTGCCTATAAAATGATGTTGTAGAGTCAGTTAGTTCAATCCCTCGTTTGATAAACTCTTCCCGAATGTCCTCCAATGCACATTGCTGGCAGATTTTTTTCCCATAATACTCTATCACCTCATTTTTGGGGATTAACGTGATTCGTTGATAGTTTGCAAGACATGATGGACAGAGATTTACTGCACGTGGATAAGGCAACTTTTCCTTTTGAGTGAATTCAATGAATTCATTTCTTGCAGGGATGGATTGATCAATCGGTACCATCAAATATTCTATTTTCGGGAAATAAGTTTCTTTGAAAGACTTATATGTCATATATTTTGTCATATTTCCTTTTTTTAGCTCTATTTTGCTTGCAACAAGCCTGTTGCCACGTATGCAAAATATGAATTTCCCCTTAAGAATTGGTGAAGTACGGTTTACCCTTTGTGTCATTTTTATCAGATAGAATTCAGGGATTATTTCCTGATCAGGGGTTTTCCGCCATTTATTGAAAATCAATCCTAGTGAAGCTTTGGACATTTGATATGTAAGAATGTTTTTTAAAGGCTAAAAGCTTGTGGGTAATGTCTTTTCCACTCATGTAGCTTGAAAGCCCTTGAGCTTTCCAAGGACAATATTTGATCGGGGTGATTTGGTTTTGATAAACGGATCTGTGAAAAATCGGTCTGATGAAAGATCACCCCTCCAATTTTCAATCATGGGAAAGAAAGGCTCCAATCCAGATTTATTGTGATGAAATGGGAAGTTCCCAATAATATATCCTTCATGTTTTAAAAGAGAGGACATAAGTTTTTTCATGTCAAGTGGTGAAAGATCAAATCCTAGAGCAAATAGACCTAGAAGGAATTCAGCTTTTTCAAAATCTTTCAGTTGTGAATAGGTAATAATCTTATTAGAAAAAATGGAAGTTTTACTATGCAGTTCACAAAATGCGATTGCATTATTTCTTGCAACTGTTGAAGGAGCAATCAATGTTATTTGATCTGGGAACTCGATCAATTGGACTAAAGGTGCAACAAACCATTCCACAAAATTTCCTAAAAGCAAAATCCTTGGTGGAGACATGGATTTGTAAGTGGATTTGATTAAATGTTTGACAGTCATTATTATATCTCGAAAATAAGGAAATACAAAAGCAGCTTCAACCAAGTACAAATCTTTTTCCAGACTAAATTTTTCATCGTCATGCATAAGTAAAGAATCAAGTTTTTTTAGTGCAATCCGAACAAACACAGACACTGGATTTGATGAAGGAAATTGTTGCTTTTGTTTGAGCATTGGCTGTATTTGCGGGATATTTGAAGGATTTAGGTGGATAGCGCCACCTTCAGATTGGACAATTCCCATAGCCGTGAGGAATTCCATGATTTTCATGAAAATCGGCATTCCTTTTTCAGACCAATTCTTTTCAAAAAAAAGCTTTTCAGGAAAGATATTGCTTTTGAGTTTGTTTAGGATACCATTGTTATTAAGCCAATCAAGATAGTTACTGGAACAGATTTGTTGGGTCAATAGAAATTCGTCAGAAACATTCATGTCCTATACTTTCATTGATATTATTGTATTTCTTGTTTACCATTTCCAAAAGACTGTTTGCTCGTTAAAAAGGAGATTAGATTCCTGCTTCGTGCCCATTGCATAATGAAAACTACTTCCAAATTGTTAGTAAGCCATTCATCTGCAATTTCACTGATTGTTTTTTCACCACCCAAGTTTTTTAGGGGATCAAGGTTAATGGGCTTCATTATTTCGGGTAACGTAATTGAGAAGAGTTCAAAATTTTCGGTATTTGTAATTGGATATATCCTATCAGAATGGATTAAAAGTTTAAATGTCATTTCAATAAAATCATTGGGGGGAGAACGGATTCCTGCCATATCCAAATATTGTAATGTCGTATGCAATTCCCTCCGTGATGCAGTTTTCCAATCTGTTTTCAATACTTTAATCAAGATTGAAAGCCAGTTTCCCACATTGCTTGCAAATAATGGGTTAGGTGAGGGCATATAAAGGAAAATAAAGAAATTTTTATCTGCGGTATAGACGACAAAATGTACATTGTTATGGTAAATAGAGGATATTGTTTTTGGTTTTAAAATTTTGATTGAGGATTCAATATCTTCAACAAAATCCTTGACGAACAAGTTTTGTTGACCAACCCATTGAGGCATAAGCCTAAAATCAGCAATTCCCATAGAAACGTCAAGGATAATTGCACCTTTTATGTTTTGAAGGTTCAAAGATTTGACAGGTCTCTCCTCTGCAAGTATTTTAAATGATTTGCCTAATTTTTTGGCCTTAACCTCATTTTTCTTTTCTTCCTTAATGTTTAGAATGGAGTTCTTCAAAATTTCCGCAATTTTATTTGGATCTCCTCCAGACTTGTTAAGCGAAAGTTGAACGGCTTTTCCAATTTCATCCAGATTATCATTCTTCATTATACCAACGAGAAACAAAGTGGTGGTTTCCATTCCCTCATGTTCTTCCAATAATCTTGATACAAGGACAATTTCCCTGTCATTTATTGTAACAACCTTTATTGTGTTGTTTTCGAAACCAGCATATATTTCTGCAAGTCTACGGATATCCAAAAGATTTTGAATATATTCTGAGCCTTTACTGGTTTCATGATAGTACAGTACAGGTCCCAAGAACATATCAAATTTGATCAAAGCAAGAAAATAAAGACCAAAATCACGGAAGAATGGTCTTGAAAAAATTGATACAGGAAGCTCATTGATTTTTTCATTATAAAGCTCATCATCGACGTCTTCCTGTACCATACATTTTTCAAGTGTAGTCGGTAGGTTATAACTTTTCTGAGAAAATCCAAGTTGTTGTTAAAATTTGAAACAAGAAAATGAAATGTCCGTTCCTATGCCCACTAGTTTAAATTGAATCAAAAGAAATAGAGCTTAAACAAGAAATGAACAGATGAGGGTAAATTGATGGGAAACTCAACAAAATTTCTTGATTCAGATGAGAATGAGAAAAACTTGGAGCAATTTAAAGAACGTCTATTTAATGAAATCTTATCAATTTATACCAGAGATTCCAATGAAAAAATGCCTGATGAATTTTACTTTTTGGATTTTCCTTATCCAATTAAAAAAATGGTATATGTTTTGCACACATCATTCACACTCTCTAAAAAATTAGTCAAAGATGATTTCCAATGGTATGTCAATGCATTGGAAAAGTCAGGAGAACCCATTTCTGACATTGAAACCCATCAGATCAGGATGGGGGCAGAATTTGCAACGTGGATTGTCTTGTTACGACAAAAGGTAAAAGAATATTACTACCCGAAATTAAAGAATATCATTAATCTTTGGAAAGAGTTGTTTATCGAAAAGAAATCAAGTCCTGAGACAGGCATGTTTTTTCTCATCGAATTGGAAAATTTGACCAACAATCTGATTATGCCTCTTATCAAAAACTGGTTTAACCAAATCAAATTTAAACCCATCACAAAACCGTTTTCAATTTTATGTGCTTTGTCAATGAACACAAAAATCCGGTTAGGGGATCAAATAATTGAGGGAGCAGTAAGAACGATAAAAAAAAGAGCCATGGATCTTGAATTTGAGGAAAGTATTGAAGACAATCCAATTCTAATGCAAGCTGAAAACTATAGAACCAAATTGATTGAGTGGTCAACAGATTTTTTGGAACAATTTCAAAAGATTGTTGATCATGATTTTGAAAAGCCATTTTATGCAACCATTCTTTTAGTGATACTAATTGAAAGATTTCTTTTGGGAGATAGGAAAGAGAAATCAAGGGATAAGACAGAAATAGTAAACAATTTCATAGATACAGTAATTACAAACGAAGAAGTTGATGAACAAACAATGATTTCTGAGTTTGAGAAAGCACTTCTTGCATTCAACACAAGTGACCCTATTGAATTCATTGAAGCTATAATTTTTAATATTTCAAAAGACAACAATGATGTCGACACATTGGAACGCCTAATTGTGGGAAGTATAGAGAATGAAACACAAAAATTGATTGAAAAAGGAGAGGAAAACAAGGAGATCGCAAAAATCCTTGCGGTACAAAGCAATTTGAAATGGGCACTTGATCAATTGAATCTATACTTAAAAAAGGAGAAAGTTAAAGCCGACTTTATTCAAAGTGAAAAGTCTCAAGAGTTGATAGATAATTTCATGGATGGAATAAATCGAATTAAGCGGATCAGGAAAAAAGAAGAAAAAGAAATGTTGATTAGAAAAAAAGTGGAGTCATTGGTGAATACAGCAATCACAAAAGGATTTGATCCCAAAGGGATCATTAAGGAAATTGCCAAAAATTTTGGTGAAAATGATTTAAGGATTGAAGAAATAAATGAAAAAGTCGAGGACATCCTTTTCAACATAATTATGGAAAGCCAATTTGAGGAAAGTAATGAAAACAGATAGAAAAGATTGGGAATTCCAATTCTTTTTGCTCATCATAATTCAGATGATTTTAGCGGGCATTCTATATTTGATGCAACAGAATTTGAATCTTACCATTCTTGCAGGAAGTTTCATTAGGATGATCAGAATGACCTTGGTTTATGTGTTTCCTTCATTTTTCTTCATTAAGGTGAATGGAATGACCCTATGTGATCTGGGGCTTTGCCCATGTAAAGAAAGACGGAAAATATTGATTTCCATTTTTGGGGGAGGAATCATCTATGCATTGGCGGGGATAGTGTTTTTGAAATTTCAGATATTTTTTTATGGGTGGGCGTTGCTTTCCCCAACAGAGAGGATACTAAATCTATTGATGATTGGGATCATGGCGGCAATAACCGATTATTGGACAAGAGGGTTCATTTTATTGATCTGGGCAAAGAAGCATGGTGAATTCCAAGCAATTGTTTTACAAAACATTATATGGTTCATTATCCATCTCTATGAAATCATATTATTGATACCTTACATTGGGTTACTCGGATCTATTTTACTGACGCTGTTTTTGGGAATATCAGGTGATTTCATTGCGCTTTATACAAGAAATATTTACGGTTTGATGTTAGGTCACTTTGTCCTGAATCTCATGATTGCTATTGGAGCGTTAACCAGCTAATAATTTACTGCATTTTGATAAAATATCAATTGAATATCTATTGCAATTGACAAACAGGTCAAGACAAGAAATAGGACAATACCTTTTCTTGTCTTTTCTTTGGAAGTCCAAGCATACAATGTAAATAAAATCAAAAATGCAACGGAAAGAATTGAAAAAATCCAGATTGACGCAATAAGCAATTTTCCTGAAATGATTGGGGAGTAAGTTTCTGCCACAAATCGGCTTTTAATATTGAATTCTTAAAGGTTGTTAAATTTTCTGCGTAAATCTGGAAATGTTCCTATATATTCCCGTATATTTTTTTAGCAATGGTTTTTGCCAATTCAATAGAATCAGGTCCCCTTAATGTAGATAAACCGCTTTTCAGAATAGAGACATTTGCATTTCGATAAACAAAAGTAATCACATTTTCTGATTTTTTAATTGTCTTGTAATTCTCTTCAATAATAGAAAAATCAGGATTTATTTCCCATTGTGGTTCAATGATGTAAGTACTTCTCCCGCAAATTGATGTCACTTTAGCAGTTCCCTTTCCAGGTATTTCAAACATGAATTTCTTCCTTTCTCCAATATTTCCCTTTTCTTCTTGCTCATTGCTACAGGTTGGACAGATTGGATTTTTGTTAAGGCTTAAAATAGAAAAATCGAGGTCATCCAAATCAACAATCATCAATTTTGATTGCAATAATGGTTTTTTTTCCGTTAGAATACGAACCGCTTCAGATACTTGGATACCTGCGGCAATATGAAGAATTGAAGGATGAATCCCCATAAATTCACAGGTTCGGTTTGGATCGTCATTTGCCATGCCAAAAACACAATTCATGCAAGGGTCATTTTCCTGAAACATGAATGTAGAAATGTTTGCTTGTTCTCCAACAGCCCCTGCAAACAAATAGGGGATTTTAAGTTTCATTGCATGAAAATGCAATGATTGACGAGAACTAAACCTATCTAAGCCATCAACCACCAAATCAACATCATCAAGCAGTTCTTTTACACTCAAACCGTCAAGCCTTATTGCTACAGGGTTGATTTCAATTGAAGGATTTCTCTCGCTAAGCCTTTTTGCGGCAACGTCAACCTTTGCCATCCCCATATCATTGAAGGTATATAGAGGTTGCCTTGGTAAGTTTGATTGTTCTACGACGTCAAAATCAGCAATTGTCAATTTCCCGATGCCAAGCCCCGCCAAAAGGTCAGAACTTATTGTACCTAACCCGCCAACACCAGCAACCAATACATGGCGTTTAGCAAGGAGCTTTTGCCCATCTTTTCCTATAGAATTCAGAGGAAAGTGACGGGAATAGTAACTTGAGAATTCAAATTCCACAATTCCATATTTTAAATTGAAAAAGATTAGAGTTTTGATCTCGGACAGTTTTTTAAAAGAAAATTTTGAGATTATCTTCAGCGATAAAAAATGGAGGATGTATTTGTTCTCTGTTTTTGATTATACTTTCATCAATATGTGTCAAGAAAATTGTTGAATCTGAAGGAGCTTTTGACTTTAAGAGATCCAAAAACATAGTGTGGTTTGGAATTTGAAAATCATACGAAGATGCCTCATGAATTAAAATATCTGCAATCAGATGCTTGAATAAGGAAGGAGAATATGCGGTATCTCCAGAATAAGACAGGGTTTTATCACCAAGATAAAATTTGCAACATCGACCATTCCCACCATGGATTGCAGGCCAAAATTCAATGGAAATTTCATCTGTTAAAGAAATCTCCCCCTCTTGTGGAGTTTCAATCACTTCAAAAACACTAGGTATATGCTCTGCCTCTTCTTGTGAGTAAATTTGAGAGCAGACTCTGTCCAGCATTTCAGATATACCATTTGGAGCAATTAGTCTTATTGGATTTTTTCGTTTTGAAATCCATTTATCATCTAAAACCAAAAGAGGCAATCCCAACCAATGATCAGGATGGAGATGGCTTATCCATATGAAATCAATATCCAAAGGAGAAAGTCCATTATCATGAAGAGCAGGAAGTGTAGATGGACCGCAGTCAATAAGCAATCCAATCGTTTTATGTTTTAAAAAATAAGAAGAATGTCTTCTTCCAGTATGTCCAAAGGCATTACCTGTTCCCAAAAAAATTAGCTCATTTTCCATGCGTGTCATTGGTTGTTTGAGTTTTTATTCTTTCCTTTGTTCTTTAGCAAAAGCATTCCTGCAAGAAATAGGTTAAGAAAAGTCAATGCCAACATTGGAACAACTATTTCTTTCAATGAATTGCCATGTGCAACGACCCCATATATGAAAAGGTCATAAATCAAGTAAATAACTGCAGCAAACATGCCAAATTTTGAATTTTCAAAAGAATTAAGGATAAAATACAAAGTTGGCAAGTTATAAATGCAATAAAAAAGAAGAATAATAACGGTATTAAAAAGACCATAGAGTTGGAACAAGTCAACAATGCGATAAGCAAATATTGGCAACAAAACAGCAAGCCAATAAACATAGAGATGGTCAAGAGGATTGATTTGAGATAAGTTTCTTATTAGGAGAATGCGTTGAGGAATAACAAATGTAAGAGCCAACAATGCCAATGAAAAAAAGACATATGGTTGATAATCTGTTTTTACCGATTCAATGAAAGTTGTCGATACAATTGCCTCATATATTAATGTATAAACATTGAAAACGACAGTAAACGCGATTCCAAAATATAATCCAATTGAAATGGCACTTTTGTTTTTTTGGTTCAAAAAACGTAATAAACCTGCCAATAGAATATATGCCACTAATAAATACAATCTCAAGTAATCCATAAATTAGATGGCTCCGAATACTTGATAAAGTTTTACCTAATCCATTAGTAGACAATACATGTATCACTTTTTCTTTTTTTTTGTATTGACGAAAATTCCAAACCGAAATAACTATAATTGATAAAATAAAGAGATATTAGTTGAGTTCCCATACAAAAAAGTTTGATTATGACAAGGGAATAATAAAAATCACCCCATCCAAATTGAGTTATAAATTTGACAGGTTAATTGCAATAGTTGATAAAGAGACGAACCAGATAATTTGTGCGGATGAGGAATTAAAAACGGCTCTTGAAGCAATAAGAGAAGATCAAAAATATTGGAAAGAGCTTTTAGACAGGAATTGCATAGAACAATCCATTCAGACCATAAATCATGAAAATGCAATTCAAATTGTCATTTCAGACAAAAATGGACCTGAAAAAAAAATAGAGGTGCTTATTTTTCAATTAGTAAATGGCAACAAATCGCAGGTTGCCTTTATCGGAAATGATTTTACTCTTGTTGAAGAGCAAATAGACCAACTCAAGGAAACGATACATGTGGATCAGATATTGCTTGACAATATTTCTTCTGGACTGATACTTTTTAATCCTGAAAATTTTGTAACTTTCGTAAACCGAACAGGGTTGAAATATTTGAATGGACTGAAAAAAGAGGAGGTTCTTGGAAAGGAAATTATTAATTTGTTTGAAGATCATTTAAAACATAAGCTTGAGGAATATCTGAATTTGGCAATTACGAAAAAAAAGTCAATGTGGTTTACAGAAAAATTAGGGAACAAGACAATGCAATGGATATTGACACCCATTATATTTGATGATGAAATTTTATTGGTTGAATTGAATTTCATGGACGTTTCCATGATTGAAGACCAAAAGAGAGCACTAAAACAAAAAAATCAGGAATTGAAAGAGGCAAACAAAAAACTGGAAGTTCTTAACAAAAAACTGGATCGTTTTGTCTCAATTGTTTCCCATGATCTCAAAGATCCTGCAAGAAGGATTGTTTCATTTGGGGAATTGTTGCAAAACTCAGCAACCGATAGGTTAACGAATACTGAAAAAGAATGGATAAAAATCATGGTCGATGGGGCGAAACATCTTTATAATATGATAAATGCATTGGTCAATTATTCTCGAATTGATAGTCAAAAAATCACCTATCAAAAATTGGACATGAAAAAAATAATTGAATTTGTAACGACAGTAAGTCTCCAAGAAAGAATAGACAACACAAATGCAAAAATTGAAGTTTCTGAAGACATCCCATATTCTTTCGGAGACATTTCCCTTGTTATGCAGGTATGGCAAAATCTTATCCAAAATGCGATTAAATTCAGTCGTAAAGGGGTACCACCACACATTAAGATTTGGGGAGAGAAAAGAGGGGAATGGATAATATATTATTGTAAAGACAATGGAATAGGGATACCAATAAAGAAAAAAGATGAGATTTTTGAGATGTTCAGAAAATTGGGGATATCAGATCAAGAGGGTACAGGCATTGGACTAGCGCTTGTGAAAAAAATAATTGAGATACATGGAGGAAGCATTGAGTGTAGACCAAATGTCAATGAGAGTGGAACCACCTTTGTCTTTTCCCTGCCATATAATCTTGTTGAATAATGATTTTAAGCCGTTACCATCAATTAGATATAAATAACATTTTAGGAAAGTTTGAAGTGGGTTGAAAAGATCAAATAAAAAAGAGAAATGGCTTGCATTTTTTTGGATTTCATCAATCATTTTTGGGTTTGGCATACACCTTTATTTCTCAATTCAACCAATCAGAAAAATAACAGACGAGATAGCAAAAAGAATCAATTGGATCACGTTGGCTATTGAATCATTAATTTTTCTTCAAATTGCAACGATCAACATTTTTCTTTTTTGGGGAAGAAATGGGAATAACATCGAAACAGCAAATCCCAATCATGATTATGACGAGAGAGTTACAATCTTGATTCCCATTAAAAACCCAAATCTCTCATATTTTGAGGAGACAGTAAAGGCTATTGGAAATTTAACTTATCCAAGAAACAAATTGACGGTCATGGTAGGAGATGACACAACAGAACAGGAACTGAAATTGAAAATAAAGGAATTGTGCAATAATTATGGCCTTTTCTATTTTCATTCAGGAACACAAAAAAAATTCAAGGCAGGGATGGTAAATATCCTCCTTCAAAAAGTGAAAGATCCTTATTTTATCATTTTAGATTATGATCAAGTTCCAGTCAAAGACTTAATAGACATTCTGTTATCCGAATTCAAGAAGACAAATGATGAAAATCTCGCTTTTGTGCAAGCAATAAAACGCTTTAATAGATTGAAGACAATAAGTTCATATTTCTCTGCATTATTATATCTTCAAAATTTTGAAGTCATTGAAACTCCAAAAAACAATAGGAAAACTGTCCTTTTTGTAGGTTCAACAGCAATGTTCAAAACATCGGCAATAAAGTCAATAAATGGTTTCTCCTATGATTCCATTACAGAGGATACGGATACCACAATAAAATTAATGGTACATGGTTATTATGGAAAATTAGTCAAAAGAATTGGGTCATGGGGAAAATCTCCCCTAACTTATAAGGAACAAATTTCACAGCTTTGGAGATGGGCACTTGGGGCGGGACAATCAATCCGTGTAAATCTAAAAAACCTGATTTTTTCCAAGAACTTGTCTGTAGTACAGAAACTTGATGTTTTAACCACCATTGGAATTGCATTCATTGTTCCGTTACTTTTTCTTTATGGGCTAATAGTCTCATTTTTGGGAGGAATAGGAATTAACTTGGTCAGACCGTCACTCCAAATAAATCAAATAACTGTGTCTACTTACATCTTGTTGCCGTTGTTTGAATTAATGACATATCTTGTGATTTTAGTTTTTGCTTTCAAATCATTGAGGGAAGAAGAAACAACCAGAGTATCCTATAAATGGAGATTGATCCCAATTATGACAATTATTGGCATTTCTACAACAGTATTGATAATGTTTGCAAGCATCTTGGGCTTTTTGAAATATGGGATGCCTTCAAATCCAAAATCAGTCTGGAACAGAAATGTCCATTTGTTTAGAAATTCAATAATATTTGCCTTGCTTGGTTTGGGTTTGATAGGTCTTGGATATAATCTAATGATTAATCAATTCTCTAGTGGAATATTAATTTTCATTGAGGGGATTGTCTTTTTATTTCCAATCACAGTAAGTTCATTTTTAGCATTAATTGAAAATTAGGGATTTATTCACCATCACATAAAGAGATTAATAAATTAGCAGAATAAAAAAAAATGGATGGTTGACCAAGGATACGTAATGGAAAAGGTTCAATCAGCGTCTAGGATTATGGAAAAACTGATTGATTTGGCCATGGCAGATGAGGTTGTTACAAATGAAGAAAAAGCAATATTAAGTTCAATTAACGAGGCGTTGCATAATTATTTGAATGTGATAATATCTTCATTGAACACAGGCATGGTTGACAAAGAACAATTGAAGAAAATGGAAACTGAAATCGTAAAAAAGTGTGAGAAAATAGCAGAAAGTGATGGAAAGGTTACAGAAGAAGAGAAGGTATTACTTGATGAATTAGTATATTTGGTAGAAGAGCTTTCCTCTATCTGATAATCTGAAATAGGAGCTTTTTTATGGGATAAAATCAATGGAAGATAATAATAATGGAATTCAAACCTATCTCAAAAGATCAGTTTGAAAAATTTCAACAGGATGAGAAATTTCGAGTCATAAGTGTAGAGGATAATGACATGGACTATTATCTTTTGGCAATGTTCCTTGAAAAACATTATCCAAATAAATTTGAGATCATGAACATAACCCGAAAAAAAGACATTTATGATGGAATTGAGAAGTTTAAGCCAGACATTTTGTTTTTGGACATCTATTTGCATGGGGAGACAACCATCGATACAATCGATTATTTACAGTCGAAATATCCAGAGATGTACATAATTATGCTTTCAGGGCAAGACGACATTAGGATGGTATTGGAGTGTGTAGAAAAGGGAGTCTCATATATTTTAAAGGGAGAGAACTTAGAGGGAGATCTCATTAAAACCACTTCATCAGCCCTTCATGTCATTGAACTGATAAAAGCAAATTCAGAGTTGATCAAAAGGGCGTTTAGAGAAGATAAATTTCCCATGGCAGTCTTTAAGATGGACACAATTGGTCCCAAACTTCTAACCAAAGATTTTGACAAGCTTGATCTTCTGACTGAAGACAAATTGGATGATGCACTTCTTGAACTCGGTATGTACACTTTATTTTCAGCAGGTCAAGGAGAGGAGTATAGTGAAGGTCTTGCCATTTACCAATCAGGTCTTTTTCAGAATTTTATTCTACTTGTTTTCAGTTTTAGGTTAATGGATAAAGAGGCAGAAGATCCGAGATTGAAAAATGGATATTTTCAAATTGTGTTTTTTATAGAAAAGGAGCACATGCCGTTATTGCCAGAAATTCTCACATTAGAAAAAATGTTTTACCAAGTCATGTCACAAATGCCGAACGAATTGAAATCAGTAGATTGGGTTCAAGTCAAGAAGAGCCTATTGGATGAAATTATTAAGGAAGTAAAGAAGAAACTGCTTTTGAAAAGCAAATTCAATAAGTGAGAAGTTCTTACTTTTGATCATGTTTGTTCATAATTCTTTAAATTAGTCAGAAATCTTTTCAACGGTTTAGGTGGTAGTGAAGTTATGGGTAAAAGAACAAAGACAAGTACAAAACCTAAAGTCAAACCAGTCAAATGCAAAAAATGTGGACATACCTTTATGCCTGCCGATGTTCCAACAAAAAAGCAATGGACCTTGGTGTCCCCCATGCCTGATAAGGACGGTAATGTAACCATTACAATCATGGCTACATGGGACTGTCCGAAATGTGGAAAAAACATAACAGGATCCATGGGAAAAACAAAAGGAGATTTTCAAGGGAAATCCAAAAAACAATTGGTTGAAGATAAACTCAAAAGTTCAGAAAATTTCAACATTGGGGAATTTGCAACAGAAGTTGGTGTGGCAAAGGAAAATCTTCTCAAAATATTGAAGAAATATATTTCTTCAGGGAAGGTAAATGGAGTAATTGAGGAGGACATGTTTATTTTTAAATAGTGATGAATAAATGAAACAACAATCCCTTTATTGGAAAGTCATCAATATAGCTCAGAAATGTGTGCCAACAGAGATATTTGAATCATTAGATATCAATAGAGAAGCAAGAGAGTTTAACGAAGCAATAAATGAAAATATAAAAGAAAGAGGCATATCCAATCGAATTTGGAAGCTTTTCCTGTTCCATCGGCTTTTTTGTGACGAATTCAATTTAATGTCTTTCAAAGAGGAAGGAAATGCAGCAGATCTAATTGAAAAAGTCAAGGTACAAATTTTAGGAACCAAAACTGTTTTACTTCAAAAACCAAGAATTGTCTGCCTTACTGATTTTAAAAAGGGAAGTGCAATCAAAGACAAGTTAAAAATGAATTGGGATTTTTGGGACGTGGTGTTCTTTTTCCCAAAACATGGAATAATTCTGGAAAGTTTAAGAAACAAGGGAACCCAAAAAATTTTTGAAAATGCGGGAGTAAAAAAATATAGAATTCGTGCACTTGAAAATTCAAAAGCATTTTCCAAATATGAACAAATAAATAGTTTAAGAATAGCTACAAAGCATGAAATTGCGGGATTTTCAGGGCTTGATTATATTGAATTTGTTGGGGAAGATGTAAAAAAGGGACTGAGAGGCTTGCAAATCAGACAAGAAATCAAGGTCAATTTGGAGAACATGGGTCCAAAATTATTGGTATCTACACCAAATTTGCGGATGAAAATAGGAGGAGGGATAAAAATTAGGAATTTAACTGCCTTGCAAGAAATTCATGAGATTTTTGTGATCTAACTAGTCCAATAATTTTTCTTTAATGCTTTGAATAATGAACTTGACAATGGGTTCCAATGAGAGCATTCGCCCATCCCAATTGTCAATGATCTCACTGTAATTGAGCTGAATCTCATTGGCTATCCAATTTGCAAAATTTTTCAGTTCTTGATCAAGATTGACTGATGAGACGACTACAACTACAGAATCTCTTGCTTCAATGTATAGGGTTGTATCACCTGCATCGATCTCTTTTACATTTCCACTTCCTGAAAATGAAGCCTCCAAGAAAATAGTGCGTATTGCAGTCAATACACCAGCCATTAAATGTGATTCAGTTTCCTCTTCGCTGTTTTCAAGGTCATAATTGGCAGTTACAGAATATAACAATCTTCCATCTGGTGTAAGGAACAAAAATTTTGGGGGAGTTTGTGGCATTAAGAATGCAAAGGATTCTTGGTGAACATTAATCTTTTCGAGCAATTCATCCAAATTTTTTATTTCCATAAGGTCTGTATAGAGTTCATCAAGTTTTAACTCAATAACAGGATTCATTTCCCTTTCCTCTGCCAATAAAGACTCTTTTATTTGAAGAAAATTGTTGAAAAGTGAATCTATCAGGGTGCTTGGAGACACAGAGTTTTCTATTGCAAATTGAATGGTCTTTAATCCTATCCTGATTGCAGACCAAGCAAAATCCATTGCCTTATCAAATTGATGAATATTGTAATGAAGGATTGAAGTTTTCACATATAGATTAAAAATCCCCTGTTTCGAGAAAAAAATCTTTGAATCAATAATTCGCTTAAGGGGAAAATTTGATTCTTTTACCAGGATCTTTTGCCTTAATTCAGAATAGTAGATTTCAGCAACAGAATATCTGCATTGACGAAACAATTCATCACCAATGTATTGCATTAACTGAAAATAACCACGGTAAAATATTTCTGGGGAAATGGATTGTTGAATCTTATTGAAGTTTTCTTGTGATATGTTTTCTTTCTTGAGTACTTCAAGAAAATAGGGGATAAGTTTATAACTTTCAGGGATTGATCTTTTATGAATTTCAAAGGGAGGTAATGAATCCCTAGTTAAGAAAGCCTTTTGGAGTGTTAACACATATTGAACTGAAGGATGTTTTTGAATTTCTTCCAAACTCAGTACCTTTTTCAAGAAAGAAATAATCATAGGGAGGGAAATCAGCGGTGGAGAAAACAATATAAGTGCATCATAAAAATTAAGAAGAATTAACATTATTTCTGGGTTTTGAGTCAAATTGGGAAGTAAATGTTCTTGAAATACCTGATGGATTTTCTCTAGCCAATTTTTGATATGTCCATGATTGTTGTCAGATCGATAAATTTGTGAAAGGAAAAATTCAATTATCTCTATTGCATTGGTTACATCAATTGTGTCACTTAAAATATTGTTGGTGATTTTTGATTCACCAATAATTGAATTGAGAAAATTACTGGGAGGAAATGTCGCAAACAAATCATTATAACTATCTGTAGTATCGTCATAAATTGGAGAAGTACAAATATCAAGAAATTCATAACGCATTTCTTGAAGACTATTGAAAGAAATTGGGCGGTTATGATTCAAATGCAATTCTACAGATTGCAAAATCCAATCGGCATTATATGGATAATTTTTATTAATTGCGATTATTGTCAATGAAGAAAACTGCCCTATAAACACAAAATAATATGGATCAAAAAAAACAGGACCCAAGTAATCATCATAACTTTCAATATTGATTTTTTGAAAACTTTCCAATGATATAATCGAGGTTCCAAAAATATTTTTCAATGTAGATATAACAGATTCACCAAATTCAGGATTTTTAGAAATTACGGAATAACTCCCAGGGTCTTCAAAATTTATTTGTTTTTCATTTCCCCGGAGTATTGTTACATAATTTTCAATAACCACATTATTTGAATAGAAAGGTCATAAATTAAGAATTCCTTTTCAGTTTACATTTTATGAGGAAATTGACAATAAAACTACGCATCAAATGATTTGACCCTTGGATCATTAAGAACGTCCTGCAACAATCCTGCAAATGCCGCTGCAATTTGATTCGGGGTGCCACGTGGAACATATCCCATTTTTCGCATTTTGAACCAAAATTGGTTTAGGATATAATCCTTGTTTTTTTCGAAATGTGCAAGAGGGTCTTCTGCAAAATCACGATATAGACGAAAATCAATAAACGGAAGTAGAAACTGCGGATATTCCTTCATTATAGGTTCAAAGAATTCTTTCATGAAATATTCTTTGTACTTTTCCATGTGTGGGATATCCTGTTTCCCAAATTCTTCGAGAGCCATACGTTTAAGAACTGTGGCAATAAGTCTCTGTGCCTTAATTCTTTGCTCCCCTTGGAAAGGACGACCAAATCGAACACTCTCAAAAATCAGGCTATCCACTTGTGACCGAATTGATTCAGTGCTCCCCTGACGGGGTTTCGGTGCGTCCAAAATATTCTTGATTGCCTTGGCAGATTCTTCCCTTTCACGAATTTGATCATTTATAATTGGTTCAAGCATCTTTTTCAAAGGTTCATAATATTTATCGTAAACAAGAAGCTTAGACATGTCCCAATATAAGTCAGCACCTTTCCCAAGAGGATAAACCTGCTTTAGTTCATCAAACCTTTTCTTGAAATTTTTAAACTCAACGGAATTGTCAAGATATGTTTCCAGAGCATATTGTATTTGTGCTATTAAGAAACGTAAGTCTATGTCAATTCCAGAATTAAGATACAATGAATATAATCGATCCAATAATGGAATTATGTGTTCACGAATTAAAATGGAAGAGATGGCCAATTCAATTCTTTGATTTACATTATGCAGGACAATATCATTTGTTAAAGCGGTAATAAAATTAAAAATATCAATGTTGGATTGATAATAAGCTGTTAATCCCCGAATTAGGGGGGATTGTTCTGCTGTTGCCTTTTGAAGTCGATCAGACCAATTTTCATATCCCTGATCCTCCAAAGAAGGAACTGATTTCAAATCCTCTTTCGACTTGATCTCATCATCATTTTCTTCGTCAATTTCTTCTTCAGTAGGTGCCCCTGGCTCTGTTTCACTCTTGTTTTCGTTTTCCTGGATTATTTCATTAAGAAATGCAACATCCTCCGCAAACCCTTGAGGGGTATAATCCCTTAATGATTCATCCGTTAGGCAAATCCCATAAAGTGCAGCGACTTGTTTCAATGTTACATCATCCAAATGGGGGAAAAACGGTTGAAGTTTAGGAATTAAAGATTCAACATAAGAATCTTGTGTGATTTGAAATACGTCTATTTTTGCGGCTAAAGAGCTAAAGGTCTTATTGATTTCATTTGCAATTGCTTCTTGTGTTTCTCGTAGCAGACCCATTATGCGTCACCTTTTTGAATTGGAATATCCAAAAGAGTCGGATACTTTCCTATTTCGTCAACTTTAATTTTCTCGCTCATTTTCCAATCATTGAGAATGCTTCCTCTTATAATTTTTTCCAGAGAATATCCCTTTTTGAAGCCTTCAACGATATCACGATTCAGGGTTACTGAAGAAAGACTTGAAACAAGATTTTCTTCATGTTTGCTTTGACTATACCTTGAATCAGAAATGCTTGCAAATACAATGATTTTATTGTTTTCAATACGGTAATTGCAATCAATCTTGACATAATCCTCAAAATTGATTTTGTTTGAATAGAATGCCTGTCTTGGAATTGAAACCAAATCTTGAAAATGTGAAGGTGCCAATCTGTTTACAGTCAAAGAGATATTTCGAGGCATGAAAATCCCCGTGAAATATCCAAGATATAGGGAAGTATCCAAGTCATCCTCAGAAAATTCAGTGAAGACAGATTTTGTGTTTGGAGGCAAAACATATTGTACCGTTTTTAGTTTTAGGGCAGGAGGCGCCAATACAAGACCTTCTTCATCACCATTAGGACATCCAACATCTAAAGGGTCTTTTCCTTCGAAAGCAACGTCATTTTCTGAAAAAGTAAGTCCACAGTTGCCGAGACATTGATATTCAGAAGCAACAGCCTCTAGTTCAAAAAATAATCCTAAAATCATTAAACTAGTTTTCTTAACAGAAGAACTCCGTTCACGAAATTCCCTTTCGGTGAAAATTTTATAATGCATGAAACCACCAAGATGATCCACGTTTTCCTTGCAAATTTCAAATTTTTGATCATTATCTATTTCGCCTAAATTCTCTTGTGCACTAGCTCTCCTAAAAACACCCGATAAAGCCTTGCTCATAAAATCGATTTCTTCAAATGTAGATTCAATATTCAAATCAGAATATGGAGTTGAAAGGTAATTGAAGAGATAAACATTGTTTGTAAAGGCTTTTTGAATATAGACATTAGGAGTCAATGTATCTTTGATATTATGAAGGTGGAAAGTACTATACACAACTGAACGGAATATATGTCTTTCAAACCCAAACAAGCTTTGCAGGTTTAACTGACCAAATGCCTCTTCAACTTTCAGTTTTGCATTTTCATCAGTAATTAAATTTTCACCACCTAAGATTAAAGGAAAATTCATGGGAATGCCAGATTCCTCATCAAGTAGTGAAAATGTGTAAATATTAATTGATGTTTTTTCTATCTGCTCATTTACAGATATTTCAATTTCTTGAGTTGAAGTTTCCTCATTGACCGACATCTCTAATTTTCCTCGCTTGATAGTATTAATTTGGTGATATGTTCAAAAACATCTGAGATGTTTTTATTCAGTAAGGCTGAAGTTTCAAAGTATTTCATGTTATGTTCTTCAGCCCATTTTTCAGCTTCTTCTCTGGAAACCACTCTGCTATCTTCAAGGTCACTTTTGTTTCCAACTAAAACATATTTTGCTTTGGTACCCAATTGTTTTTGTGTACTTGAATACCAATAATCAAGTGCCTCAAAAGAACGACGATCATTGATTGCAAAGCAGATGAGAACTCCCTTTCCCCCTTTATAGTACGATTCAACAACTTTCCTGAACTTTTCTTGACCTGCGGTATCCCAAATACTTAATTTTACACTTTTTCCGTCTATATTTAATGTCTTTAACATGAAGTTTGCCCCAACAGTCATTAAATGGCTTTCTTTGAAACCGCCAGTGGTATATCTTGTGGCAATGCTTGTCTTTCCTACTGCACCATCCCCAATAACAAGTATTTTGTATGCTGTGACCATGTGTCTTCAAATATCAACAAAACATCAATATTGAAAACCTTTTTTCTTTCCATTACGAAAAATATGGAAATAATGAATAGAGATTGACATTGGTTTAAATCAATTGAGAAAAAAAATCGTTCAATAAAGAATAAACAAATTCCTTTGACCCCTTTTGCTCATCAAAGGATAATTTACTAAAGTATACATCTAGTTCATAATATGGAATTGAAAATAGCGGAGAATCACTTGGAAGAAAGATCGATAGAAAAAATAATCCTTCATTCAAACGTTCGTCTTTCTCAGGGCTGGGATCTTTCATCCTCCAAACCATATTTATAGCACGGAAACTATTTACTCTTCCCGCAGGAGTAATAAAAATTCCCTTGGAATACGCCTCGCCTTGAGTCAATTGAATTGAGGTATTGATCATGAATTCCTCTAAAAACTCTATATTTTTTTCTTCTGACCCAAAAGATATTTTGTCAAATTGAAAACAAATATTTTTTGGACCATTTTTTCCAAGTTTATAAAATACCAAATCCAAATTATTTACATCTATGACTGGTTTCAGTTGGGTGAACCACTTTTGGATTTTAGGGACATCCAATTTGTAGGCAAGACTTGTTTCCATTATTTGGATATTGTCTGATTTCAAATTAGTTAACCACTCAAAAAAAGACAAATCAATTTGATTGTTAAAAATTTGGTCTATCTTATTCAAGATAATTAGAAAAGACCGTGAAGGATATTTGTTGATTAAAAATGAAATGATCTCTTTGTCATTGTCAAATTCCATCGTTGGAGTGTCAATAATTATGATGAAACCAGTGCATGTGTTAAGAACACTCACATTTTGATTCAAGGTTTCATTTTCCATTTCATAAATCAAAAATTCATTATTTTGTATATTTAGCGTCCAAATTGCCATTAAATGATTTTCGTTGGAGAAGACCCGGTTGTCACCTGCAAAAATATTAATGAATGTATTTTTACCGCTGCCCTTCGAACCAATTAAAGCTATTTTGTTCACATCATTTGTTAAGGGAATTAAGATAAAATAGATTCTATCATAAGTTGAATTTTAGAAGAAATATAAAACAATAAGCGATAAAATGTAAAGTATGAAAACGAGAATACCCTCTTTTTTGTTTAGTTTGAGATCAAGGAAAACATAAACCCCCAAAATAGTTACAAGAATTGTGATCATGATATCAATAAAAGAATCACCTACTGGAAATGCAGAATCATTTAAATAGAAAAAATAAACAATCATTGCTCCAAATAATAGCGAATTTGCCTGAATTTTTGACCCTATAAAATTAGCGACAGCCATTTCAGCTCCAGTCATTGATTTGATTGTTAATATCAATGCAGATATTTTTTCAGGCATTTCAGAGGCAAGTGGAGAAATTATCAATGAAAGAAATAAGGCAGGAATTCCTGTTTCAAATGATATTTCGACAAGACTTTCAACAAATGGTTCCGCGGCAACTAGAATACCAACACCACCAATAATAAAATAAAAGATACTCTGCTTCATGTTCTTTTTTTCAGTTTTATCCATATTTGCATTTTCAATTGTTTTGGAATACTGTTTGTCATCAGGATGATACCCCATTGGATATTTTTTAGTCTCCCAATATTGATGAATGATAAAAACAAGATAAATTCCAATCAGGATTAATCCATCTAATAATTGAAATTTATGATCAAATGCAAAAATGAGTATAATGATTGAAGAGACAAATAAATAGGCAAGGTCATCCCGTAATAGTCGTGAAATTTGAATTGCTTGTCCATGTTTCCAAAATGCAAGTAGAATCACAAGACCAAGACCAAAAGTGAAAAGAAGAATATTGCCCCCGATTGCCGATCCAAGAGCAACGTCGACTTCACTTGCCTTAACTGCAATTAGCACAAAAATCAGTTCTGGCAACATAGTTATAAAACCCAAAATAACAGATCCAACAAATCCAGCACCAAAACGATCTTCCAAAATTTCAGCGCCTTTTGCCAATAGTTCTGATGAGAGAGCCAATACAATCAAAAAAAACACTGCTTTTAATATCGCCAATACCAATGACATAAAATGCATTAGAGTAATGAAAATTTAAATTGCATTATACAATGAATAAAAAATCAAAAAATTAGAATCAAGTGTTTTAGAAATTATTTAGCAGAAAAAGCTTCAAATAGTTTTGTTGCGATAGGTAATTTGTCAAAGGAGGAATTGATATAGCACTCGCATTCATATTAATCAATACCGATGTTTCTAAGGAAGACGAAGTTGTTGAAAAATTGAAACAACTTTCTGAAGTAAAAGAAGTCGATATGGTATACGGCATCTATGACATTATCGCAAAAGTGGAGGCACCTGACCTTAAATCCATCAGGGAAGGGGTAAGCGATAGAATCAGGAATATTGAAGGCATCAGGAAAACAATGACAATGATTGCAGCTGACGAGTAATCAAAAATCAAGAGCATATTTTAATTTGCTTTTAATTTAATTTCCGAGTGATAAAACGGGTTAATCACCAAATTTTATGCCTTGAGCGAGAGGAAGCTCATCACCCCAATTTATTGTATTAGTCTGTCTTCTCATGTAGGCTTTCCATGCGTCAGATCCAGCTTCTCTCCCACCACCCGTCTCTTTTTCTCCGCCAAACGCGCCACCAATTTCTGCACCTGAAGTCCCTATATTAACATTGGCAATACCACAATCACTTCCAATAGCAGAGAGGAATCTTTCGGAATATTTGATGGAATTAGTAAAAATAGCGGATGATAGACCTTGTGGAACTTCATTATGGAGTTTAATTGCTTCATCAATGTCTTTGAATGACATAATATAAAGCAATGGAGCAAAAGTTTCCCGGCAGACCATCTGAACATTGCCTGGAACACGGGCAATTGCAGGAGTCACATAATATCCAGGTCTATCAAGGCGTTCACCACCATAAATTAATTTTCCACCCTGCATAGGCAAGCTATCAATTGCCGCCATCATATCGTTGATTGCAGTTTCACTGACAACTGGACCCATCAAGATGCCCTCTTCCAATGGATTCCCGATTCTCACTTGTTTGTAAGCATTGACCAGCCTTTCTTGAAGTTCATCCACAATACTCTCATGTGCAATAATTCGTCGAGTAGTAGTACATCTTTGACCTGCTGTACCAACAGCACCAAAGAGAATGGCACGAACCGCAAGATCCAAATCAGCATCTTCCATCACTATTATGGCATTGTTTCCACCCAATTCAAGAATGGTTCGACCTAACCTTCTGGCCACAGCCTCAGCAACCTTAATCCCCATCCTTGTGGAACCAGTGGCGGAGATTAATGGGATACGCCTGTCATTTGTCAATTTTTCACCAACTACAGATCCCCTACCAATGCAGATGTTGAATATTCCTTCCAGCCCGTGTCTCTTCATCACTTTATTTGCAATGTTTTGGACTGCAATTGCACATAAAGGTGTTTGTGAAGAAGGTTTCCAAATCATTGGATCACCGCAAACCGCGGCAATCATGGCATTCCAAGACCAAACGGCAACAGGGAAATTAAAGGCAGTGATAATACCGATTACACCCAATGGGTGCCATTGTTCGTACATTTTGTGCCTTGGTCTCTCTGATTTCATGGTAAACCCATAAAGTTGACGAGAGAGCCCAACCGCAAAATCAGCAATATCAATGGCCTCTTGAACCTCTCCTTTTCCTTCAACTACGATTTTGCCCATTTCCAATGTGATGAGTTGTCCCAATGCATCCTTGTATTTTCTCAGTTCATTGGCAAAATCCCTGACAACCAAACCTCGTTTTGGTGCAGGAGTCATTCTCCATTTTTCAAATGCCTCTTGTGCCTTGGTTACAATTGTCTCGTAATCTTCATCATTTGCCAAAGCAACTTTCGCAATAACAGTTCCATCTATTGGAGTTACAGATTCAATTATTTCCCTTCCTTCAATAGGCATCCAGCCGTCTTCTCCATAGCATGAACCAGAGTTGACTTCCTTGATGCCAAGTTCTTTAAGAAATGGATATTTTTCAAAAACATCAGAACCCATAAGTTGCTTGAAACTACTGAATTTATATGTCCATTTGTCACGAAATGAAAAAATGAGGAAAATATTACAGAGTTTGAATAATTTGTAACAATGTAAACATCAATAATCAAGGTTATTCAGTTGATAGGCAACAGTTGCATCCATTGGAGTCAAATCAAAAGCCAATAATTCACCTTTGGAAACCCATTTTGCATCTTCAACTTCCAGCTCAATGACGTTGGTATCTTTTGCTTTTGCAAGATAATAAATAAGAATAAGCTGAATATCTTCACCTCTGTATAACATTGTATGGGTTTTAACATCATACAGTTTCAAATCTGAAATATCCAAAGCCAATTCCTCTTGGATCTCTCTTTTTAATGCATCTTCCGGGCTTTCACCAAGCTCTATCTTTCCACCGGGAAATTCCCACATTCCAGGAAATGCCTTGTCCTTTTTTAATCGTTGAGCAACAAGAACCTTGTCTTCATGCCATATAATGCCAGCAACTACAGGGATGCATTTCATTTAGATTTCATTACCTCCAGAGCATTTTCAACTTTATAAAACGGAAAAATTGAAACCAAGCAAAAGATTATTTCCGTTAGAAAGACCAAGTAATAGTTTTCATTTGAAAAACTGAGAATAAAACCAGCAATAAGTGAAGCACTCCCCCTTGCAATCGTAACAAGAATTCCAAAAATTGCCAAATTGGTTGCCAAAAATGCAGGATCCTCTGAAGCCAAATCAAACATGCTTGATATTCCAGGTACGCTATAAATGCCCGCACCAATACCAAAGAGAGTGAGACCTGCATATACCCATTGTGGATTTTCTACAAGACCGCTGTAAATTAAGAGACCCAATCCGAATGAAGAAAGAATTTGACCAATTGCCAAAGTTTTGAAACGACCAATCGCATTCGATATTTTCACACCCATAGGAACAAACAGCAGAGTAACAACACCCCAAATTGTGGAAAGCCTTCCAATACCGTCCTTATTGAATCCCAACTCATCAATTGCAAAAGGTTCCAAAATATTGTCCTGCATAAATAGTGAAATCGGATAAATTACAAGGAATAAGATCATCATAATTGTCTTTTCAGAAAACAGGAAGTCCCAATTTATTTGAAAAATATGCGCATCCGTTTTTCCTTGAATAATTCGATCCCTGTCAGAAATATTCAATAAGGAAACAATAGTCAAAATTGAATAAAATAGGGCCATTGTCTGAATGAATTGGGAGAATTCAAGAGATTTATAGAAAACGTAGCCCAAAATTCCTCCCACTGCAAAGCCACTTAACCTAAAACCTTGAATGAGACCAGCGATCCGATTTCTTTCTGAAGGATGGGAGATCGCAGTAACATGAGAATCGATCAATGTACTCATGATTGCAGTTCCAATTGAAAATAAAATAATTGACACAATAATCAGGGGGTTGCCTATTGGTGAAATGGTATACGGAACCGATAGAAAACCGACAATTGAAAGAAGAAACGAAAAAATCAAGAAAGGTTTAACAGCATTATAATAATCACTCAACCTTCCGACAAAAATTCGTACAACCTCAAAATAGATCCCAATTCCCAGAAAAATTGAAATTTGACTTGATTTCCATCCAATGAGAGCCATCTCTGAATTAATGAAACTTCCAACAACAATCGTAACCATTCCAACAGAAAGCTGCATCAACCCAATCAATGAGATTTTTATGGAAGATGTCTTTGATGAAATAGAATTGTTCACAACTGAAGCAACCATCATACGCAAAGCAGAATGAAGCAATTTTAATCTTTAGATCATCCTATTTATTCTTTTTAGATTCCAAACGCTTTTATTTTTTAAATTAGATTTTGCCACGAAAAGAATTTGAGCCATCAAAACAGGATTGAAGACTGGGTCAAGGAAGTTGAACAAGATAAAAAACTCATTAATGCATTTACATCAACCATGCGAGGGCTGAAGGATTTTGGAGACATGATGACATTTCTCTCTTCGGTCACTCGAGAATATCGGTTCAGACGAGAAAATGTTGCTTCCTTTTTTGTCAAGACCAGAGATCCTGAAACACAAAAACGAAAATTAGTTCGGGAGAAAAATGGATTCTATCTTAGCAGGGAAGTATTGGAAAATTATTTTTCGGAATTGAAATTTGCAGGAACTCTGTTTACATTGGTTGGAAAATGCATGGAATGTAAAACAAGCCATGAATTTGAGATAAGTTTAACTGACAGTGTTATTGAAATCAATTATGAGCCAAAGCCATCAGTCTTAAAATTTGATTTGATAATTACCAATGCGGAAATCAATGGAGAGAAAGGGGTTTTATGGGTTCATTTGGACAAGAACAGAAAACTTCGCCAATCAGAACGGGACGAATTGTTTCTCAATAAGTCATCCCTGCTTGAAATTTATTTGGGAGACGCAATTAAAAATCGATACAATTTTATTTCAATTGTGCCATGCCATTTGAAGAAAGAAAGGGAGACAAAAAATGAGGGATCAATGGAAGAAACAAGCATGATGGAAAAATCAAGCGTTATAATAGAACATGATGATCTGAAAATGGATGATGATCAATTTGATCTGAAAAATACATTCCAAAAATTGGATGCATTACTTTCTAGAACGTTTCCCTATGGCACTTTTGCAGGAAAACCAATGAGATGGATAATTGGTTTCAAGCCCTACTATCTGGAAAAGGTTTTGAAAGAACAAGACCCAGAATCAGAATTATATGATTATCTAAATGAAATTGTCAAGCTTGCAGAAATTGTGGATTTTGATGGATATCCAGATTTGTTTGATCTGAGGGCATTATTAAAGAGAGTGAAAAAATATTAGAAGAACAGAGTTTTGATTTTTTCGATATTATCCTTGACTTTTGCGACAACCCTATTTGTTTCTGGTGGCTCTGGAAGGGTACCATCAAGCTGAACAGGAGATGCAGTGGAAAACAGAGGCAAATAGAACTTTTTCAATTCACCAACAGTATCGTGCAATAAGGGAGACCATTGACCTTTCCATTTGTCATCAACATGTTTGGCCCTGATATATGAACCAAAGAATGGTCGATTCTTGCGTATGGTTATTGACATGGTCATATGCATATTATCCCTAAGGATATGACCTACCAAGACATTGTCATTTGATCCAAGCTCAGCAATGACTGCCCCATTCTTCCCCTTTTTGAAATTTGTAAGCAGAAACACTGTTGTTCCCTTATCAATTGCCTTTTGCAATTCAGGAATGTTAAACTTGTCAGGGGTTTCCCTGATCAAGAAGAGGAAACTTTGTGTATCATCCCTCATCAATGCCTTGTGAAATATGAATTCAGATGCAGCATAAATTTTAGTAGTTGCATCATCCCCATCCAATACAAATTTTGTTAGCTTTTGGTCATTTCCTGCACCTATAATTTGACCAACGATGGCTTGGAGAAAATATTCATTCAATTGACCACTAATTTTTATTTTATTGAAAAGAACAGCGGGAACTTCATCCAATCCAATTTGAACAGCAATATCCCTTGCCTGCTTATTATTAATATCAAAAATCTCATAAGTAAATTGGTCTGAGTTCAGTGCTTCACTGACCTGCTTTAGCAATAGCTCAAATGGATCAGATCGGTTTTTCTTTTTGTCAATAAATACCTTGAATTCCAGCATGGGTTATCAATTCATTTATGTTTTTGGGGTATATATAATTGTCCAAGAAACATTTAAAAAGGGCAATTTTTTGGATGCATCATTCATTTTTTTCCTTGCTCTTGTTGATGAGTCTTCTCAAAGTGCCTGCAATCGTTTTTTCATGACTTACTTTTTTCCCCAACAGCTTTTTGCTGAGTTGATCCTTTGCAAGGCTTGCTGTCATTTTCAGCAGATCAGTCTTATAATCAATACGACCTTCCTTGATTGCCGTTATCAAAAGTTTGGCCTCCTCATATGGTGGTGCCCATGGTGCCCGATAAATCTCAGGAGATGCAAATGCCCTGAATTTTGGAAATGCAAAATACATGAGAAGAGTTACAAGGTAAATAACCAAAGCAGTCAATAAAGCAATTTCATTGCTCCAAATACGGGGACTGATTCCTTCGCTGAACGGAATTATGTTCAATAGGTTTTCAGAACCCAATCTTATCTGGATTTGGGTAGCGTGATAACCTACAACAAACCCCAAAATAAGCAATACAATGCCTTGATCCCCAAAAAGCTTTCCCACAAGTCTAAAAATCCCCAAATCAGGTCGAGTCTTCATTGTAACTTCCTCTTCATCAATGTTTTCAAGCTTTGAAACTTTCCTGCCAATTTTCACACTCTGTTGGGCGGCCTTATGAACAGCAAACAGAACCATAAACAATGCAAAAAAGGTTTCCACAATTGAAGAATTATTCCCACCACCTGAAAAAACAAACAATTGTAAGACAATACTGACAGTCCGAATTGTATTTAAGGCATAAAACCAAGTCAAAGCAGTGAAAAAGACATCACCTTTGTTTTGCAAATGCAATAGTGGAAGAAAATTAAGCACACCACCAACAATGATCATCAATCCCAAAAACTGCAATGACTGATTTGATTTGTCATGTTGATAAATTAAATACCCCAACCCAATATTTACTAATGTTATAAAACCAATCGTCCCGTCAAACAGTACCTTTCCATCATCTTCAGGTTTTCCAAAGAACAGAATACCGCCAAAAACATAATGACCAAAAAGATCCCTGAAGAATGTGTATTGTGAAATGGTTGCGACAACCATCCACAAAATAAAAAGAACACCAGCCACATAACCCACATATACAAAAGAGATAATGCCTGTATAGAAGGCATAAAATATGATACCAGCAAACAAAAATATCAAAAGAATATCAAGCCAATATTTTTCAAATCGAGAAATGGTTAGACCTGTCAGAACAAAAGCGAGACCTAAAGATACCTCAACCGCCAACAGGAGATCGACAGTCTCTTTATTCAATTGATAACCAAAAACATTCCCAGACAGTGACACAACAGAATTAAAAACGATTAAAGAGACTGCTGCCAAGGTGTATGGGAGGTATTGTTTAGTGAAAAGAGTCCGCAACCCGTCCGTAAGCACAGATTTTGTAAAGTCAGTAATTGCAGATTCCAAATAAGTCATTGTATTCAACTGCAATTTTCATATTAATTAATTATACCCACTTGCTTCATTTTTTTTCTGCAATTTTATTGATTAGGCTATATTCACAGCTATTTTGAATCGTATTTATAAAAAAGGAGCAAATGGTTTAAATTTTTCTTTTGAATAAAAGAAATGAAACATGTCGTTTGGAAGTAAACTTGAAAACATTTTAAAAAACTTTGAAACAAAAACAGAAGGAATATTGGGATCAAGCATAATAGATACTAACCAAGCCCTCGTCATGGCCGAAGCCTCGCAAAAATTTGATAGAAGTAGCATTCAAGGAACATCCGCAAAAATAATCGACCTATCCATGAAAACTTTAGAAGAGTTGTTGGGCAAGAATTTCCGACTTATCTCAACAACAATTGAAGAAGAAAATCATTTTATTTATGTTAGACAGATTAATGACAAATACCATATTGTGGTTATTACCGATAAGTCAGAAACACCAGGACTAAGAGAAATGAACATTAGACAACTAAGCAAACAATTGGCAGAATTATTGGATTGACTGCTTTAGGCTTTCAAGTTCCTCCAATTCGTGCATTGGTGAAATTTTATAGATTGGATCAAACAAGACATTATAACCTGCAAAAAACATTAGGACACCGCCCAAAAGGAAAGAAATCCAAAAATCAGCCCAACCCATTATTAAATAAAGGGAAAAAACAACACCAGGATTTAACAACAATAAGCCTAATGTCAATATCGAGAAAACAAAAAATTGCCCAATGATGAATAAAAATCCATAGACCGCTTTACGGGTGACATTCCACTGTTTTAGCTTGTATGAGAAAAACCATCCCATCGGAAGAAACACAAAGACACCCAAAAAGAGATGTTTACTTAGGCGAATAACGAAGAAATTTTCGTTAATTGCTTTTGGGATGTCTTGAACCAAGACGTTGGGATCCTGCAAATCGATTGAAAGTATGCCAATAAGAAGATAAACAAAAAACCAATAGAAATATTGACCCATGAGAGATAGAAACTTTCTTGTGGAGGTGGATGCTTTCGAAACATATACAGGGGAAAGCTCTTGTTCAATCTCTTCCTCTTTTTCAATTGCAAAATCGTCAAAGGTAGGGATTGCAGGCATTTGCAAATTTTCGGGTTCAGCCACAAAAACATCTTCAGAAGGAGAGACATCAGTGATTGCAGGAACAGCAGGAGAAGTTGTTGCCTTTTCATCAGTTAATTCCTTGGTTTCAACAATTTGGGGAATTTCTGGAACCGATGACTCTTTCAATATGCTATCTATATCAAGTTCCTCATCATCTTCTTCCAAAAGAGCATCCAATTCATCACCCAATGTGCCTAAACTGACATCTTCAGTATCATCCAATAAAGAATCAAGTTCATCCAATGTTGCAAATGTCTCTTCCTCTTGACTTTCAACAGATGTCGTTTCTGAACTCTCAACCTCAGTCATGTCTTCATCAATCTGAAGTCCCATGCCACAATTTTCACAAACTATCTCCCCCTCCAAATTATGGTGCCCACAATTCCAACATACATTTCCTTCGGCTATTTCCTGCGGCGTTTCTATTTCAGAAATAATTTCAGAGGAAGAAATGTCTTCATTTTCCATCATTTCATCGTCAATTTGAAGACCCATGCCACAATTTTCACAGATCACGTCGGATTTTTTGTTGTGATGCCCACAGTTCCAGCATACGTTATGCTCTGAATTTCCCACAAGCATCCATGTGCATAGAAATATTTATACTTAATTCGAAGCAAATAAATTTCCAATACGTTTTGAAGGGGGGTAATGACTGCTATGAATCTCTTTCTCATAGGGATCGCCCTCAAAAGAGTACCATGACATTAGCAGTCTCCTTTTCATTAAAATTGATCAATTTATAGGTTTTGAATGATATAGTCGCATTTGTCAGGAGCCAAACCAACATTGATCTCATCAAAAATTTTCACCAATTGGTCTTTAGGGATCAATTCAGTGATTTTTTCGTCAGAGAGTACCGATTCCCTGAAGTTTTCTGCATCGACATGTCTTCGCAAGAGCTCATGACCTGTCTGCCGTCCGACCTTATCAACTAGAAGTTTTAGAATTTGCTCAGAACGACTAACCGCGGCCCTATCCAAGTTTCGTTTAATGTTTTTTTCATTGATTTCCAAACCTGATAGAATGAAAACTGTTTGTTGTAGCATATAATGAAGAACTATGAAATTTTCAGGAATGACAAGTCGTTCAGGTGAAGAATTTGTCAAGTCCCGTTCATGCTCAAGGGCAATGTTTTCCAAGCCGACCATCACATTTGAACGCAATACCCTAGCCAATCCGTTGATACGTTCAGATTTATGGGGATTACGTTTATGAGGCATTGCAGAACTTCCAACTTGCTTTTTTGATCGAGGTTCAAACCATTCGCCAATCTCGGATCGTTGTAAATGCCGAACTTCTTTGGAGATTCGTTCCAAAACAGCGCCAATTTGGGCAAGGGCAAACAAAACCCTAGAATGAACCAAACGAGTGACAACTTGGGTAGAAATTGGTACGGGTTTTAATCCCAAAGATGCAAGAACCTTCTCTTCTAAATCCATTCTCATTGAAGATGCGTAATTGCCAACCGCTCCTGAAATCTTTGCATACTCTGTTGGGACGGTCACTAAGTTTTTTGAAGCGAGGTCTAATTCAAAAAGAAAATTAGCAAATTTGAACCCCACTGTTGTTGGAACCGCAAATTGACCATGGGTTCGACCAACACATGGAAAATTTTTGTAGTTTTGAACTAAATTTCTTAATATTTCTTTAACCTTGGCAACTTCATCGAGAATGACTTCTTTTGCCTTAGTCATTTGTAATGCAAGAACAGTATCTTGGATATCCATTGAAGTTGCAGTATAATGCACATATTCTCCAGCAGACCCCGCCTTTTCTGCAAGCGCCTTGACCATTGCCATAAGATCATGATGGATTTCGTTCTCAATTTCAAGTACACGTTCCAGTTTTACATTATTGGAAGCGATTTCAATTTCCTTTGCACACCCTGTGGGTATCATGCCAAGTTCCTCTTGGACTTTGGCAAGTGCAACCTCAACATTAAGCTGATATCTCAATTTTTGTTCAGCCTTAAAAATTTCAGCGATAGACGTTTCATATCGGGAATAACCCTCAGACCACACAAGAGTCAAAAGAATTTGATGAATTAATATTTTCCCGTAAATGCCAAATTTCTTTTAGCATCTCTCCATAATAATTGCCTAATCCTTAACTATATGATGCATAGTTAAGTTTTGTGGATCAAAAACCTACAGTACAAATTATGCAAAAACTTGACGAAATGGAGGAAGTAATCAGGAACATTAAAGCCTTGATTTTCATGACGACTTTTGACAAGGAAGATACTTTATCGATCCTAATGGAAGAGGCTGGCAAATCAATAATCGACGCACTTGCAGTGATCGACAACAAGACAAAATTTGATGAAACAATGGCCCATCTTGAAATTTCAAGAGTTGAAGCAATCCTTTCAGCCATGATTAACCAACTTGAATATTATTTGCAATTGATAGCGAAAAATGAGGAGAAAAAGATGTTACATTCTCTTGCAACGACATTCATAGAAAAGGTTCTTGATTCCATAGAAATTCTATATACCGCTTGGTAGAAAAAAGAACGTCCTGAAAATAGATTTACCTACCAATTGGCATTTTCTTTTTCAAAATCCCTTAAGTTTAAAATATGCAATCAACTTATTATCATTTAACAAGAAACAAGGAGGAACGCGGTTGGGCACCAAAGAAAAGTTAAAGTTACTGGCAACAGACATTGGACTCCTTTCCACTTTGGGAGAGGTTGTCACCGTTCAAATAGACTTGCAAGATGTTCATGCGGTCTCATCCGCGTTGGAGCAAGAATTCAATGACTCAAGGGAAGACGGCAAATTTATAGAAAATTCTATATTATTGGAAATTCAAGAAGACAAATTCTATGACTTTGAAAAAATCCTCCAAAAAATCCTGTCCATTGTTGGAGATTTTGAGGCAATCGATGGAGTAACGGCTTTCTTACGCATACCCATTGGCAGAGACAAGATAGAAACCACTGTGGAGTTGAGTGGTCCATCATCACCACCTCAAATATTGGCAACAGCAGATTCTTCAGTATATTTCGATGTCATTAAGGTGATACAAGCGAAATGGTCAATAGCAAAAGCAAAATTGTCAACCCAATAGACCAATTATAATACAAGCCCACTCTAATATCATCAAAAAAATCAACACAATCAACATTTCATGGGGACATAAAGGATCCAAGATTCGATGCCAAGGAATTTTGGGAGAATATAATTTAGGAAACAATATAAATTTATATATAATTGCACAATCGATATATAAAATTATATAATAAAGCCAAGCCACGATACAAACCATATATAAAAAAATACATTAAAAAGAAAAAGGTAGAAAAATATATAATATGATATAATAATATATAATCATGGAGAAACGCCAGATATCACTATGGTTACCTAAGGAATTGCTTGAAAAGATGGAAGAATATTGTAGCGAGACAAAAATAACAAGAACAGGACTTATAGAATTGGCAGTTAAACAATTTTTCACCCATCCCACAGTGCTAAACCCTGAAAAACAAACCTCATTTACAAGAATTGAAGAGAAATTGGCAGTAATTGAAAAACTCATTAGAGAAAATTGTAGAGAACAAACCATAGAACAACCAAAACAAGAGAGAAAAGTCAGAGTAGAATTACCAGACAGCCTTCAGAAATATCTTGAAACAACTAGATTACATCAAACACAGGCAGTATCAGTTAGGGAAACTTTAGAGGCAATCATTTCATGGGGAGGGGAAGCTACAGCAGAACAAATTGCGAAATACAGGGGATTAAAGAGACCTGAATCAATTCGTAGGCAGATAGAGAGATTAGAACAAGATAACATTATCATAAGAGATAGGTCAGTCATTCCACAAAGATTCAAGTTAAGAGAACAATATTGGAAAAAAGATTGAAATTATTTAACCACCTGTTAACAAATTCATAAAGGGTCACAATAAATGCAGGTTATGCCATGGGAATATCTAGAAGAAGAGGCAATTGCAGATATTGGCATTAAGGTAACGGGGAAAGACCTTAATGAGCTTTTTAGGGATGCATGCCTTTCCATTGCAAATTTGATGACAGACCCAAGTAATCTGGATGAATTAATGCAGAAGGCCATTCAGTTCGAGGAGAAATCATTGGATTTGCTGTTGCACACGCTTCTTGAGGAGATGGTTTATTTGAAAGATGCGGAGCTATTTTTTGTCAAGAATGTTGAACTTCACGTTGATAAGGAAAACGAGGGATATGCAGTTAAGGGGAAATTTGTTGGTGACTTATTTGATCCCGAGAATGATAAGATTGGAAATGACATTAAAGCCATTACAATGCATGATTTTTATGTCAAGCAAGTTGACAATGGGTGGGAGGCTCATTTCATAATTGACATTTAATCCTCAAATTTGAGCTTGTCAATATCAGCAGGAAGAGCAACGCTGGAAAAGCCTGTATCAACATAGATTGTTTGGCCAGTTATGCCTGAGCTCAAATCACTCAGTAAAAACAGAGCCGTTTTGGCAACATCATCCTGTACGACGTTTCGTCTTAGCGGGGATGCATGTTGCATATACTCAAGGATGTTGTCAAATCCAGGGACATGACTTGCTGCAAGAGTTTTAATTGGTCCTGAGGAAATTGCATTGATACGATGACCAGCAAGACCTATGTTGACAGAAAGCTCCCTGACAAATGCCTCTAAAGCGGCTTTGGCAACGCCCATAATTCGGTATCCAGGAACCACACGGACAGCACCCAAATATGTCAGCGTAAGAAAGGCACTGTTTGGGTTCAACACCCTCATGGCATGCCTGACAATTCTTTGCAGAGAATATGCAGAGATCACCATTGCAGTGTTGAAATCCTCTTCGGAAGTGTAGATAATAGGTTTGCTCAATGCGGTTGCAGGAGCATAGCCGATTGCATGTACGACCATATCAAATTTCCCGTCCAAGTTTGCAAAGAAATCCCTTACCTGATCGTCATAAGCAACATCGCACTCATGCATCCCCTCGATGAAGTCAACATCTTTGGTCAATGAGTAAATACGGGATCTAAAGCGTTTTTGATATGAAAGGGTGATTTTTGCACCGGCTTTGGCAAGCCATTTTGAAATTGCCCAAGCAATGCTTGTTTCTGAGGCGACACCAAAAACGATTGCTCGTTTGCCTGTTAAATCAATCATAATTTGAATTTCATATGCCATTAATATTTTCTTCGTTAACTTGTCATTGATTCAGTATAGCCAAAGTGACAACCCAATCATCAGTTGTGACAGATGTTATTGACAACAATTTCTTTTTGATTTGGACGGTATATCTTTTGCTTTTGCTCGATTTTTTGATGATTGTGTCTTTCAGTGATGTTTTCAAACCAGTTCCTATTGCCTTTAGGCTTGCTTCTTTTATAGACCAGAGTTGGGTGATGAGCTTATGTTTATCAGGCTTAATCTGGAACCGCTTGATTTCGTCATTGGTGAAGGCGGTTTTAATTAATGAAGGATCTCTTGGCTCTATTTTTTCAATATCAATGCCTACACCACCATCAGGGTGTGACAATGCAATGGCAACACCATTTGAATGGGTTTTGGTGACAGGATATTCAATTCCTTCAAAGATTCCACCAGGTTTCCCGTTTTTGTTTTTAATTATTTCCACTTCAGTTTCAGGGACATTGAATGTTAGAGAAATTGCCTTTTTTGCGGCGATAGTTCCAGCGAGCCACTCCATTTTCCTTTTTGGCACTTTGAATCGAGCATAGATTACTTTTTCAGAGGGTAGTAAATATGCGTCGAGGAATTCTTCATTGATGTGTTCCATTGCTTCTGTTGAGATTGAAACTGCCAACGGAGTGATTTGACCCACGTGATGCATCAATTCTGCAACAACAGGTTCATCAACGGTTTCAGGTGTATTGAAAGGTATTTCTGTTGTGCCAGTGTGGATCATTTCATAGTTAATCAGTTCAAGAACAACGTTTAGGTCTTTGTCCAATGCAAAGACGTTATAATGGGAAATATTGTTCTTTGATCTTGTTTGGGTGGCATGGATATATTTTGCATTCTCAAATCCTTGGTAGAGTTGAATTTTTGTAATGCCATTTGGAAGGGACATGGTTTTATTGATGAGTAAATCATACATGCCTGCTGTTTGGAAACATGCCTCAATAAGTCTAGGTGCAAGGTGCACAGATGCATTCTTGTCAGGGAACAGGGGTTCATTAGGTTCATTGTATACGGCAGAAATACTGTTGGCACCCAAATTTATGATTCCGTCAAGGACTTGGAATGAAGGTCCATGGAAAAAGACTTCATAGATCTTTTCCTTAGGAATCACCAAGTTCTCCTTAATGAACCATTTTGATTGTGTTGCGGGAAGGAAGGGATAACCAGGAGCTAATTCTCCTTCAATAATTTCTGCAACAAAATGGGGTCGGAGATCCCCTAGTTGTTTGCCATCTGGACCAATGAATTTAGATTTGAGAGTAAGTTTGATTGAATTCAAACCAGTAACTTTTTCTGGAATGACAAAAATTTCAAGGGGCTTGTCTTTTGGAAGTTTGACAGGGGATGAAAAAACAACAGATCTCATCCCTGTTACCTTGCCACCATGATAGTTTACAAACTCAGTGAAAAACTCAAGACCCATAACACCGGGGAGAACAGCTTTTCCGTCAATACGATGGTCATCAAGATACAAATCCTGTTCTAAGTTCAACACTTTTTTACCCGCAATAATTTTGTTGATTGTTATTGTTCCATGCATCATAGGAAATTCAGGATTAAGAATGGGGAATGTCTTCTGTTCTTTTTTTGTGACAGGTTGTTCCTTATGTAATTGTGATTTGATTTGGTTAGGTGCTCTTGTTTTCGCTATTTCTTTTGTTTTTTCAGTTTGAGGTTCTTTTATCGTCACCATCTTTTGGGTTGATTCAGATTTAGCTTGTGCTTCCTGTTTCCTTGCACCTTCTTCTTTTCTTTGCTTCTGGGACGATAGTTTTTTCTTGTTTTCTGTTGCTGGAAGAGGTATTTTGTCATTTTTTACGAATTTAGTGCCTTTTGCCAACATTCCCAGTTTGCCGCTTATTACGACTTCGTCTTCGGTGGAATTGAAGAATTCAGAAAGGAAACGGGCAACACCGTCTTTCAGAGGAATCGGGGTTACACCCGCAGCCTGTAATACCTTCATTGTCGTGTCTTTTGTTGCCATTCCAATCTCTGCCCATGCAGACCAATCAATAGAGGTTGCAGAGACCCCTTGGCGTTTTAGCATTGCCATTCGTTTTGCAAGATATTCATTTGCGGCAGAATAGTCAATTTGTGTCGCATTTCCAAAACGACCAGCAACAGAAGTGAATGAAATGATTCTTTTGACATTCTCTTGTTTAACTGATTTCAAGAGGTTTTCAATGCCTACAACCTTTATGTTGTAAACCAATTCAAATTCAGAGGTGAGTTTGGATTTTGTTGCTTTTGATATTTCTACACCAGCACCATGGACAATGAAAACAGGTTTGTCAGGAATAATGTTGGATTTAATTTTATCGGGGAGAGAGGGAGCAGTAATGTCTGATTGAATATATACAACTTCTGCACCCATTGATTTCAATTTCTCAATATTCTGGTAGACAATGGCAGATTTTATGATTTTTGACCATTCTTTGTTCAGCATTACTGGAGTCACTTTTTCATGTTTTTCCTTTAATTGTGCAAGAAGTTCATTTTTCTTTTCTTTGAGTTGTTCATCAGACATTTGTGCAATTTCCGATGCATTTTCCTTAATTTCAGTTCGACCAATAAGGATCACCCGAACGTTTTCTGATGATTTTACAATTGGCATGATACATTCAAAGGTAATTCCTTGAGCGCCTCCAGAGACTATAAAATTGCTTCCTTTAGGAAGGGAGATGTCAGTGGGAACAGGGAGATCCATTTCTTTCAATGCAGGCACTAGGCGTTTTGATCCATCAAAAACGACTTCAATATCGGGATTTTGATCAGTAAATTCATTCAATATGACACGGAGATCATTTGCGGCAATTATTTTTGCATTGATATTGAACTCATGCATCAGGGTTTTTGCCATGCCACCAATTGCCCCTGTAATTGGAGAGATATCGTTTATGGATTTTGGTCTTGAAATTGTTTCTGCAACGCCAAATGATTTTAGTGCATCAATTTTCCCTTTCAGAATTTCAAAAAGTTTGGAGATATTGAAATCAGGTTTGGGATTCAATATCAATAGGTGATTGCATTCAGTTTGTTCTAGACCATCGAGATCCACTGTTTTGACATTTTCCAATTTCTCTTCAGTAAGGACAATGAAATCAATGTTCTTTGGATCAAGGGTTCTAGGTGATTCCTGCATCTCAATTACGTACCGATAAGTTTTTTGGGAAGAGGGCGAAAGTTTTGAAATTTCTTGTGCTATTTCCTTGATGCTTGTTGCAGTGACTTTCATGTCTGGTAGATTTAAATCATCGAGGAGGGATTTTGTCAACTGTAATATTTGTGCATTGTCAATACCCATTTCTTTTTCCAAGTCGATATTTTCCTCAACCAATTCTGCAGGGAAACCAGTCAGTTCAGAAACTTTTTCTTTCAGTTTTTGGATGATCAGCATTTCACCATTGGATTTTTCGTTTTCCTTTTGGGTTTCTTGTTGCCTTTCCTTGGATTTTTCTTTTTGAGATGATTCTTGCGGCTTAGATTCTTGTGGCTTATATTGCATGACGAAATCCGCCACTCTGGAAATGGTATTGTATTCAGATATGTCAAGGTCTTCAATCAATGGGATGTTGTAATGCTCTCTAATGACACCGATCAGTTCTGCCTGTTTCACCGTGTCAATTCCCAAGTCTGCTTCCATGTCCAAGTCAGGTTCAAGCATCTCTTCAGGATAACCAGTTTTTTCTGCAATTATTTTTGTAATCGTTTGCAGTATTGGAGTTTTATCATCTTCAATTTCTTTTCTTTCTATTTCTGTTGTAGGTTTTGTGTTTTCAATGACAAATTTACTAATTTTTCGGATCGTATTGTATTCAGATATATCAAGGTCTTCAATCAATGGGATATTGTAGTGTTCCCTGATGACACCGATTAGTTCTGCCTGTTTCACGGTGTCAATTCCCAAGTCTGCCTCCATATCCAAGTCAGGTTCAAGCATCTCTTCAGGATAACCAGTTTTTTCTGCAATAATTGATGTGATAGTTTTCAGAATCCTATCTTGATCTCTTGCCTCTTTATGTACTACCACCTGTTTTTTGTCGGAGGCGGGTGCATATTCCATGACAAAGTTAGCAATCCTACGGATTGTATTGTATTCAGATATGTCGAGGTCTTCAATCAATGGGATGTTGTAATAATCTCGGATCATCCCAATCAACTCTGCTTGTTTGACAGTATCAATTCCCAGATCTGCTTCCATGTCCAAGTCGGGTTCAAGCATTTCGTTGGGATAACCAGTTTGTTCGGCAATCAAAGACGTAATTGTCTTAATGATTTCATCTTGATCTTGTGAAATGCCAATGTTTGCGGAAGAGGAAGATGATGAAACAGTAGCTTTAGATTCAAATGACGAATGCTCATTGACAAAATCCGCAATTTTTGCAAGGGTGTTATATTCAGAAAGATCAAGGTCTTCAATCAAAGGAATATTGTAATGTTCCCGTATCAAACCGAAGAGTTCAGCCTGTTTAACGGTATCTATACCCAAATCCGCCTCCATATCAAGATTGGGATCAAGCATTTCTTCAGGATAGCCCGTCTTTTCAGCGACAATTTTCACAATTTCTTTGATAACACCATCTTGAGATGTCATTGTTCGTTTTTGAACTTTCACATCTTTTGGAGAGTCAGGTTTCGTGGATATAGGGGTGGATTTTTGGGGTGAAGTGTCTTTGAAAGAAAGTTTTTTGAGATCTGCAATTGTCAGATTATCAACATTTGTTTGTCCTACAACAGAAGCGAGCTTCTGAGCATTTATTCCTAGATCCTTTACAGGATTTACAAAATCATCAAGAAGGTCTTTTGGATAGCCAGTTTCATTTGCGATCCATTCCAAGATGTCATTTGCGTGTGTTGATTTTTGTTTTGCAACTGTTGCGGGAATGGGTCGAGTAGGGGATTTGACTTTTTTGACAATTTTGGTCTTTTGGATTGATTTCTTTGGTGGTCCGTTGTCTTTTAATCTTAATGTCTTTCCAACTTTAATTAGGTCTGCCTTTGAGCCACCAATTGATTTAAGCCATTGCTCATATTGAGGAGTTTCCCTATCCATTCCCGCAGCCTTTTCATAAAGGGCGAATGCAAGCTGTGATCCAAAGCCTGCGGCCAAACGGATTGCATATTTGACATTGTATTTTCCACCTTTGGAAAGGGAAAGGTTTCCCAATGTCTCATCAGGTTCTTTGAAATTGGCAATTGGAGGAATTTTCCCGTATTGCAGTGCCTTGATTGCTATTGCGTCTTCAATACCTGCGCCCATTGGATGACCAGTAAATCCTTTTGTATTTGCAATGATGATCTTTGAAGCATTTTCACCAAAGACATGACGGAGCGATTGTATTTCAGCGGCGGCACTCCCACCTCTAGCAGGAGTATATGTCTCGTGACTCATGAACATTGCAGAGTTTGCAATCTGTTCAGGAGTCAGACCAGTGGTCGCGTTTATTTTTTTGAAGAATTTTTCCAATTCATATGAAATATGATTGACATCGAGTCTTGTTCCATGGTATGCAGAATTGGAATAATATGTCCCAAGTATTTTGACGATGGGTTTAATGCCTCGTCGTTTTGCTTCTTCTGCTGTTTCAATTACAATTCCAACTGCCCCCATTCCAATGATCATTCCATGTCTTCTTCGGTCAAATGGCAAGGCTGCTTCAGATACCTTTTCTTTTGTTGTTGCTGCACCTGAAGCCAAGAATCCAGAACCTATCCATTCAAATAGGTTTTCACCTGAAGCATCATCTGCACCAATGAGGATGACTCTTTTGCATCTACCAGATCTTATCCAATCATTGGCAATTCCAACTGCTTGTGTTGTGGATGCACATGCGGCATTGACCTGTGTGTTGGGACCATACGCCTTGATAAGTTGTGCAAATTGAGAATGACCCATCGAGAGGATCTTGAAAAGGAATTTTCTGTTGAACTGGTAGACCGACTTATGTTCTTCAAGTTCGTTGAGATTCTGTTCCAGAAATTCGACAAATTCCCTATACTCATCCTTGTTTCCCAATTTCCTGACAATTTCGCCATAAACTTTTCTTAGAACATCCAATGCCTCTCCTGCATATTTGCTTTCATAGAACTTGGTCATTTCCTGAACTAAGCTGTCATATCCTGGAAATGCGGAAGCAAAGATGACACCGGTATCTTCGCGTAGATCTTCTGGCAATACCCAATCGCTAGGGAGATAACTTCCAGTGCTTGTTTTTGTATAGCTTCTGACCAATGGGATGCCTGCATCCTTTAATGCCTCCAATCCAGCGGCGATGGCAAGTTTTGTGGTTCTATCGTAAGCTTCAACAATTTTCTCACCAAGTTGGAATTCTTCGACAAAGTCAAATTTTCCTCCTTGGGCGGCAAGCTTTATGACATCCCTAATATTATTGATTTTCTCAAGTGTAGGTTGACCCCTATCCCTTTTGACAAGTTTTACGATATTCTTGTCGGTTTGTTGTTTGAGTTTTCGGTCGCCTACAGGGTCAATGAAATTATAACCATCCAATATCAGCTCAATATTACGTTCGTCAAATATTTCCTTGAATTTTCCAGGAAGTCCGACACCTGTTCCTGTAATGACAATGTCATCAAGATTTAATCCAAGCCTCTGTACTTTTTCTGCAATGGCATTTGATTCCTTGATTGTTTTCTTGAATCCCTCAAATGCCTCCAAAAGAAAATTATTGAAGGCTTGACCTTGATGTTTAAGAAACTGTTCAAACAGCTCATCATTAATGATTTTTTGAAGAGAAGGTTGTGTTTTAACAAAATTGGCCAATTCATTTGGATTATATTCTGTTTTAGCAGTAATTTGCTGTTTTATTTTTGGAAGAGGATCAGCTTTCTTTGGCTTGACTTTTGGTTTCGGATATTCAAAATCAATAAATGAGACCTGAATACCCAAAGCTCTTGCCAATGCAATAGCATCATTGAATTGGTAAATGTCGCCTGTCTTTGGATGATTTGTGATTTGTGAGACAATGTCCTTCCCTTCAAGATTTTCTTGCACAAAGGTAGCAAGAGCCCTTTTTGGACCCACTTCAAAGAAAATTCTTGCTCCAGCTTGATACATGGTTTCACATTGTTGTATCCAATGAACAGGGGATTCAACTTGTTTTTCAAGAAGTGCCCTGATTTCATCAGGGTCATCAGGGTAAAAATCGCCAAGAACATTCGAAGAAACCTTAATGCGAGGTGATTTGAATTCAATTGTCTTTAGGAACTCTGCAAGTTCCTTTGCCGCTGGAGCAACGATATCAGTATGGAAAGCGGCAGAAACAGATAAGGGAACAGTTTGAATGCCGAGTTCCTTGAATTTTTCCATAGCTTTCTTGACGCCTTGGGTTGACCCTGAAATGACAATTCTTTTTACACTGTTCAGGTTAGCGGCAATTACATAATCATCAACTGTCTTAAGCACTTCCTGAACCTTCTCAAAAGGAGCTGAGACAGACGCCATTGTTCCCTTGTCTTCTGAATCAACATTAGCCATAGCCCTTCCCCTTATGGCAACTGCCTTCAAGGCGTCTGGGAACGAAAGTACACCTGCAGCGACCAATGCGGCATATTCACCGAGAGAGTGTCCTGCAACCATTTCAGGGACAATTCCATGCATTTTCAGCAATCTAAATATTGCAATATCGGCAGTAAGCATTGCAGGTTGGGTGAATTGGGTTTGCTTAAGCAACTCCTCATTATCCTTTATTTGATGATTGGAAGCAAAAATAATTTCAGAAAGTTTTCTTCCTAGAAATTCCTCCAATACCGTATCTGCTTCTTCAAATGTTTTCTGAACTATTTCATACCTGTCACGAAGGTCTTTTAGCATGTTTACATATTGAGACCCTTGACCAGGGAAGACAAATGCAATTTTTCCTGTTGGGAGATCTTGCGAGAAGTAAATGCCTCTTTTCTGCGCCGCTTTTCGGAATGAAGGGGTCAAGATTGCCTTGTTGATTATTTCTTTTTTATCATGGATTTGTTCCAAAGAATTAGCTGCAAAGGCGACGCGATAGCCATCATTTGGTTTGAACTTGACCTGATCTCGAATTTCTGTTAGGGAAGGCATTTCAGGGTCTTCTAAGAAGGTATTTTCGGGAAGGCTGTTGAAGAAAAATTCAATATTTTCCTTTAATTCGCTTTCATCCTTGCCAGATATTGCAAATGCCTCTCCTTGGAGATGTTTATTTTTGGCAATGAATTCTTGAAAGGCGAATGGTTCTGTTTCCTTATGCCTTTCCTTTTCCTTTAGGGGGGCAAAATAGTCAAAATTTGGGTCATATTCTTCCATTACCACGTGGAAATTTGTTCCTCCAAAACCAAATGATGACACTCCTGCCTTACGTGGCTTTGTTGAAGGATGAATCCACTCTTTAGCTTGTGTGTTGACATAAAAGGGGGAATTGCTCCAATCAATTTTTGGATTGGGAGTTTCGAAATTTATTGAGGGGGGCAAGATTTTGTGATATAATGCCAAAGCAGTCTTTATGATCGCAGCTGCACCAGCCGCACTTTTCAGGTGTCCGATTTGGCTTTTGATTGAACCTAATGCAATGCTTTGTTTGGGTAGATTGTATTTGTTGAATACCTTATGCAACGTTTCGACTTCAACAACGTCACCAACTTTTGTGGATGTCCCATGAGCCTCAATTAATGTCACTTCAGCAGGTGAGATACCTGCAAGCTTATATGCCCTTTCTATTGCAAGTTGCTGTCCTATTGGATTTGGGGCAGTAATCCCTTTTCCTTTTCCATCAGATGATGAACCCACGCCCCTGATTAATGCATAAATTTTGTTGCCATCTCGAATTGCATCTGAAAGACGTTTCAGGACAAAGAATCCCACACCTTCACCCATGACAAAGCCATTTGCCCTTGCATCGAAAGGAAATGATCCATCAGGTGACAGTGCACCAATTTTACAAAATTTGACATATGTACTGACATCCATTGACCTGTCAGCACCACCACAGACGACTGCATCGACTTCATGTGCCACAAGGCTTTTGAAGGCCTCGTCAATGGCGGCCATAGAGGATGCACATGCTGCATCAGTGGTCATGTTTTTTCCCCTAAGATTGAAAACATTTGCAATACGACCGGCAATTACATTGGCAAGCTCCCCAGGCATGGAATCTTCAGTGATTTCTTCCAGATGTGATTTATATTCTTTCTCAACTTCAATTAACAATTGTTGTTGTGCATCCTGATCAAGTGTATTGAAGGCTTTTGTTTGTTTTAATGTTCTGACAATTTCAGGAAAATAGACCCTTCTGGTATATTGCCTAACAATTTCGCCACCCATAGAATTTCCTAAGATTACGGCAGTTCGTTCTTTATTGAATGAATCGGATTCATAATTGGCGTCTTCCAATGCCTCCTTTGCGGCAGTCAAAGCCATTTGTTGGATTGGGTCAAGCTTACTGGCAATTTTTGGTGGAATACGGAATTGAATTCCATTGAACTCAAAATTTTTTATGAAACCTCCGATTTTAGTGTAGGTCTTGTCTGGAACACTTGGGTCAGGGTCGTAAAACAATTCAGGATCCCATCGTTCTTTGGGCACTTCAGTGATACTGTTTTTACCAGATTTGATATTCTCCCAAAATTCCTTGGCATTAAGTGCGTCGGGCATGATTGCACCAATACCGACAATTGCAACAGGTTCATAATCATAGATTTCAGGAGTTTCGATTTTTATTTTTTGGGAGTCGTTGCCACTCATATTGATCACTATAGTAATTTCTATGTGACTGATTGACTGACAATTCTTAAAATATGTGTTAGATTGATTATTTAGTCATAAAATAGTCAAGGGATTAAGGTTCTGTTTTCACTGCATAATCTATAATGGGATATTACCATGTTTTTTGGGAAATCGATTTTCACGTTTTGTCAGTAGGGGCCAGAGTGCTTCAATGAGTTTTGGTCTGGTTTCTGAAGGGAGGATTACCTCGTCGATGTATCCAAATGATGCCGCAGAATATGGGTTATAGAACTTTTCTCGGTATTCTGCCTCTATTTCCTTTTGTTTGGCAATTGGATCTTCAGCTTTTTCCAAATCCCTTCTGAAAATCACGTTGACTGCCGCTTCCGATCCCATGACTGCAATTTCCGCCATTGGCCATGCGAAATTGACGTCAGTCCGCAAATGTTTTGAAGACATGACAATATATGCGCCACCAAATGCTTTTCTCGTAACTACTGCAATTTTTGGAACTGTAGCTTCACAATATGCATAAAGAAGCTTTGCGCCATTTCTGATAATTCCCTTCCATTCCTGATCCACTCCTGGAAGAAAGCCAGGGACATCAACAAAGGTAATAATGGGAATATTGAATGCATCACATAACCTGACAAACTTTGCACCCTTTATACTTGCCTCACTATCAAGAGCGCCTGCAAGCACAGGAGGTTGGTTTGCAACAATTCCAACAGGATAGCCATTCAAACGTGCAAAACCTATAATGATGTTTTTAGCCCATTTTTCTTGGATTTCCAAGAATTCACCATGATCCACGACTTCTTTTATTACCTCTTTCATATCGTATGGCAATTTGGAATCATCTGGAATGATGCGATTGAGTTTTTCACTGGTTCGGGATTTATCATCAGTTGGAGTGATAACGGGAGGATCCTCTAAGTTGTTTGATGGCAGGTAGCTTAGAATTTTCTTGATCAATTCGATACTTTCCTTTTCGTCTGCTCCGTCAAAGTGTGCGACTCCTGATTTCAGGGTATGGGTTGTAGACCCGCCAAGTTCTTCAAAGGAAATGTCCTCACCAGTGACCGTTTTTACGACAGATGGACCAGTGACAAACATATGTGATGTTTCTTTTGTCATGATGATAAAGTCAGTTAGGGCAGGAGAATAAACTGCGCCACCTGCTGAAGGGCCAACAATGACAGAGATTTGGGGAATCACACCAGAAGCAAGAACGTTGTGAAAGAAAATTTCACCATAACCTGCCAAGGCATCAACACCTTCTTGGATACGGGCACCACCAGAATCATTGAAACCGACAAGTGGAGCACCAGTTTTCAATGCAAGATTCATTATGTTTACAATTTTTTTGGCGTGTGAATTTCCAAGAGAACCGCCCAATACCGTAAAATCTTGTGCATAGACATAAACCAGCCTGCCATTGACACGACCGTAGCCAGTGACAACACCGTCACCCAGATATTTTTTTTTGTCAAGACCAAATTCGGTTTTGTGATGCGTTACAAATCCCCCGAGTTCTACAAAAGAGCCTGGATCCATAAGCAACTGAATTCTTTCACGGGCAGTATACTTGCCTTTTTCATGTTGTGCATGGATTCGTTTTTCCCCCCCGCCTAACATGGCTTGTTTTTTGAGTTCAAGAAATTTTTGGATTTTTTTTTCTGTTGTTTCCTCATTCCCGGGGTTACCCATGTATCAGGATAAACGGATTGGTTTTTAAAATCAACTGAGCAGGTCGAGTTTTCTTTTATACTATAGCTATAGAATATCAATTGCTTTCAATTTTGGTGTTGATCAGGGCAATAATTTGGTTGGTTTCTGTTTGGTCATTGATTTTGATATGTATTTTTTCAACAATTCCATCTTGGTCGGTGACCAGCTCATTTTGCATTTTCATTGCCTCTAATGTGGCAATTTTATCCCCCTGCTTGACAATGTCCCCTTCTTTGACATGAAGACCAACAATCACACCAGGTAGAGGAGAACGGATTTCAATTTTATTGGCACCGTGTTTTCCTTTTCTTTTGAGTTTGGGGACTGAAGGGGTAAATGAGAAATCAACCATCCGTCCATCAAGGAAAATGTGACCTTCACTATAAGATACATTGTAAGAATGTTTTCCGAGAACCTTAATTTCATAATGGGATCCACAATCAATCACTTGTGGCTTATATATTTGGCCATCTATGATAATTTCACCAGTTTTTTCATTATAAAGAAGTGTGGACTTTCGACCTGTAAATACAATATCGTACGATTTGAATTCTTTTAGGTAATCTTTAGGCAATTCCACTTTTTCATGGGATTGTTTTTTGAGCTTCTCCTGTGCTTCCATTGATTTTTTGATTGCAGGATGAGTCATTTCAGTACCTCCTTGTCATTTCCTTTAAGGCAACCCTTCGCCAATTGGATTGCTCCCTGATTGGAAGAAAGACCTTTCGCGTTTTCATTTGTGTGGCAAACAATGCAGCAACCCTCCTATTGTATGCAGCACGGATATATGGAAGTATCAGATTATCTTCGATGAAATGGGTATTCAAATTGCCTTTTTGGAAATTCTTGTTGGCAATTGCAACCCGATGAAATGGGAGATTGGTTGGCACACCTGTTATTGCCAGTTCGGTCATTGCAATAAAAGCACGAGCAGTTGATTGGTTGCGGTTTTCTCCCCAAATGATCAATTTTCCAAGCAGGGAATCATATTCACGAGGAATAGTATATCCTGAATAAATATGTGAGTCAAATCTGACGCCAGGACCACCAGGGATTGACAATTGTTCTATTTTTCCAGCAGTAGGAGCAAAATTTTGGAGAGGGTCTTCTGCATTGATTCGCAATTCAATTGCATGGCCATTGAAAGCAATATCCTTTTGTTTCCATGAAAGTCTTTTTCCAGATGCAACCAGAAGTTGTTCAAGGACAAGATCCTTGCCCGTTATCATTTCTGTGACTGGATGCTCCACTTGAATTCGTGTGTTTACTTCATTGAAATAGAACTGACCATCCTTATAGAGAAACTCAGCCGTCCCTGCATTTTCATATCCCACATATTTTGCAAGCTTTTTAACCAGTTTGCCCATTTTTTCCCTTTCTTCTTCATTGATAGCCATTGATGGGGCTTCTTCAATTAACTTTTGATGTCTTCTTTGAATTGAGCATTCTCTTTCCCCTAAATGGACAACATTCCCTCTTTTATCGGCCATGAATTGGAATTCAATATGTCGTGGTTTTTCTATGAATTTCTCAATAAAAACTTCAGGGTTCCCAAATGCCGCTTGAGCTTGTTTGGAGGTTTTTTCAATGGTTGGGAGCAATTCATCCTCAGATCTTACAACCTGAATGCCCATACCGCCTCCTCCATATGATGCCTTGATCATGACAGGATAGCCTATTTCTTTTGCAATCTTTTTTGCATCTTCGTTTGGAAGTACTGGATCTGGACTTCCAGAAGTAGTGGGTACACCAACCTTTTCGGCAATGGATCTAGAAGTAAGCTTATCACCAAGTTTTTGGATTACTTCGGCACTTGGCCCAACCCATTTAAATCCTGCTTTAACAACAGCTTCTGCAAATTCAGGGGATTCGGCAAGGAAACCATAACCTGGATGTACAGAGTCAGCCTCATGTTTTTCAGCGACATCAATCAATTTTTCAATGCTCAGGTAATTGTTGCTTGCAGGACCTCCGCCAATATTGATTGCCAGATCAGCCATTTTCACATGTGATGAATGCCTGTCTTGTTCTGAATAGACGGCAATTGTTTCAACCCCCAAGGTTTTTGCAGCTCGAATGATGCGGAGTGCAATTTCACCTCGGTTGGCAATCAGTAATTTTTGGATCATGTTTCAAGTTTTTTTCATGAATAAAAAAATGGTTGCATGATTGGCGATCAAGTGTAGAAAATCTTTTCGGGATGTTGGGCTCTTCTTGTTTTTTATCTGTAAAATAGATATTGTAAACAAAGAAACTTTATTGAATAGGCTTTTTGGCTTATGAATTAGTTCTATGAAGTTCGATAACCTTTCTCTTTCTGGATGGAGTTACAACAAGGGCGATAAGCGCATAGCAGTTGAAGAGCTTAATCTTCCAAAAACAGTCCTTGGTAGAAATCCTGTTCCTGCAACCTATGTCTATTCAAATGAAAGTGATTGGGACAAGGTACTCATAAGTGAAGTCAGGAAAACAGCAGAAATGGCAGGATTGACAGGAGAAGACATTCAAGGGTTTTTGGGGATTCATAATGGCATAGACAGGCATCCAGAAGGAGCAAGCCCAGTCACAATGGAAGCCTTTCCAGGAGCTGAAGGATTTGGATTTGATTTTTCCCTTGGATGTGCTTCGGTTACAGTTGCCGCACAGATCGCGGGAACCCATTTCATACACCCAGAAATTGAAAACATCATAGTTGGATCAGTTCAAATGACAACACAATATACAAACAATTGTTCAGACGGGAATTGTATCTTTGCTGATTCTATTGGGGCATTTGCGTTTTCCAAGGCAGATCACGGAAACATGATAAGATATGTGGAAATAAGCACAAACCCTTATTTTAGAGACATGTTTGTTCTGAACAGTGATGCAAAATATCAGTTGGCAAATTTACAGAAAGGAAAGGAGCTTTCAGCTTACATGGTGAAAACATTCGGAACTCATATGCGAAAGGCATGTCTTGCCATGAAAACATATCCAAAAGACATTGATTTTATTGCTTTAAGTTGTTCAACATATGCAGCGACCAAGATGGTGTTGGAACAAATGAAATTCCCATTGGAAAAAACAGGATTGAAATGCCTTCAAGAAGTGCCACACATGGGAACCAATGATTTGCTGTTTCAATTGAATTATGGGATTGAACATGGATTGATCAAAAAGGGGTCGAAAATCTTGGTGTCAGGCACAAGCCTTGGATTTTCAATGGGAACAATGGCTATAGAATGGGATGTTTAACCCTTAATATTTCCGATTGGTCTTAATTGAACAATGGGTTTGGCCAAATGACCACCTTCACAGGCTTTGACTACTTCTGAAAGATCCTTATAGGCAAATCCTGCTTCTTCGGCAAGACCTTTCCAAGAAGCGCCCCGTACATATATGCCTTTAGTTAACATTTGTTCATAGAGTTCCTGTCCTGTAATTTGCTTTTTGGCTTTGCTTCGGCTCATTGTCCTTCCAGATCCATGTGCTGAGCTTCCAAATGCCTCATGCATGGATTCATCTGTGCCTGCCAAGATATAGGAACCAGTTTCCATGCTTCCACCTATAATGACTGGTTGTCCATAAGGTTTGTATTTTTCTGCCAAATCTGGATGATTGGGACCGAAAGCACGAGTCGCACCTTTTCTATGAACCAAGACCTCCCGTTTTTCACCATCAACAGTGTGTTCCTCAAATTTTGCAATATTGTGACAAACATCATAAGTGAGTCTCATACCCAAGTCTTCAGGATCCTGACCGAACACTTTTGAGAAAACTTTCCTTGTTTGATGCATAATAATTGCACGATTTGCGAATGCCATGTTTGCAGCGGCCGCCATGGATGCAAAATATTCTTCACCTTCTCTCGATTTTATTGGGGCTGCGGCCAGTTCCTTATCCAATATTTTTATGCCATATCTCGGCATTGCCTCCAAAAAGACACGTAAATGTTCAGAAGCTATTTGATGCCCAAAACCGCGAGAACCACAATGTATCATGATGACGATTTGATTGTCAATATCTACACCAAAAGCTTCTGCTGTTTCCTTGTCATGGATGTTTTGGGGATGTGCCACTTGAATTTCAAGAAAGTGATTGCCACTGCCAAGTGTTCCCAACTGATTACGACCCCTTGAACGTGCCTTTTGTGAAATCAATTCAGGCCTTGCACCCTTGATCACCCCTTGCTCTTCCATGAATTGCTTATCCTCTTTCCATCCAAGATCATTTTCAATCACCCAATCAATTCCACTCTGCATAACTTCGTCAAATTGGCGGTCTTTCAACGAAATCAAGCCTTTTGTACCGACACCTGTTGGAACTGCCTTGAATAGTTCATCCACTAATTCCTTTAGTTTAGGTTTGACATCTTCAATAGTAAGGTTAGTTCTAATTAACCGCATTCCACAATTGATGTCAAAACCAATACCGCCTGGAGAAATGACACCTTCTTCAACATCCATTGCGGCAACGCCACCAATTGGGAATCCATATCCCCAATGCCCATCAGGCATAACGGAGACTTTTTTCACCAAGCCAGGCAATGATGCAACATTCATCCCTTGATTTATAACTCCCTGATCCAAGTCTTTCAATAATATTTCTGAGGAATAAATGTGCACTGGAACATTCATGTCTGACCTGGCAGTAACAGGAATTTCCCAAACATTATTGTTTATTCTTTTTAGCTCAACCATTTCCAATGTGAAATATCTGTCCTAATTTAAAAAAAAATCTATAGAGTTTGCCTTCCTATATTTTTTCAAGACAATCATTGCTGTTCAAGCATTCAAGAAGGTCCCTATAATGTTTTTTTGTCTCCTCCATCTCCATTTTAACTGTTTTTCGATCATCTATTGTGCCAATAATCCTTACAGGGGAACCAACAGCAATGCTTCTGGCTGAAACAATTTGTTTCCTTCGAACTAAGCTTCCTTCCCCTATAACAGCCCATTCCCCCACAGTTGCGAAATCACTTATGATTGAACGAATTCCAATCAATGCAAAGTTGCCAATGGAACATCCATGCAGAACGGACCCATGACCTATGGTAACATTTTCACCAATTTCAACAGTTTCTTCTGGTTTTGTGTGAATAACGACATTTTCTTGAATCGTGGTGCCTTTACCAATATGAATTGAACCGAAATCACCCCTCAGTCTACAGCCAAAACCAATGTAGCAGTCATCTTCAATGGTTACATCACCAATGACGTCTGCAGAGGGAGCTATAAACACATTTTTCCCTATTTTTGGCTGGCATCCCCTAAATCGCCATATTGTCATTAAGTCAAATTTTACGGGAACGATATAAAATTTTGTTCTTGTATGCTAAATTTTTAATTTTGAAAGACCTTTTTCAGAGTCTTCTGCAATACTTTTCAGATTTTGGAATTCTTCGAGAAGTGAAGCCATTGAACTTTTGATTTCCTCTATGGAAGCCACCACTTCTTCTGAAGAGGCAGAGGTCTCTTCTGACACACTCATTACGTTTTCGAGTTGTAAAGCTATACTGTCAAATGAATTTTTCATTTCCTTTACCAAGTGCTCTGAAGTTTCTGCAATTCTTTTGACTGCCTCTTGTGTTTCATTTGAAAGTTTTCTGATGTTGTCTGCCACAACAGAAAAACCCCTACCATAATCCCCCGCTCTGCTTGCCTCAATACCTGCATTCAACGCAAGTATGTTTGTCTGCATTGCGATGTCAGAAATGAGTTTTGCACTGATTTCAATTTCCTTGGAAACATCCACTATCAATTTATTTAATGAATGAAGGGAACCTGTCACCTCTCCCATTAATTCTGTTTGGTTCTGTGCTCCCAATGAAAGAGATTCAGCAGTAGCAGAAACCTCTTCTGAAGCTGATGTCACATCTTCTGCCGTATGATTTAGATGCACGGTTTTTTCCTTTATTTGCGAAATTAGCATTCGTTCATTTGAGATTATTTCGCTTAATGAAATGACCATTCCTTTCAAAGTTTGGTAAATATGACCTATCTCATCAATCGTTTCTTCCTCCAAATTTATCTCATTCAATTTTCCCTGTTCGATTTTTGTGAGTTGTTGATTTAGATGCTGAAGCCTTTTAAATACAAATATTTCAAAAAAGAAGAAAATTAGAGATCCGATTACCAAGAATATGAAAAATTGCAAAACGATGCCTGAAAGTGCAAGTTTGCCAGAACGACTAAATGTACTACTTAAATCAGCATCAATTATAAAGAAATATTTATTTCCAGACGAAGGATGTATCCCTAGCGTTTTCAAATAGATTCTTGACTGCTGTGTAAAGCTTGTTATCTTGAATTCATCCCCTTTGGGAAACACAATGTTTTCATATCTTTCAAATATTGTGAAATTTGAAGCCAAGTCTTGAGGGGAGGACCAAGGTGACGAGCTATCATAAAGAAAATATCCATGACTATCAACAATTGAAACATTAAGGGAACCTAATTTATTCAAGGATTCCAAATCAGATTTAATGAAAAAGTCAAAGTATAGTCCAATTTCAACCACTCCAAGGAAATTACCATTATCATATACTGGAGCACCTAATTTTAAGACAGGAATAACTTCTCCAAGATTAAACCTTATATCGCCGTCCTGACGTTGCAAATGAATTTCATCAACAAAAAATTGCCCCTCAACGAGGTTTTTTGTTTCTATAAAATAAGCCTCGGTTGTACGGTCTTGTAATTTCAATCCGCGGATTGGCACTGCGTAAAATTTACCCCTAAGATTCCTGTATTCTGCTTTTGCAATTTCAAATCCTGTTGAGTTAAGTAATGAAACTTCAAAAATTCCAGTATCATTCAAGTTTTCAAAAGAATCCAAAAATGAATAGACTATGCTATCAACTGTTTTATCGTTAGGGAAATTAAATTTAGCTTTGGACAAATTTGAAAAAGCAAGCATTTTCAATAAATTCTGCGTAAATGTGATTCTTTCAATTAATTTGTTGTTTATCAGATCGATTGTGTTTTCCAGATTACCGTCGAAATTAGACACAATAATATTTGATGTTTGATTAAATTCCCTATACCCGAAAATAAAAGCGGAAATGATCAATATAGGAAGAACAATAATGAATATTTTCTTTCTTATACTAATATTTTTGAATTGCACGTAACTATTTCCAAATAAACTTTTTTTAGATTTTTTTTGTTTAAGATAACTTTTTGATACTATTTCACTTTAAATTGATGAGTGTTTAGTTTTTTCTTCTTTTAAGACCAACAACAACAGTCATTACAGCCAAAGAAGCAAAGAATGCTGCAACTGGGCTTGGACTGATTTGTTGTGTCACTTTGTTAACTACGGAATTAACCTTGGATTGGACAGAGGTTTGAATTTGTTCGACTTTGGATGAAGCTACGCTTGTTGGGTTAGCTGCGGCTTGGTCGACAATTGTATAACCTTCTTTCCTCATAAGATCCTTTGCGGCCTCAATGTCGTATGGGATCTTCCATTGGTCAGAGTAGTAGTTGTTCTTGAAGAATGGTTTGACAGGTGAGTCCTGTGGCTCACGGAGATTGTCAACAAGTGCTTGCAATGCAGTTTTGTCGACAGCGTGAGCTATTGCTCTCCTGACATTGTATTTCTTCAGGTTGGGATCAAGCAGGTTGAATATCAACAGGTCTGCTGTGGCTGTGGTTGAAACAGTGTGCACGTCAAACCTTGGATCATTGATTTGGGATTGTAGCTCATTACCACCGAAAGCAGTGGGTGAAGTCAAGTCAACTTCACCTGCTTTGAAGAGGATCAATTCTACATTGATGTCCTCAACAATTGGATAGTAGAATTGGTTGATTGTCATCTCAGTTGGTTTCTCATGGGTTGCAGTATTTGGATCGTCTGCCCATGCGAAGAAGTATGCATCCTCTGCTTCAGGGGTTCTCATGTCAAAGTTTGAGCTGTCCCATTCATTGGGGAAGGTGAAGTCTGGGTTTGCCCACTTGTAGATATACTCACCAGGCTTGTATTGATTGACGTCTGAGAAGTCAATGTAATATGGACCGCTTTGCACTGGGTTGTCCTCAAAAGCATTCCATTCTTCGGTTTCAAATGGGTTGTATGAGGTATTACCCAAAGCGGTTATTTTTGTGCCGTTGGCGAATGTAAGTTCACCGCCCAACAAGTCGTATGGTACAATATCCATACCTCCAAATGCAAAGAGGTCATCAACATTTGGTACAGAAACGAAAACACTGACCCGTCCCTCAGTCGCATTGGTCTCGACATGATGGATATATTGATACGCGGATTTGCCGTTGATAAGGGTGTGGGGTGCGGTTCTCAAGTCAAATGAGAACTTGACATCATCGACGGTGACTGGTCCGAATTCAGTTCCGTTTGGATATCTCCATTTCCAATCATTGTTAATCCAAAAGTCCATTCTTCCGTAAGGCACATCAACAGTTGTTCCGTTTGGACCAATTGGAGCATCAAACCATGTGCTGACATTGAATTGTTTTGCCAAGAATGGATGGGGGCTGTAATCCCTTCCAGAGAACAACAGAAGGCTTGGGAATAATCCAGCCAATGTTGTTGATGTTTCACTGTCTGCAACTTGGAGAGGGTCAAAGTTTCCAGTAATGGAGGCAAGCCTGACTGCGATGGTTGATGCATTGTTTTGCCTGTCTGGGGAGGTTTCATTACCCCAATATGCACCAAGGTATGCAGAACCAAGGGTACCCTCTTCAGGGTCGAAGTTTTCGAGTCCATGCCAAATTGAGAAAATGCCAGTTGGGGCAAGAAGTGGATAGTCATAAAGCAACTGTTCCATAAACATCTGCTGGAATTGCAATGTCAATTGCTTTCTCTCACCAAGCAGGTCAAAAGAGTTTGTCATGTTGCCGATGAGGTTGTCCACCTCACGTTGGGTGATACCACCGCTGCCAGGGTCATTTGGCAACCAAGACTGCCATTCATCAGATGCCAGTTGATAGAGGAGATCACCGAAGAACCCTTGGCTGTGGTAAAGGTCATAGAAGTCAGGGGCAATGACAGAACCGCCAACAAATCCGACAATGCCAATGCCATATGGTTTGGGACTGACAAAGAGCAAGTCACCAACAAATTGGCTGAATGGCTTGCCGACTACCTTGACATCTATGCCTAGTGGAGCAAGTGCTTGTTGTAGATAGTATGCAAAGCTTTCCCTTCTCCTGTTACCAACATTAGTCTCAACAACCATTTCAAAGTTGACAACACCTTGTGCAACAGTTTGGGAATAAATGCTTGCGTTCCCGAATGAGCTCAAAAAGAATGCACCCATTATAAGGAAGCTCAATAGCATTAATTTTCTGTGTTTCATCTTAATCATTCACCTTTATGAAATTCTACGAATTTCGCATATAGTGTGATGAGGATCGGCTTTGCCGACGTCATCCTTACTGCGCCTTTAGACTCACCCTTTTTATAGATTTTGAGTGAGTCTCTTTATGGCTAGTGTAATTTAGCTATTTGTTTGAACACTAATAAATTAGAAGGGGAATGAAAGGGGGGTTCAGAAGTAAAGAAACAATAGATTTTAGACTTTAATTTAAGAGATATTTAAATTTTTCACTATTTCGATCAAGTTTAGAATCGTAAAAAAATCAATTCACACGCGATCAAGATCCTCATGGGAGATTGATTCAGGATCATGTCTTCCTTTAGCATTTGGGTCAATTAAAGCGATATTTTCTTCAAAAGGGCAGACAGCAGTGCCGATATGATGCCCAAATTCCTCGTTACAGGATACACAGAGTAAAGTATAAGGCCAATCTTGAAAAGGCGCTCTAGTTTTTGCAATTTCAGACCACATTTCAGTAATTGAACCTTCTCTTTTGTTTTTAGCTCTTTCAGTTTTCAAAGATACGATAGGTGTCCTAATAATTGCGAAGCCATTTGACCCACCAGACCAATCGATTGTTTCTATTTCTTCATATGGGATTTCAAGAAGTATAGGGGATTTACTTTTGATCAACGCGAACATGATTTCATTTTCATGGTCAAAGTAATACCATGCTTCAAATGTTTTTTTCCAGCCCCAATAATAGTAGAAAATTATTGTAATGGTTGCAAATAGAGATATCAAAATGAAAGTCCACATCGTTGAGATTTGATTTCCTGAAAGAAAGAAGATGATTCCATCGATTAAGGCAATTGGTAACAAGACAAGAGCAAAGAAATACAAAATCAAATATTTTACTTTTTCCAATAAATCAGCGCCAATTAAGTTTCCTTTAATGAAAACATGAATACCTTTCTGTTTGACTTCTTCATAATCTGATGGTAATTTTTCCATGAACAAAATATTGTGAAGTATCTAATAATTATGTTGTTTTCAATTTGTTCTATTCTTTCAATCTTGGATCAAGTGCATCCCTAAGGCTATCTCCCAAAAGGTTGAAACCCAAGGTAAGTAGGAACAGAGCTAGTGAGACAAATGTAACGCCCCACCATGTCCCTTGGGTGATCAAACGAGTGTCATTGGTATAAACAGAGAGATCACTTCCCCAGACCAATGTGTCGGAAGATCCGAAACCAAGGAATGCGAGAGAAGCAACACCTTGAATGACACCTGCAATTCCCAACGTAAATATGATTATGAGTGTTGACATTGCATTGGGAATGATGTGGCGGGTAATTGTTCTCCAATGGGTTGCACCTAAAACATACTCTGCTTGGATGAATTCTGCCTCTTTTAATGCCAGAACTTCTGCCCTCACATATCTTGCAGTGCCAGACCATCCGATAAGTGAGAAAATTGAATAAACAATTAGATAATAAGCACCTTCGATATCGATTACATCAAACACCGATCCGAAAGCGGCAGATATCATAATAAGGATAGGAAGACCAGGCAAAACCAAAAGGACATCTGCAACCCTCATCATGACGTTATCAAAAGCACCGCCCATATAACCACTGGCAGCACCAATGACACCGCCAAGAACCACAACAATTACTTCTGCAACGATACCGATTAGAATGGAATAAAAGGATCCAAAGAAAACCCTTGAAAAAATGTCTCGACCATCACCATCTGTGCCGAAATAATATTGTTCATTGGGAGGAACCCATCTATCACGCACGTTTCCATAATTGGGATTTCTTAAATGGATTGGGATCTCCTTACCGCCAATGTTGAGCTTGAAAAATTCAACTAGGACTGGTTGAGTCCTTATGGTTAAATCCTTTAATGGATATGCAATGCTGAATGCCGCAGCGAGCAAGGCGACAACCAAGAAGAAAACAACGAGAACAAAACCCAAAACACCGACCTTGGATCTTTTCATACGTCTCCAGATGATTGCAATGCTTGCACCATATCCAAAGTCAATAACTTTTTCCTCTAAACTGTCACCAAAGATTTTTAGCTTTTCCATCAATTCTCCAGAGTTTCGATAATTTATGCTTTCGATTCCAATGGACTTGTCCATTGTATAAATCGTTGCTTTTTGGAGGTTTTTAGCGACGGAAGACAAGAGGCTTTCTGATTTTTTGACTTGAACATCCAAAACACCTTCCCAAGCAACAAAATCAACCTCCCTGAATGGATCCAAATCCAAACTTTTTGTTTTTAAGAAGTAATATGGTGCAAGAAATACCTTTTTGAAGAGTTGTTTATATTCAAATCTTTTAATTCTAATTCCTTCATCATCCAGAGTCACCATTTTTGCACCATAAGCTTGTAAGACCTTTTTAGTGACGAAGAATATCAGGAGAAGGATCATGAATTGTTTTAGCGCATCTCTTAACAGCAAGGTTGGGAATATTGGATCTCCATTGGCATCTTTTGCTACAAAGGAAAATGGTTGCGTAAATGGCTTATCTGGATTAGCACCAATATAGGCCAATTTTTCTTTTTCGTATTCCTGCTTGGCGATTTTATATTGCCTTTGATATTCCATGTAGTCCTGTATTCCAAAGAAGAAAAAGATGGAGCCAAATAGCAGAAAACGCAACATAAAGAAAAATGAAAGCAATGATGTTGCATTAATTGCAATTGAGAAATAAGAAGGATTATATCGACCAGGTGATGGAAGAACCGGTCCAGAGATTTTTTCTGTAACTGTAACTGATGACATCATAAATCCTCCTAAAATTTAATCCTTGGGTCGACAATGCCATAAACAATGTCTGCGATCAAAAGCATGAAAATTGTCACTACTGAAAAGAACATGTTTACAGCAAGAACTGTTGGTAAATCAAATTCAAGAGCCGCACGAATCAGTTGTCTGCCAACACCGGGATAATTAAATACACGTTCAATGATTGGAGAGCCACTGAGAATACCTGGCAATGAGAGGGCAATGACTGTCACGAATGGCAACAATGCATTTCTTAGGGCGTGTTTGTAGATCACTGTTCTTTCGGATAGACCTTTAGCTCTTGCAGTACGGATATAGTTTTGCCTAAGGACATTAAGCATTTGGGATCGGACAAGTCGAGTCGCAAATGCAATGCCTGAAATAAGCATGGTCAATTCCGCAACGACAACTGCCCAAATTTGGTCACCAAGGTTTGTATCATTCCCTGAAAGGTAAACTGCCAAAATACCAAAGGCAGAATACATAGTCATGATAAGAACAATGCCAAGAACGAATCCAGGGATAGAGAAACCAACAAGGCTCCCAAATAAAGCAGATTGATCAAACCATGAGTTATGGTGAGTTGCGGCAACGATACCAATAATTGTTGAGACAAGTAAAGACAGGACAAAAGAGATTCCAAAGAGGAAAATTGTATTCCCAATATATGGTGCGAAGATTTCTTCAACAGGTACGTCCCTTGTCCAACTTTCGCCAAATTCAAGTCGGGTAAACATAGGAATAGCCCAATCAAGGTATCGTTGGTAAATAGGTTTGTCTAGTCCCCATGCCTTAACATATTGGTCACGATTTTTTTGTGCATTAGGGTCAAGCCCAACCTTTATGTTAACAGGGTCAATTGGGGTGATTGCGAACATGAAAAAAATTAGCATTGAAACCCCGATTGTAAGGGGTATCATAGCCAATGTTCTTCTGATAAAATATGACATTAAACTCATTTTGTCACCTCATAATGTGTTTTTTCACAAAGACGGAAATTTGTCTTGCATGTAAGGTGTGGGCTTGGGTATTTTTAAATACACCTTCTGGGTTAAACATGCAGATTTGATAAAAACAGCATTCGAAGTAATAAAAAACATTATTTTTCGGTATTCAATTCTATTCGATTAAGTATTTGGCATTTTTCAACCATGTCTCATTAAGTGGATTTGCATTGTCCATCATTATAGATATGAACCGGTACTTTTCAGTTTGAATTGGAATATTGGACATTAATGTTAGTTCTGGGTCGATTCGTTTGATTTTTGATTTCAATGAATCCAAATCTTGCCTAAAATTTGTAGCATCACAGTTTAAATCTTCAAGAATAGAAAGAACGGTAACAAGATCAAACACATTATCTAAAAACCAAGAGGTTGGCGATGCAACATCCAAAAATTTCAGAAGCAGATGGACAATGGATTGCAATGAAAATTCAATAGTGTTGGAATGTGATGAAGGTAAGTTTAAGAAATGCAATACCGTATTCAAGGCAGAGGAGGTTTCTGACATTTTATTTTGTTTATCATAAACAAGTGATCCTAAAAGAGCATTGACAAAGATTGAGTTAAACCTATTGATTTTACGATGCAAGTCATTTGATATAGATGTGTTTTTTTCCAATTCTTTCATGACATCCAACCATGTTTGGGATAAATGAAAAAGAGAATCCCGAGTTGTACCATATTCCATGACATAATTTGCAGTCATTAAAATATCAAGTTGCAGTTCAACTGGAATTTGTTCTTGTGAACTTCTTGCGAGTTGAAGAAGATCAATCAATTCTGGCAATGCAGTACCTAATGAGTTGTTTGTTGTCCAAATTTCTTCGATTTTCTGTTTGATTTTCATCTATTTTCCTTCAACGACATAAGATATAAGATTGTACATTTAGAAATGTTTGTATCCCAAAGACCCAGGTTCAGGGGTGTCTTGAAGTATGCGAATTAAAAGAGGGAAACCTATAAAGACAAGAAGTAGACCAGTCATAATCCACCATTTGGAGGAATTTCTGTATTTTTCTGTTGATACAGAGGTGCTTCCTAGAAAGAAAACACCGACGAAGAAAAACATAATTCCAAACAAAATAAGTGATACTGCAAAACCGACGGAAAGAAAAAGACGGATTGCTAGATTTTGCATCATTTTGTCATCTGTCATTAGATAGTAAGAATATCGGTCTAATTTCAATATGTCGTTTTTCTTTTCCGGAAACCTACAATTATAGCCACAAGAATTCCAAAAAGGGAAATAGAAACGTTGATGTTTCTAGTTGAATATTGGAGAGTTGAATATTCTTCAGCAACAAATCCTGCCTCCCTGAACAAATCCCTTGCTAGATTGTAATCATAATGAACCCCCCCTTGGTCACTGTAATATTCAGTATATGCCTTGGAGATCGGGGAGTATTGTATTTCCTGACTTGTCCCCATTATTTCAAGCATTTCAGTACGGTTCAGGGCGGCAAGCAATGCTTTTCGGACACGGTAGTCCCGAAGATATTGGTTGTTTTCATAATTAACAAGAAAGGTCTCAATATACCCTTTTGGAATGAAATCCCTGTTTACCAAGTCTTCATCATTCAAATAGAGGTTTTTAGAATCGGCAACCTTGGATCTGAAAACATCAAGTATGCCATAATGGAACTGTAATGATGCACTTGATTTGTCTTCAATAATTGCATAGGTAATTTCATTAATTAGAGCATTGACTGGCTTTTCAATTTTTGGTGTGGAAGGATCATCATTCCAATCAAAGAATTTATTGCTTGAAGGATCCCATGTGGTGGGAGTGACAATATCATCAATGGTTGGGTACCAATAACTAGGATTTGGTTTGAGAGTTATGATATTTTCCCTTTTGGATTTGAAATAATACATGGAACCAGAAACTGGTTGAGATGCAAAGTTTGCCCATTGGTCTGAATCTAGGGGAGAAATTTTGTCTCCATAAATTGTTCCTATTTCTTCATTCCGGATTGTAAGTGTTTGGTTTAGAAGGTATTCAGGAACAATGTGTTGTCTGCCAATTAGATATAAATCAGAGGGGCTAGATTTTGAAATGAAAAATTGGATGGATGTATCATTCAAGATTTTTATTGATTTGATTCGTGGAATGAGGTTATTTGATACAGTCGGAACCCAATCGAATTTCAATACGTCAAAAGTAAATTTGACATCTTTTACACCAATTTTCCCTTCTATTTGTCCGTCTTTGTTTATCCAATTCGCATCATCTCTTAAGGTCACGGTAATATAGCTACTTCCATTAGCCAAATAATCAATGTCATAGCCGACAGCAAGATCAGGATATGGATTTACATTTTCATCAAATAGCATCAATTGGGGAAAGATCAGAGAATTTAATTCTTCATAATCACCAGAAACCGTAAAAAGAGGATTAAAACTTCCAACTGGATCTTGGATAAGCAGTCTAAGATTGTCAGTTGTGCCCCCCTGATCCTCTCGTCGTTTTGCATTGCCGTTCCAATGCATGCCACTGAAAATTGAGTTTGCCATTCCTTCCTGTGGATTAAAGCCATTTAGTTGCCGATATGCAATCACTGCACCAAGTTTTGTGAAAAGAGGCAAATTCAACAACCACTCTTCATTAAATTTTCTTTGGAATGTCTTTAACAACTCCACCTTTTGTGTTTTATTAAATGTAAAATAAGCATCATGGAGTAACTGAAGGAAATCATTACCAATTCCAATTTCACTTAACAAATCTGGATTTGTAAAGGGAAATAATTTTTTTGCAATAACAGAATATTCAGGGTCATATAGATCTAAAAGCCCAGGGTCTCCTTTCTCACCCCCATCAAAAGAGATAATTGCCAAGTCCCAACTCAGGGTGGGGTTCAAAAGATTTTGAATATATGTTGGTTCAGGGAAACCCACAATATTTAGTTCTATATGTAAGGGATCCCAATAATCATTCAAAAGGTTGACAAAGACTCTAATTCTCTGGTTATCGCCAGGGATAATGATTGTAAGTTTGAAATTATCTGTATTAGCATTTGATAATAAGGGATTAGAGGAAAAGATCAGGGCAATGACAAGTAATGAAACAGTCAGAGCTTTTCGTGATTTCATATAACAGAAAAAAAGTCATAGTCTTTAAAAAATACACCTTTCGTCCTAGAAATTATAAAAGCTCGCGGTATCAATAATCTTTTGAAGAAGAAAGAAAAGAAGAAATTAATGATTATACCAGTCCGATGCTTCACTTGTGGCACTATAGTAGGCGATAAGTGGGAAAAATTTGAACAGATGAAGAAAGAAGACCCAAATCGCCCAGTTTCAGAAATATTGGATGAACTACGGCTCAAAAAAGTATGCTGTCGAAGGATGGTTATTAGTCAAGTAAATTTAATCGATACCATTCTTCCATATCAACAGGAACGGTAATAATTTTTTCATTACGGATTAGTTTTTAAAATGAGGCGATCTAGTTTCTCAAAAGCTTAAAGGCAAAATCATCAAGTTCAAGTCCAAGAGGCTCATTTTCACCAAGTTCGTTGCGTTCTCTCAGAACCTGTCTGCTTAACAAAAGATAAACCCTTGCTAAAGCTCGACGACCTTTGTTATTAGCAGGAATTGCCAAATCAACATAAGCTGTAGTGTTGTCAGAATCACAGAGCGCAATGACAGGAATGTTCATTCTTCTGGCTTCATCCAATGCCTGTTTGTCTGATTTTGGATCATTGATAAAAACGATACTTGGTTCTGTGAAATATTTGCTCTGTGGGTTAGTAAATGTTCCTGGGACAAAACGACCAGGAATTGCCTTGAATCCACATAATCTTGCAAATTTCGAGGATGGCACGGTTCCATATTGTCTCTGGGAAACGACCACCACATCCTCAGGGTCATACAATGCAAGCATTTTTGCGGCCTGCCTGATTCGTTCATCTGTTTTTTTGATGTCCAAAACATACAGTCCATCATTTCTTACCCTGTAAATGAATGGTTCCATCTGTTTGGTTGCAACAGTTGTACCGATATGAACACCAGATGTCAAATAGTCATCCAATGGCACCAATAGTTCATTCTCATCTATAGTCCCTTCAAATAATTCTTGATCTGTTGACATTTGTTCTCACACTACATCAGTTGTACTGCTTTTAATGGGTTTAGTTCTTGTCATTCAGTATTACTATATTTTCAAATCAAGGCATAAATGTTGTCCCATAGATTTTTTCTTCGTCAAATGCATTTTCCAAGCGTTTTGCGACATTGAGATTAACAATCTTGACTTTTGCACCATAGGAAAGTATCTTTTCTATGGATTCAATTTTTCCAAGCATTCCTTTTGTCACATCTGGATTATTGCTTTCTTTTGCATGTGCAATTAAGTTAGGAATGTCTGATTTTTTTACCATTGGAAACATTTCAGCATCAGGATTAAGTTTTGGATCATCAGAAAAGAACCCATCAACATCAGAACAAAAAATGACCTCTTCAGGGAAATAATTTCCTCCATTTAATGTCTTAAGTATCATTTCAATAATTTTATCTCCAGAAAGAATGGTGAAGCCGCGAAACTTGCTAAGAACAACATCACCATAGAAAAAAGGGTTAAAGCCCTGTTTCAATGCCACGGTAAGTGGGTCTGAAAAAAAAGAGAATGAATTTTCAGTTATTTCAAGCGTATTAGAAGAAACAGGGAAGGAGAAAGGAAAGAAACCTTTTGCAAGAGCCTCTTTGATAATCAAATGATGCAAGCTAATCATGTTGAGACGTGTCTGTGATACAGCCCATATTGCTTTTTCTCGATTTTGAGGAGTAAATCCAGAGACAAGGTCATATTTTTTTGCCATGGGATGACCATATGATCCAGCCCCATGAACAACAATGGGGTGGACATCAGCGTTTGCAAGTTCTTGAAACCCACGTTGTATTGTTTCCAAGTTAGGAATCGATTCCTTATCCTTTTGGGTTATTACAGACCCACCAAGTTTGACAATGACAATTTTTTTTCCCATCGCATCAATGCAGATTGTATTGTCTTAATATTTTTACGTACCTGTTCAAGAAGAAAAAAGCAATAAAAAAAGAAATTGTTACAGTAATCTCCTATAACTTAATAAGAAAATCGTTTATGTTTCATTTAATGAAAGAGATTGGAATTGCGTCAGCACCTGGAAAAGTTATTTTGGGTGGGGAACATAGTGTTGTTTACGGCTTTCCAGCACTTGTTGCAGCAATTAACCTTAGGGCAAAGGTTCATGCGACCTTACTTCCTGATGAAGGGATAGAAATCATAGCTCCAGATTTAGGAATCAGACAGATTTACACATATGATGAGGCATTCAATGTAAAGGAGATTTCCATTAATCATGCAACAGACAACATTGCTTTTGCAGTTTATCAATTGTTGGAATATCTAATGAAGACGGGGATACATGACACAAAAAGAGGGGTTTCAATCCAAGTCAACAGTGAGATTCCGATTTCTTCAGGTCTTGGTTCTAGCGCCGCTGTGGCGGTTGCATCTATCGGGGCAATTTCGGACTTATTTGATCAAGAGCTTGACAAAGAACTTATTTCCAAACTTGCATTTCAGGGAGAAATTATCGCGCATGGAACGCCGTCAGGGGTGGACAATACTGCGGCGGCTTTCGGAGGAGTCATGCTTTTTGAAAAAGGAAATATGCAGTGGCTTGACCAAGTTCAGGAACTTCCCATATTGATATGCAACACAAAAGTTCCAAGAGAGACAAAACGATTAGTATCTGCAGTCAGGGAAAGATATAAACGCCATGAGAACTTGGTTGGGAAAATCCTTGATACAATGGGACAGGTGGTCAGGGAAATGATGCATGGTTTCGATGACAAGAACATCCTAGGGGAGTTGATGGAAATCAATCAGGGGTTATTGGCGAGTATAGGTGTCAGTCATGAGACAATTGAGAAAATATGCTGGATCGCAAAAAGCAACGGTGCATTAGGTGCAAAACTAACTGGAGCAGGCGGGGGAGGATGTGTAATCATTTTGCCGAAAGACGAGGAAAATGCCCAAGTGATAAAAGGAAAACTTGAAAAAGAAGGATATGACATTTTTTCGACATCTCTCTCGATAAAAGGCTTGTTAATAGGGAATGGTGAATAAGTCAACGAAACATTCCCAACAATCATGCAGTTTGAAATACCATTCTCGCGTTTCTATCATATTGCTTTTAATTGTTGGCAAGAAAAGAAAATTACCTGATGAAGGTAATTAATCTTTCACAGGAAATAAAATTACCCGAGGAGATATAAATATGGAATATCCAGAAGATTTAATCAATGACTCACTCGCCTTGCTTGAACGAGCAAGAGAGGTTGGAAAAATCAAAAAAGGTACAAATGAGGTCACAAAGACCGTAGAGAGAGGAAAGGCCAAACTTGTCTTTATTGCCAAGGATGTCAATCCTCCAGAAATCGTAAGGCATTTGCCCATTTTGGCAAAAGAAAAGAACACGCCCTATATTGAGGTTCCATCAGCAGAGGCATTGGGAAAGGCAGCAGGGCTTGAAGTGCCAACTGCATCCTCAGCAATTGTTGATGCAGGAGAGGCAGATGGTGTCCTCAAAAGCATAGCCGAGCGAATCAAAGAGCTTAACTGAGGTGCAAATACATGAGTGAAAATAATGAACCTGTAGGAATGTCCGAGTCAGAAGAGGGAATTCCTGCGGAAGTCATTCAAATCGTTGGTAGAGCATCAACAATTGGAGAGGTTATTCAAGTCCGAACTAGAATTCTTGAGGGAAGGGATAAAAACCGTATCCTGACAAGGAACATAAAGGGACCTGTTAAACTTGGAGATATTTTGATGCTCAAGGATACAGAACGTGAAGCCCGTAATATGAGGAGGCGATAAAATGATTAGAGTCTACAAATGTTCATTTTGTGGAAAAGAAATTCCAAAAACCACAGGTTCCTTTTATGTAAAAACAGACGGAACCATTTTGAATTTTTGCAGTAGGAAATGCAGGGTATCCCTTACAGAAATGAAAAGGAACCCACGGAAACTCAAATGGACTACAAAATACGAGAAGAAGTTTTAAAAAAAGATATGGTTTGTATTGGCAACAATTAATAGTCAATGTTAAATTTAGAAATGTGGAAAGAAGAACTTTATTTTGGAATAGGGATGATCTAGTTCTCAATTGTGCCCATTTTGTTGTGTCTCCAACATTGATTGAGCCAATGCATGGACATACATACCAAATCAAGATTGAAGTTGAAGGAACTCTAAATGAATCAGACGTGTTAATTGATTTCCTTGATCTCAAGCCCATTGTCAGGAAGTGGAAAGAGGAATTTGACAATTCCCTGTTATTACCTACTGAGAATCCATTGTTGGATATTATAGAAATTGAAGGGGATTACTTGAAATTGTATGTGAAAAATATTGAAAAAGAATACATTGTTCCAAAACATACGGTACACCTTTTACCAATAAGAAACACCACCGTTGAATGTCTGTCAGAGTTCTTCACAAAAAAATTACAAGAGGAAATTTCTTCTAAATACCCAAATGTGAAAAAAGTGAGGGTTATGCTTGGTGAGTATTCCAAATCCTCTGCAAGTTTTGAGTGTTGATAAGTTATCCGATTTTCAGGTTTCCTTTTTGAAGCATTTCAATGATTGTCAGCCCCAAAGTATCAAATGCACGTTCAACATTCAATCCTTCTTTGGCACTGGTGTCCATGTAAACAACTTCAAAACCATATTTTTTGGTGTGCTGTGAAATTGCACGAGCATAATCTTCAGCTTGTTGAACACTGACAGAATGATTGTCTCGTAGATCTGCCTTATTTCCCAAAATTGTTATTGGGATGACACCCCTTCCATTATGCCGCCAGAGTTCTTCGATCCATGTCTTAAGGTTCATGAAGCTATCAGGTCTTGTTACGTCAAATACACAAAGGGCACCCATTGATCCCCTGAAAAAGCGTGATCTAATACTTTGAAATGTTTCCTGACCTGCCATGTCCCATATCTGAAAGGTAGCTTTGTAATCCCCAATCATCCTTTCATAGCTGGCAAAATCAGCACCAATTGTCATCATATGTTCTTTTCTAAATCCACGTCCCATGAATCGTTCGCGAAGGCTTGTTTTGCCTACTGCACCATCTCCAAGTAAACTAATTTTCAAGAAGTAGTTTTTTGTCATTTCTTACTTGTAGTTGTGTATTTACATATATTAAGACTTTCTGCTATCTAAAAAGTTAATATGCTAGATTTATGCAGAGGAATGAAAAAATGCCAATAGTTTTTCTTTCAATGAATTGCCTAGCAATAAAGTACCAGGATTTAGTTTTTTATCAATAGTATAAACAAAACCTGTTATTGACACTTCATCTATAATATCCCTTGCAATTGCCAATTTCTTCAGTTTGCGATTTAAAAATTCTTCTGTGACTTCTTTTTTGCGAATAGAAGACCATCCTGGTTCATGGGATAAATCAAAACCCAAAGGTAATGTCAAATAACCAGAGTATGCAAAATATGAAACCGCACGATCTCCATCAGTAAACCCAAATGAATTAACAAAACCAAAAGACGGTCGGTCTTGTGTACAAAAAATAACTTTGGAGTAGGATAGGAATTCATGGTAGAGTGAATCAATCAGTTTAAGATTATCTGGATGGAGAAGAACAAAAAGCCATACGGAATAACCCATCAATTTCAAAATTAGGTCAATACCCCCATCTAAATCTGTAAAAACCACATGTGGTACAATATTCTGTCTGAGAAGTTCAAAGCTGGCACCATCTGCGGCAACAATTAGAGGCGAAATTGAAACCTCTGCAAGAACATCTTTTAATGAAATTATGTGTTTTTCCAAATTTTTTGCCGCTCCAAACACTATTGCATGAGATTGTGGAAATTGTGAAAGAACTAAGTTGTTTCTATTGAAAAGCTCGGTTTGATTTAATGGGTTAGACATACCCAATTTCTGGTATTTCCTTAAAAAGAGAAGATCGTCAGAAGATAGATTGAGGGTTTTCCTTATGGAAGGAAGCCAAATGTCAACCCACTGTTTTATCAGATCACCATTCATTTTCCCAAACCCTTCGTAAATGAACTGATTTTTTTCTGGTAATCCTTTTTCGCTTTTTCATACTCTTCTTTTTGGATTACCCCATAAACATATCCTTGTTCAATCTGTGTAAGCTCTTCTTCCCATTTTGCCAATGTTGACTCTATGAATATGTCAGCTACATTTGAAATGCCTGAAAGAAAGATTTCACCTTCATATGTTATCGAATAGATATATCGAAGCCGGGGAAAGCTTTGTGCTCTTCTTTCAATGAGATTATGAAATAAAAGGAGTTTCAAGTGCTTCTCTACAGCAGTGCGTGAAACACCAGTGACCTCTACAAGTCTATCAGGAGGACTTGGACGTTCTGATAATTCCTGCAGGATTTTGCAACGGGTCTCGTCCTGCAATACACTCATGAGACCACGTTGAATTTCATTTAACACTTCTATTTCGTATTAGAATTGCATTAATTAATATTTGTTGATTTTCTTACCTTGAAACTTCACAAAAAACCGAAAGACAACAATAATAGCCAAGCCAATAATCATTGAAAATGAGTTAACTGGAATCGGGCTAGTGGATGCTAATGTAGTTAATGGGGGGAGCGATGAAAACTGCTCATTTTGAATATTTATGTCTCTATAATAGATATGGCTAAATACGCCATCAGTGATAATGATTTTCAGCCTATAGTTGCCATTTTCATACAAGGTGGTATCAAAAGCAAAAGATTGCGTACTTGAGGATCCCAAGAAAATGGAAAGGGTGTCGTTTTCAAGATAAAACAAAGCAGTAGTTGGAACATCAGATGTCCATGAAATATTTGCAAAACCAGACAATACAGCAGAGTTATCTGGAGATATCAGAGATGATGAAAAATTGAAATGATTCAACAGTGTGGTCTCATAGAAATTCTCAAATGTTATTGGGAAATTAGTTTGATAAAATACTTTTAGGCCATAATGACCATTGGCAAAAATAGTTGTATCAATATCAATCTCGGCACCGTCATTCGAAAAAATCGGACCGTTTCTTGTTTCATACTTGATTATGAAATTTACACTGTTTGCAGGGGGATCACCAGCCACAAAATCCACCATGACAAAATAAGTCAAGGTTCTGTTAATAGCAAACAATGCACTTTCATTGAAAGGTCCAGGTTTGGTACCCTGTCTCATTAATAGGTCTGCATTTTGTTTTGTATTATCCGCAGGAAACAGATAAATATCGAGGTCATAAGATTGATTGTACCATATTAGTTCAATTTTTCCTTTGTCACCAGCTTCAAACTCTATTGGGAAGAAATATTCTGGAGTAAATGATTTATTGGACACAAGTGATGAGGGAATTGATCCATTAATTGTACCATTATTGCCCTTGAAGATTTGGACAGACGTTTTTGTCAACTTCAGTTCTGGGAATTCAGCAACGGAATAATTATTGCTGTTGATATTAAGAGTTCCAGAAATGTTCTTTGTCAAATCTTGAGAAAATGTTTCCACTGGCTTCGGTATTGCTTTCAGTTTTAAGTATCTAACTGTCAAATCAAATTGGTATGGTCCTGCACCATAAGGTGTTCGAATAAAATGTGCCAATAAGGTGTATTCTGTGTCATTCACAGGGATAAACAGATTTTGCGCATTAGGTTCTGAGGTGGAACTTCTGTAAAAGCCCCCACCTACATATTCAGTGGCTGAGTTGGTTACTAGGATACCATTTGAATCATAAAGGTAAAGATTGGGCAACATCCCTTTTCGAGTCCAATTCAGTCGTATTGCGAGATAAGTAGCGTTGTTTGGAACTTTTAGCTTATAGAAACGGTAATCACCTGCTTCTGGGCGGGCAGTGTTCCCATACCAATTAAATGCACCATATGAAAAGTTCTCCGAGTAATATGTTTTTACACGTAATTCGTCACCAATTGGATCAACAGCAGAGCCATATTTGACTTCATTTACATCAAGAACCACCAAAGGGAGATATGTTGTACCATTTGGTTGTTTAAGCTCGACAGAAAAAATCTGAAATGTGTCTGATAGATTTTCAGATTTGATATTCACTAGATCATTATTTGTTTTTGACAATTCAAAGTTCTTGATAACGCGATCAAATTGAAATGCATGTATTTCAAAAGTGAGACCTTCCCAAAAAGGAACGCCTGCAAGGAACCCTGGATCCTCTATTTTTATTGCAGGGGTTGATGGAAAATCATCGGCAGGATTGCCAGAATATAATATTTGGGAATATGCAGTTGAAAATGACTCGTCGACGATTCTACCGCTAGAAAAATCAATCAACTGCATATTCGGCATTGTTAATCCAGTTTCAGAAAGTTTTTCGTAGGAAGCTTCAGTCAATCCAATCGATATGAGTAGAAAATCACCGTCCACAAGCGAAGAAAGCTTGTCAAGTTTATAAATACCGTTTGATGACAATGATGTTGTAAATTGAGTCGTTCTTTCCTCAGTTTGAACAAATTGGACAATATTCATTCGATTAAGGGGAGCAGCACTTCCATTTGAGAATACCAAAGAAACTTTTCTTCCCGCGGAATAATTAGATGAAAAACCATAAATGGAGCTATCAAAAAATGTCCCACTCAAGAATGGATGATCGGTTCCAAAAAGAGATGAAAATTCCTTGTTCAGCTCATTTCCAATTAAAGTGGATGATTCAGTATCCTTAAGTAAAACATAATCAGTGTTAAATACAGAAGAAACAGCATCATAGGCATTGACAAGTCCAGACCCTTGTATTAAAGTTGGAAATGAAAGATCTTTGGCTGTTGATTTGAGTCTTGTTTTTAATTCATTTAATGTGGGGGTTATACCCTGTTTCCTAAGAGCTTCAATTATCAGCGCCCCTACACCTGCGGCTCGAGGGGTCGCTTCACTAGTTCCACCAAATTCACCAGCCGCTTTTGTTCCATTTCCAGCACCTGTAATTAGAACCTTCATTGTAAAGCCGAAAGATCCAAGAGCAACCAAATCAGGTTTCACCAGTCCTGTAGGAGTGGGTCCACTCCCACTGAACAAGGCAACATCATTTCTTCCAGGATTTTTTTGTGGATGAAAACTTGTTGAAGCTCCAACTGTAATTGCGGATGCTGATGCGCCAGGCACTGTAACAGTTCCAAAGCCAGGACCGCCATTACCAGAAGCAATGAAAAAAATGATGCCGGGATAATCGGGATACGTTACTCCAAAGTCAATTTTTGAAAAAATGTTTGGAGTGCTCAAGGCATCAACCAAGAATGAAAGTGTATCTACCCCTTTCAATACAGTTCCAATTGAACCATCACCCCATGAATTAGAAGATATGTCAACCCTATGCTCCTCATTGACAATCCAACCCCCGTTTCCAGTAAGGACAGGCTCCAGACCTGCACTCCAAAACCACCCTAATAAGAAATCAGTGATTTGCAAACCTTTTGTTACAATAAGATTGGCATTTGGAGCAGACCCAGGTAAATAATACACAGTCTTGTTTTCAATTTCGTCAGCACTGGTAAAATTGTCGTATATTTGAATAGGTACTTTCCCCCTACCAACAGCAGCACTGCTAACTTGAGTCCCATGACCTACGGCATCATAAATGACACCAATTCCCCTTCCCTGTGGATCTATACCACGAACAATTCCACCATTCACCAATGCTTGCAAATCAAGTACAGAAGCCAATGCACCCATGGATACATCATTCACGCCGTCTCCATCAATATCTCGGGCAATTATTGGATTAAATGATCCATACGGGATTTCATCAGACAATGACCAGTCGACAAGTTGCCGATAAAGGCGACCTACTTCAAAAATTATTCCGTTCATTGCAAGACTAAGCCCTAGGCTTGTACTCATGTCAACCCAGAGTTCGTCATATATTCCTGCTGTATTGCTATCAACCAGAACATATAGGAACACCTGTCTGATTTCTCCAGGTTCATACATCATACCAACCTTATAGTTTCCAGATTTAGAACGGTTAGCGATTAACGAAATGTCTAAATTTTCAAGCGAGATGCCAATGGATGAACTGAGGCCGATACCTCCTTCCTCACCCATGTTAATTGTCAAATTCTGTCCTTCCAGTGGTAAAACGGTTGTTCCTGAAATAATTTCAGCCTGTAAAGTTAGGGTAGTAGGTGAAATCCCATATCCAGTTGCGTCAAATGAGGCAGTAATTCCAGAAGAAAGAAGTTTTGGTGAATCAACCAAATCACCAACACCAAAATCGACTCCAGAATCAGTTACACCCAAAGTAACGCCATTACCTGTTATATTATACTCATCCCAAACTTTCTGCATTCCCATAATGTCCTTCGCAATGAATCCATTTATTTTTGGAGAAGGATCAGGTTTCCTTGCTGTCATTGAAAATATTGTTTGATCAGGAATGAATTGGGTATTTGGATCGTCAAAGAGAAACGTGTCCATGACAGGACGACCAGTTCCATTTACGAAATGCAGATATTTTTGACCGAGTTTAAATGGAGGAAGATAGTCCCATGAATATCGAATTGAACTTTTAGTCAGGACGAGCATTCGACCAGTCTCAGAGAGGGATGCATTTGATATGCTTGTTTGCATGAGACTTGGTTTTTTTAAAACAGGAATTTGAGTGGGCTCTAATGATGTTGAGGTTGATGAATTTGGCAGATACAACATCAGAGAAATCAACATGACTGCAATGAACAAAGTGCGGCTCATTTACAATGAAATGGCTGTTTTTGAACTTTTAAGTCTACCTAAACAATATCTATCAATTTACTGTCTCAGATTACCTTTTTTTATGCGAGCACGCTTGAAGTTCATGATAATATGTTTGCCCAGTTCATGAAATGCTTCCTTAACATTTTCCCCTAATTTAGCTGATGTCTCTATATACGACATAGAAACTTGTTTTAGTCTTGGATGCTTTTTGAGATCCTCAACAAAATTTAATGCTTCTTGTTCAGTAACTTTTCTTTGGTTAATCAAGTCAGTTTTATTTCCAATGAATAGGAGTGGAATATCTGTTGACCTATTGGTAACCCACAGCTCATTTAGCCAATTACCCAAATTTTCAAATGTGGATCTTCTTGTCACGTCAAATACAATCATTGCCCCATGTGCCCCAAGAAGAAACCGCTGTCGTATCATTTTAAAATTCTGCTGACCAGCAATATCCCAGATTTGTGCATTCAAGACGTCTCCATTTACATTAATATTCGTAGTTGCAAAATCTGCACCAATTGTCATTAAATGAGATGTATTAAACCCTTTCCCCAAATAACGGCGACGAAGACTAGTTTTTCCAACAGCCCCATCGCCTAAAAGAACAATTTTTGCCATGTAGTTGGCAACGGCAACACTCATACTTTTTAATTTAGATTTATCCTTTATGTAATTTTTGAAATAAAGTTCCATTAAATAAC
>WAKA01000094.1 GCA_015523565.1 Candidatus Heimdallarchaeota archaeon | reverse complement strand
TGAATATGAGGTTGAAACAGATAGAGAGGTGATAAACATCATTGTACCACAAAGCTTTGCAAGTTGGGGAGCCGCGGCTTTCTTTTTTGCCACCATTTCATTCTTTGTTGAACTGATCGAGGACAAGCATGCAAAGAAATTTATGCCAGCACATGAAGCAATCATGCTAAGATTCAAAAATCCAGGGGATCAACTTTCAGTTCACCATCCAGGCAGGTATGGCTTTTCCATTGGGGCATTTCTCGCAGCCACCATCCAAATAATTGCTGCATCAATTCTCGCACAAGTCATGTAGGGATTATGAATGATACATCATTTCTCACTGGAAAACAAAGAATGGCTCATTGCCAACCAAGTGAAAATAGGCAAAAATATGGAGAAAGTATGGAGTTATTTTTTCCAATCGAATAAAGAAACTCTTGAAAAAAAATATTCAGCCAAGGATTTCGATCCTGAAACAAGACTTTATTGGATTCAAGACAATGCAATGAAAGGGTTCATTACTGCCAAAGTGGTTCATGAGCCAACAGAAGACGAACTGTTTGCCAAGAGACTCGACCCTCCATTTGGAATGCTTTCTGTGCCAATAACTTACCCTCCAGATCCAATAATTGATGGGAAACTTATTGATGAGGCAATCAAAAGACTTAGACTGAAAGGGGCCAATACAATAGTCTGTAACGTTGGATATGATTGGGGAAAGAAGGAAATTCTACTGAAGAAAGGTTTTATACCTGTTTCTGCCCTTCTCTATAGGGCAGTATTGCCAATCAAAGCTGATAGCCAGCGGAAGGAAACAAGAAACAAATGCCCAAAAAAAGAAGTGGCAAGATTACTAAGCAAACACATCGGATACTCTATTGAAACAGCATTGTCAATACTTGAAAACCCACCAAGCTCAGTTCACGAGACCCATGAGTTTTGTATCATGGATGGAAATTTGAAGGCATGGTGCAGGATATCAAGGATGGAAAATGAATGGTCAATGGGACCTGTCTATACAGAAAAAGTCCCTGACAAAAAAACAACAGAAGCATTGATGAAGCAAGTAATTTCTTTTTTGAATGGAAAAACAGATCATCTAACCATTCTTTGCGGAAAACAGGCAGAACATCTCCTTGAAAATTTTGATACAATTGACTTTAAGCCTGCAATCACAACCTACATCCAGACCACAAAATAAACCATCATTTTCTAAAAACATTATTCGGTCAGAGAGAATTTCCAGAAATATGCAAAATCCATTTTAATCGCAAGAAAGAATCCTATCTGCTAGCTTTAAAGCCTCACCAATGAGACCGTCACAAGAGATGCTTGTCCAGCCTGATCCCAAAAAATAGAGATTGGGATTTGCATTTTCCGTTTCATTTTTCCATTTAATATTGGAATGATGTCCTAAATTAAGTTGAGGTATGCCTTTTGAAATGTGTTTTTGTATGGAAACATATGTTGGAGGTTCAGTTACACCAAAAAGATCTTCAACTTCTTTTGTGACATATTTAATTATTGTTTCCTCTTTAAGCACTGCATGTTCAGGATGTCGGGCACCCCCGACAAAACATCTGAGAAGTACGTTTCCACGGGGTGCTTTTTGGGAAAAAATATTGGAGGTAAAAAGAATGCCCAAAATAAATCGTTTCTCTTCATCAGGTACAAGGAATCCATATCCTTGGGGAAGATTGGAAATGGAATTGGAATCATAGCCTAAGGAAATCACTACAATATTAGCCACAGATTGTTTGATAGCAGGAGGTCTACCATTGATTTTAATGTTAGAAATCCCTTGTGTACCTGTTGCAACAACTATACGATTAGCAGACAAAATACCTTTGTTTGTTTTCAAAAGATAACCTTCTTCAGACCATTCAATTTCAGAGACACAAAAACCGTACTTGACTTGTACATTTTCAGCCAATTGTTCCAAGAGGAAGCTCATTCCCCCTTTTGGAGTTACCAAAAATGGTAGGGACGGTTTTTTCTTTTTCTTTGATTTTCTTTCCATGGACATGAGACCCTTTAAGACAGAACCATTTGCTCTTTCTGCTTTTTTTAGAATTGAAAAGGCATAATCAACACTTAGCTTATTTGGATCTCCACCGAAAATACCAGACACAAATGCATCAACAAGGGGAAGAACCCCTTTACCGAATCTCCTTTTAAAAAAATTTTGAAGGCTTTCGTCGTTCTCGACCAATGGAATAAAAGGCTCTTTTAGTATACGTAATTTTTCCATTGGGGACAGTATTGACGAAAAAATAGCTTTGAGTGGACCATTTGGAAGAGGAATTAGCTTTCCCTTTTTTAGAATATATCTTTTTTTTGCCTCTTCAGTCGAGGGAAGGCTTTCAATTCCTGCCAACCTAAAAACATGACTTGTATTTTCAGAAGTACCACGAAGCCCTTCTGGTCCCCATTCACATATGAATCCATTTTCTTTGGTCGTGGCAATTAAGCCACCAGGTCTTTGTTCTTTTTCCAATACAAGAATCGTTGATTTGTCTTTACCTTTCATGGTTAGTTCATTTGCAAGAACAAGTCCCGATATACCAGCACCAATTATAATTGTGTCGTATTTCATGAGGTTTCACCTAGATTGATTTTGAGAATTGATACATGTTTGTATCATAATATGCATCAAATATTGATGCAATGACACGTGAGAATATGGTTCCTAAAGTTGTGGCTTCCCATCCATAAGCCTTCTTTTTCAGGAAACCTATCGTTTCAAAATGTGCAAGGGTTTTGCTTTTCGTCTCAAGAATAGCCAGACCTTCCTCATGATTTTCAAGAAGACGAGCATTTATTTCACCAAGGCAGAGAAAATCCATTATTAGCTTTTTCCTAAATCGATCCGCATTAGACATACGGTGCCCCTTGATTGTAGCAACCCCTACTTTTTCGATAAAATTTTCATATTGCCCCATTTCCTTTGTGTTTTGTGCATAACCATTTTCCAATTCGCTGATACCAGAATATCCAAAGGCAATAAGATCTGTTCCCTTTTTGGTAGTAAAACCCATGAAATTTCGCCTTAAGGTTTTATTCCTATAACTTTTCCAAAGCCCATCAGATTTCAATGAGAAATGGTCAAACCCAATCTGCTTATAGCCAATATCAAGCAGGTATCTTCTAGCATCAAGAAATAGTTGAAGTTTATTTCTCCCCTGTGGAATTTTTGTCAGTGGAATGAATTTATGATGACGAAATATGTTAGGGAAATGTGCATAACTGTACATTGCCAATCGATCAGGTCTTATCTCCTCAATCTTGATGAGTGTATCATGAAAACCTTGAGAAGTTTGGTATGGAAGACCATAAATGAGATCAATATTGATGCTTTCCATACCGACATTTCGTGCATAATTGACAAGGTCTTGAGTTTCTTCAAAGGTTTGGTATCGGTTCAAATGTTTTTGGACTATGGGATCAAAGTCCTGGACACCCATTGATAGACGGTTGAAGCCAAAATCCCTTAAGATATCGACATGATGGTATGTGGTAACTGATGGATGTACTTCAATTGAAAGTTCACTTCCTTTTTGGATTTCAAAAGCATCCCATACTTCAGTGAAAAGGGTTTCAAGTTGTGTAGGAGTAAGATGTGTAGGAGTGCCACCACCGAGATGAACTTGCACCACTTTTTTCCTTTTCTCAAAAAGAGAGGAAACAAACCGCATTTCTTTTTTGAGGTAATGTAGATATTTGTCAACCCTGTCCTTTCTTTGTGTTACAAGGACATTGCATGCACAGAAAAGACACCGTCGGCTACAAAATGGAATGTGAATGTAAATGCTTAAAGAATCATTTTTGTAAAATGTTTCCTTTAACATTGCAAGATATTCTGAATACCCTAATTTCTTTGACCAATTAGGAACCGTGGGATAGCTGGTATACCTTGGTACCTGTAAATCATATTTTTCAATTAATTCAGGAGTTACCTCTACTATATCATTCAAAATGAATACCTCCAGCCTTTTACAGCGTTTACCATTTCCGTCACACATTCAATGGAAGAATTTCTGTCAATCCCCTGAGAAAGATTAAAGATATATCTTGGATTTTGAACTTGTGCAAGAATTTTTGTAAGACCAGCCCTCACCAAAGAAGGGGAAGTTTGTAAAAGGGCAGGATCAAGATTCCCTTGAAGCAATTTACCATCCCCAACGATAGCACGTGCATCTTGAAGGCTAATTGTCCCATCGATACCGTATCCATCTGCATTGCATTTTTTTAAAACAGGTAAAAGATGAGAGCTACCCCTTGCATAGATTATTTTTGGTACATCAATTTTTTTTAGTATCTTGGTAAGAGGAGGAAGAACCCATTCACTATATTGACTTGGGCTCAAGAAACCAGCCCAAGAATCAAATATTTGGATCATATCCACACCTGCATTGATTTGTATCAACAATTGTGAAGTGACAATAGAAGCAAGCTTGTCGAGAAGTTTTGCAAATGCATCAGGGTACCTATAGGCAAAAACTTTTGTTGCCAATGCATTTCTGGTAGATTTCCCTTCAATCAAATAGCTTGCCAAGGTAAAAGGAGAGCCTGCAAAACCAATCAGCCATTTGTCAGGAATTTTTTCCCGAACCATCTTTATGGACTCTATAAGGTAAGGGAAATTCTTCCCTGAAATAGGTAAATAAAGATCATCCACCTCTTCAGGATGTACAATAGGGTATTGGAGAATTGGACCAATTCCTGATTTGATTTCAAGCCCACGTTTCATAGAGTAAAACGGAATAAGAATGTCGGAGAAAATAATTGCCGCATCTAAATCAAATCGAATGATTGGTTGCAATGTGATTTCAACTGCTAGTTCAGGATTCATGACCATCTGTTCAAAAGTCTTCCCTTTCCTCAGAGCCATGTATTCAGGCAGATATCGCCCTGCCTGTCTCATGAACCAAATCGGAGGTCTTTCAATATCTTTTCCTTTGAATACAGAGATAAAAAGTTCCCTTGATGTCATTTCACAACCCCTTTCTTATTTTTTCAAGAGTTTCAAGGATTACCTCATCGGTATGAGCTAAAGAAAGAAAAGCGACCTCAAAAGCACTTGGAGGAAAATAAATTCCATTTTCCAATAATTTGGCATGGAATTTTGCGTAATTCGCAATCGCATCTTTTGAAACTTGCGAAGGGCCACGTATTTGTCGATCAGGTTGGTCAAAAACAAACCAGAACATAGATTCAACCTGAGAAGAGGTTATTGGATAACCTTTATCCATTAAAATTCCGCTTAACTCATTGACAAGCCTACCAGTTCTATTTCGCAATGTTCCATAGATTGAGGGGGTTTCTCTAAGAACGTCCAATGTTGCATTTCCAGCAACCATGACCAAAGGATTGCCACTAAGAGTGCCCGCTTGGTAAACGTTTCCGAGAGGTGCAATCAATTCCATCAAATCTTTCCGACCGCCGTATGCCCCAATTGGCAGTCCACCACCAATGATTTTTCCTAATGTAACTATATCAGGCTTTAATCCATAATATTCAGTGGCACCTCCAAGACCAAGCCTGAAACCAGTGATAACTTCATCAAGGATAAAGAGACAGCCATGTTGTTTACATTTTCTTTGAATAAAATGCAGAAAATCATGAGATTGTACTAAAAGTCCATTGTTGGCAGGAACCCCTTCAATGATAACTGCGGCTATTTTGTCACCATACTCCTCAAATGCATGAATAAGGGCGTCTTTGTCACCAAGTGGGAGAACAAGTGTTTTCTTGGCAATTGTATCAGGAATTCCCGCACTCGATCCAATCCCCAATGTAGCTAATCCACTTCCACTTTTGACAAGCATTGAATCAACGTGACCGTGATAAGTGCCGTCAAACTTAACGATCAATTCCCTCCCTGTTTTGCCTCTTGCAAGACGCAGAGCAGACATTACCGCTTCTGTTCCACTGTTTACAAATCTAACCCAGTCAACTGCAGGATGACATTCAACTATTTTTTCAGCCAATTCCACCTCTATCATCGTCAAAGTTCCATATGATGTTCCTTTCTCAGCTTGATCAATTATCTTATTGACAATAGCGTCAGTTGAATGACCTAGAATAAGTGGTCCAAAGCTCATGCAATAGTCAATAAGGTATCTCCCATCAATTGTTTTCAATTTTGCCCCTTTCGCCGCAACAACAATAAGGGGACTGCCATTCACGGCTTTTAGACTTCTGACGGGAGATGATACGCCTCCAGGCATCACTTGTTTCGCGCGTGTCAGCAAGTCATCCACTATAACCACCCCATTTTGAGAATATCCTGAGTATGGTATGTCAGGATTTGATTGGCACCAGCCCTCTTAATCGCGGTCAAATTTTCAAGAACTAGATTTCTCTCATCAAAGTTTCCTTTCTTTGCCCCAAATTTCACTAAAGCATATTCTCCGCTGACATTGTATGCATAGATTGGTACGTCCACCATTTCCTTTGCTTTTGAAATGATATCAAGATAGGTCAAGGCTGGTTTCACCATAATTGCGTCAGCACCTTGCCGTATATCTTCATTGATTTCACCCAGAGGTTGACGTTTTGTTCGATAATCAATCTGATATGTTTTCCTGTCACCAAACAAAAGACTTGTTTCAACAGCCTGACGGAAGGGACCATAATAATTGCTTGCAAATTTGGCAGAATAGCTTAAAATACCGACATTATGGTGACCATGATCGTCCAATGCTGTCCTGATTGCATAAACTCGACCATCCAACATACCGCTAGGGGCAACCCAATCTGCACCCGCGTTTGCATAGACAACTGCTGTCTTGGAATGATGTACCAATGAGGCATCATTGTCCAATAAACCATCTTGAGTTACTATACCACAATGCCCATGGGAGGTATAGCCACATAAGCAAACATCCGCATATACAAGCAAATCCGACCCAAACTGGTCTTTAATGGCCCTTATTGCAGTTGGAACAGGACCAGAAGCATTATATGATTCCTTGCCAATTTCATCTTTTGAATCAGGAATTCCAAAAAGAATAATGTGCATCAAACCATAATCGATTAATTCGTTTAGATAGTCGATAACTCGGTCAGGACTCATTTGATAGATTCCTGGCATTTGCTTTATCTCAAAAGATACATTTGAGCCAGATGTGACAAAAATCGGTAAAATTAGATCATCCTTGGAGAGTGTTATCTCTGCAAAAGCATCTCTTACTTTTTGATTTCTCCTATAGCGATGAAATCTCTTGAATATGAAATTTTTTGAAGTGTTTATATCAGTTTTCAATTAGATTTTCCTCCGTTTTATTATGTCAATGACACCCTTTGGTGTCGGTGCAGGGGAAATTAGCGGCTCTATTCCGAAATCTCGTAAAGTTTTTGCGGTTCTTGTGCCAATTGCAACCCAACATCTTGCTGCATCTTTACCGAGACTTTTGACAATGTGGTTTGCAGACCTAGGTGAAAAGACAATGATATAATCAGGAATAAAAGGAATGGTTATATCAACTAATTCAGTTCGATAAACCTGAAACCTTTTGACCCTGTCACCAAACTTGTCAAGACTGTCCACCACATGGTTTCCCGAAAGATATAAAATCCTCTTCCCTTCAGTTTCGAGATAATTCTTTATCTCAGCCATCCCTGATTTTGATACAAAATGAACAGGAAAGCCATATTTTCTCAACGTGTCCGCGGTTGCATAACCATTGGCGATAATTCTGAACTTTGTACGGGGAATGATGGCATTGAGTTTCATAAGAAAAGGAACCGCATGTTTGCTTGTCACAACAAGCCAATCAGAGCTTTGCCATTCGGAAAGGAGTTTCTTGTTTGAAAGTAACCCATAGTTAATGTGCCATTCCATTGCAGGAATTGAAACAGCTTTTAACCCAAATGTCTGTAATTTTTCAACATATTTATGACCCGAATCTTCATCAGTGAAGATTATAGCGGATCCGTCTAATTGGAAATCGGGGAAAGAAAACGAACCAATCCACGACAGAAATTTCTCTTTTAGTTTGCAAAGTGATGATGAAGCCATCCTGTATCGATGACGACCCTGAAAAGAGAAATAAGAGTCCAAAATAAAACCAGTTCTTGTTGGTCGAATGGTCAACCCAACACCATTATTGCAACCTGCCGGAAATTTGGCAAATAACTCCCTTTCAGCAGAAACGCATGCATTAGTAATATCATCATTAATTTCGATCAATTCAGGAAATTCACCTTTTCGAACCTGAACAGCAATCGCCCCCTGACCAGGAGCGGTCGGGAATTGATGAATCGGCAACTTAACCAATGTAAAATTATCTGGCAATTCAATCTCCATTCTGGCGATTACGGCAGACGCAAAAATAATGCCATCAAGATGTCCACGCTTTAATAAGCCAATCCTAGTATCAATGTTTCCCCTGATATCCAAAACTATGGTCGTTTCATCAAGTGCTTTCATTTGGGATTGTCGACGTATTGATCCAGTTCCAATTCTTGTATACGGTAGGAGGATTAATGGGGATGAACTCACAACCTTGTCGGTTCTGATTGCAAGAATGTCTTCAGGGTCATTACGTGCCAGAATTGCACGAATTTCGAGTTGATTAGAACATTCAACCGCCATGTCCTTTAAACTATGCACTGCAATGTCTATTTCACCATCCAACAGCATCTTTTCAAGAATGCCTGTAAATAACCCAGAACCCCGTATCGAATTTAGAGGAGAGACAAGATCCAAATCCCCTTTTGACATGGATGTACAAATCTCAGTGGAAAAACCAAGTGCTTCGATTTTTTCCTTAACTTGCTTTGCTTGGGCAAGGGCCAACCGGCTTCGGCGTGTTCCAATTCGGATCATTTGGTTATAATGACCTCCTCTATTTTCTTTTGAGTCACATGGAGAATTTTCTTGAGAAATCTCTGAAATTCCCTCTCTGCTTTTGGATTATTGGCAATAAACAGATTTTTGTCATTATGGGCAATGGATGTTAAACTGTATCTAAGTTCTTGCCAAATATGTGATGTTTCCAATCTCCTGATTTCTCGTTCGATCTGAACCTTTTCTCTCTCCAAGATTGCATGGATATTGTCAATTATTTCGTTAGGCACTTTTTCTCTTGAAAGTTTCATAAGGTCTTCCAATGTATATACATCCTTGAAATAAGACCCTATTTCCTCTTCTGTCTGACGGGGCATCCCAAAATCAAAAATTATACAGTTCCAGTCTAAAATGGCAAGATCATGCAGTCCCAGTTTTAATCCCTGACTGGAAGCAATGAAAACGATGTCTGCATTGGAAAATGATGAAAAAGCCTGGATTTTAATCCCATTAATTTCGAGATCGACACGAGAATTGCTCCGACTGTAAATTGAAATTTTAGATGACATTTCCTGCAAAGATTCAGTAATGAGCATTGCCATTTTCCCACTCCCTATAATTGCAATATTTTTGGCATCATTCAATTCCCTTGCAAAGTTATCTACAACTACCGAAATGGTGGATTTTCTCAAACCACCAAGCATTGTCCGTGCCCTTACCCTTTTTCCCGCCCTGATAACACCCTGCATTATTCTTTTCAAGAAACCATCCATAAAGGGTTCTGAGACCTCATATGCCACCCTGAATTGGTGCAATATTTGGTCTTCACCCACAACAATGGAATCAAGGGATGAAACAACATTTAGAAGGTGAATGAGAGCCTCACCCCCAATATAAATTTCAGGAGGGGACAAACCCCCCTGCTTAACTAACCTATCCAATGAGTTTGGATTCCCATTAACCGCAATAAGCAATCTTTGGCAGGTTTCCAACAAGAACACGGATTCAAAAGTCTCCCGCAATTGAGCCATGCCCATGACATCGAAATATTCAATGCTTTTTTCAACATCGTCCTGGGAACTTTTCCCTATTCTCCAAGTAAATACATGAAAAGTCATTTCTTTTCACCAACAAACAAGAAAGGAATGAGGAAATCAGCTACAGCCTTGGTATATCCAATATCATCATTTGGCACAGGAACCCGTGAGAAATTTGCAATTCCTTTTTTTGAAGCCAAATCCCCATAAAGGATGTCGATCTCATAAGAGGTTTCCACATGGTCTGTCACAAACCCCAAAGGAACCATGACAACTGCATTTGAACCTGACAATTCCTCAATCAATTCGTCCGTGTAGGGTTGCAACCAAGGAAAAGGACCAGCTCTACTTTGATATGCTTGGTGAAATTCAACTTCCAAGTCTTGCACTTTTTCTATAATTTTTTCCCTTGATTGGTCGATACTTTGTTCATAAGTTTCGCCTTTCTTTATATAGCTCATAGGAAGACCGTGAGAAGTAAAAATCACATGAATGTCCTCATTAATGCCATTTTCGTTGAGCTTTTGAACCTCATTCCTAATGCCATCGACCCACCAATTAACATAGAATGGTTCCATCCCCCATTCGTTTATGATAGTTGGCTCTTTCAGATGAGGAAAACGATTGTTGTAATTCCTAAGGAAGTCTTTGATGCTGGAACCAGAGGTGGATTTTGCATAATGGGGATATTGGGGAAATAGAACCACATGATCTGTTTCATCCAAATTATTTACGACACTTTCTGCATTAGGTTCCGTATATCTCATCGCCACTTTTACATCGACATAAAAACCTTTTTCACTTAAAGAGGATTGGAGATTCGCTCCAAATTTTTTTGTAAGTGAAAGAATGGGACTCCCACCACCAATTTGCCGATACATTTTTTTTGTCCCTTTTGATCTAAAATATGAGACGAGTCCAGCAAAAATTTTCTGAAATGGTTTCATAGGAACGGGAAGGTCAATCAAATCCCTATCTGCAAACAATTGGTATAAGAAAGGACGTACATCCTTCAAGGTAGAGGGTCCACCCATGTTTAACAGAACAATAACATTTCTCTTTGTGTCGATGATGCCCATCTATTTGTCAAAAATACTTTACTTTATTAAGTTAATATACAGCGGATTCTGGAATGAATTGAATTCAAGGCATTCCGGAACGACCTGTACTAAAGTGAAAGTTGCACGTACAGATCTAATAAAATGTAATAAATGATTTTGAATTATAATAGTCCCAACTCATTCACAGGAAATTTTGCCCAAACAAAGAAGATTGTGGTCATTTTTTACGGGATAATTAAAAGTTTTTTTGGATTTTTCCTACAAAGCATATATTGTATGGCTTGATAATAAAGATGGTTTTGCAGATGAAGGAAGATATTGGTATCCCTTTGTTGATCCTTCGCTTGTAACGGCGTACCTACGAGGCTCCATTTTTTATGCTTCCTTGTTTGCAATTCCAACATCTTGGGTCAAAATTCTTTGAACGATATGACTAAATAATCATTTGCTGGTGACAAATTATGATGGGGAAGCTTGACGTACACAGATATTATTTCAATGAAATCAAATTTATCTTTATTTTTCTATTTGTCTCGGTTGTATTGGCCATTTTGCATCTCGGACAAAATTTTGGCTTTGATGAAAACCTTGTACCCGCCACTCTTTTTACTTTTGGATTTGGATTTTTTATTTTTGCATCTATTAGGGAATTTATGATTTACCGATCGGCAATGCGTAAACGCAAGATTTATTCAACACATCCACAAATTGACATCTTAATTCCATCGGAGGCTCGATTTCTTTTTTTGGGCAATATTTTTTATGGATTATGGACAGTGATCATCTATTTTTTTCCATTGCGTACAAATATTATGGCATAACATCTTGGCAATATGATGTTTGGAGTGCAAGTTTCAAAATTTTCAATATACCAATTCTTAATCTTTTTGTGGTTTTCTTTGTTCATTGGCTTGGAATGATCCCAAGAAACGTCGCGAAGGACAGATTGCCTAAAGGGTCGCTTATTGATTGCCCCTTGCATTTCACAACTTCGGTTTCAGCCACAAAAATATTTGCATTTCCAAATGTTGATGAAACAAGAAGATAGTCTACAACCCTTACCTCCAATGGTCTTGTACCCTTATATTTTCAAATTGTTCTACAATAGGTATCCTTTTTGTTATTGTCTTAACTCCATTTAGAGGAAAGGTGATGACGCGATCAAATCATTTCTGAGAAAACCGAATTTCCAAAAAGATCAATCATGGATTGTGTTTGGGTTTTCACGATTTCAGATTCACTTTTGGGTTTTCCTCCAGATTAATCATGAATGGAATTTCCTTTTGTTTTTGATTTTTTCAAGAATGGGGAATGCAACGAGCATGCCAAGCCATGGAATGGGAGAATTGTCTTCAGGAGTCTTGTTGGACAACGGAGAGGGAGACCATTCAATCGACCAATCAAGTGGAGTGAGACTTGGAATTCCATGCTCCCCTAAAAATGTCTTGATTTTACGCATCAGTTCATCATAATTTTTTGGGTCGCGGTCAAAATCGGTGACACTCTTTACCAAATCACTGACTTGAGACAGTAATGTGGATGCTTCCATTTGGGAATCCCCAAAATCACCATCTGCAAGCAATTTGATGTATTTGTAGTCCTCAAGCCCCATACGCAAAAGCTCAAGCCGCAGAGAAGGGATGGGACCATTCACATCCGCCTGAGAAGTGTGCTTTGAAATGTACTGACCAGGATAAACCAAAAAACCATCACCATTCTGTGCTGTCAATCCGTCCCGAATGGTCAATGCAGGGCTTGCCTCAAACATGTCCAATTGGGTATCCTTCTCTGCATTGTACCATGCCATGATTGCCCAAAAATTGATGCCTGAAAGCCCATACCTATAGACAACCCATGGAAGGACACGAGAGAAAATAGCAGGGTTGACAATGCCAGCAACAGAGGGAAACTCATAGTTCTTGTCCTCCACATTGGGAGGAATGTCCTCATCCCCTGCGGGCAAGGCAGTCCACGCCTGCTGATAAATTGTGACAATGGCACCACGTGCCAAGGCAGAATCTACAAAAGACTTGTCCCACTCAATATCCTCCTGTGGAGCAGTCCAAACAGTGAACTTGTCATCCAACGGTTCCCAGCCACTGGTGTCTGCTTCAAGATCCAACTGAACCATGGGGGAACTCCAATCAATCGTCCCATCAACCCGATAATGAAACTTAAATGAGTCCGTATTCACCTGCATGGTCAATAATGCATATTGGGCAATCAACCAAGCCATATCCGCCGTATTCGGCTCATCCAAGTCAGTGATCCAGACAACCCATTCAAAATCGGAATACGAACCATCGGAAAGTACATAGTCCCTGAATTGAGTCAGAAAATCCATGTACTCCGCCTGACTGTCTTCTGATGAGGCGGAGGATAAATCAAAACCAAGCACCTCAAAGTCAATTGGCACGTTCACCACAGGGACATCAAAATATTGACGGTATTGCTCAAGCAAAGGAGACATGGCTTCAAACCAACTTGCCATGTCCCACTTGGACCCATCCTTCTCAGGAACCACACCCATTGCATCAAAGGTGTTGCCGTCAGTTATGTCACGTTCCGCAAAAAACTTCGAATACCTGAGCACAAGATCACGATATTCCTCTTGGGATGAGGTAAATGCCGACAACTCCCAATAATCTCCCGCTGCATTGTTGTAAAGCTGTGTCTTGCTCGGAAGCGTGAAATCCAAAACCTCCAGATTTATCACAACTTCGCCAGACAATCCCCCCTCAATCTTGATTGATCCTGTATAGCTTCCTGCAACCGTGTTTTCAGGCACATAAACCTCTATCCAAAGGGGTTGGTTCTTGTTGCCGTCTATTTGGAAAGAGGAGGAAAGGGGTATCAGGGCATCGGGATAATAGCCCAACTCATATGAGAGAACAGATTCATAAAATGTAGTGTCCCTGACATGCACATAGTACTCAAGATAAACCTCAATATTCGATGAGCTTATGGACATGGAACTGCCAACCAAGTCCGTGACACTGACAGTGACTCCAGTGACAGAAGTTGAAGGCGAGAGCACTACCTGAAAAAATCCCCGACCTCCACGAGCGGAAACTAGGCTAACCTCATTATCCGTGCGCGGTATGGTCGACAAGTTTCCCGATCGATCCTGAAATATCTTTTCAGTGGCAGGGGCAGACCAAACCTCTTGGGACTGACCATGAACGTTTGTCGGCAAGACAAACATTATGAGAAGAAGGAGAACAAAATATCTTTGCATGAATCCCTCAGCACAATCCATTATAAAAAAATTAGCAATTTCAAAACAGACTCCCCAAAAAGAGCAGACCATTATAGTTATATGACATAGAAAAAAATCAGGCCAACCGAAAATAAAAAATAAAATATCGGGAGATATGATCATGTGCATCAAGTTTTCAATACACTTTTATTGCCATACAAAGATGATTGATATGGGGTTTTGATTTGAGATATAGAAAAAGCAAATCAGAAATAGGAAATATGCAGATGAGGCAATACCTTGAAACAGGGAAAATCCAATCAGATAACAGGAAACCAAAATTTGTCATGTTTAAAGGGTTTAGTCATGCAACCCTGTTCTTTTTTGGCATCCCATCCCTCTTGTCTTGGTTTGAATACAGTTATTTAGGATATGACACGCTAAGGCAACAAAATATGGAATATTTCTTCTTGTCTGATAAAGAAATATTTTCAATTGTATATCCAGAATCATTAAGGGTTTGGGCTTGGTTTGCAATGGTCTTTGGCACCTTATCTGCATTTTCCGTATTTTATTTGGACAAGGGAGCAAGAGCATATCTCCAAACCCACAGATCCATGCTCCCCACTTTCTTCTCCCCAAACAATGCAACAAGAAAACCCATAAACAGATACAATACCGATGCAATCAAACTTGAACCGAATAAATATGCATATTTGTTTGGATATGTCATTGAAGGCATAATTCAGCTTATTATCAGTTTTGCCCTGCACCCAATTCTCATCAGGTATTGGCAACCATAAACCCAAAAAACAATCATAAACTCAAAAAATACTGAAATACGGTTCAATAAAACAGCCACAGAAACTATAACTTATATACAAACCTGTGGTAGCAGTCTTGTGCATTGCACTCATGCCGTAAATCCCCCGATAATTGACAGGTTCGCTAGGCAGATAGGAAATGTCCGCATCTCTGTCACTGACAGGTGCAATTTCAGGTGCAGGTATTGCATGCCTGAAGATCCACCCTTCTCTCCAAAAGAGGAGATTTTGACGTTTGAGGAGATTGTCAGGCTTGTGAAAGTGCTTCACTCAACAGGCATCTCAAAATTCAGAATAACAGGAGGCGAACCCACCCTCAGAAAAGGGATTGAGGACTTGGTTCGGCAGATCAAGCAGGTCTGTCCGGCAATTAGTGTCTCCATGACAACAAACGGCATGAAACTGAATGTGCTCGCGGAAAAATTGAAAAATGCAGGATTGAATGCCATTAACATATCGTTGGACAGCACAAATGAGGAAACATTCAATCATCTCATTCAAAGAAACCATTTCCAACAAGTCATGACCGGAATCGAGAAGGCATTGCAGTTGGGGTTCAAGACGAAAATCAATGCCGTTGCACTCAAGGGCATAACAGATAGGGAAATAGAAAGATTCATTGACTTCTCGATGCAAAAAAATGTCGAGGTCAGGTTCATCGAACTGATGCCATTCAATGGCAATGAACACTTCAGGGACTACTTCATTTCTAAACAGGAAATCATCGACCTGATCAGGCAAAAAGAGGAAATAAGGGAATTGCCAAAGGCAGACCCAAATCAAACCTCAATCGTCTATGCCTTGAGAAACGGGAAAGCAAGAATCGGCTTCATTGCAAGTGTCACCGAATCATTCTGCAACACATGCAACAGGATAAGAATCACCGCAAATGGAACCATCCGACCATGCCTCCATGACCCACTTGAAGAACCCATCAGGTTTAGGATGCGGCAAGGGATCAGTGATGAACAATTACTCACGATAATAAGGAATGTCATCAACAAAAAATGGAAAGAGCATCCCGAATTCAATCTTCTGGATTACAAACCCCCACTTTCAGACAGAGCCATGATGTTAATCGGCGGGTAATAGAAAATATCGGTTCCCCTCCTTTCTTGCCAAACCCCACGAAACCATGCGATCCAGATTGTACTTGGCCGACGAATTGGTCAAGAGCCGTGCTTCCTGAACAGAAATGCCGCGAGGATAACGCGATTTGAGAAAAGCATAGATTTTTGCAATTGAGAGACGTTGTTTCTCTGTTCTGGCATAACCAAAGGCATGTTCCAATCTTAACCAATCAGAATCATCCAACCCATCAACTTCCTTATGCATTGGAGTTCCAGAAGAAACTCCAGAAACATCGGACACCCCAGAAATAGCTTTTTCCAACCTATCCAGTCGCTCAAGGATCATTTCAAATTTTTTATCCAAAGGCACACCCGCGTGTTGCGTAAATGCACTTTCATGTAAATGCAAGATATAGTCCTTCATGGTCATGTTCATCCCTTCACTTGCCCTCTTGATTTCTTCGTATTTAGATTCAGGAAGATAAATTGTGATGCTTTTCTGCCCTTTTCGAGCCATAATGTCAGATATGTACAGGGATATTTGAATATTTTGAAGCCATGACATGACATTGCACTGTCATGACACTACAAATTGAAGACAAACAGAAAACATGACACGACATAATCATGACATGACAAAACATTGACAATACATGAAATGACAAAAGCAGTAAAAGATCCAAACGAAAAAGGGAGCACAACACACCCCCACAAAAAAGACCACAATATCAAAAACAAGACATTGTCAAATCAACCACAGACAAATGATAAATGGAACATACTCCCTGAAAAAACAAAAAGGGACGAACAGAATACAAAACACTCACAGAAAAAACCATTCTGCAACATACAAAAAAAGGAAACGCATAACAAATGACCCGACTGAAGTCGGATCCGTTACAGAAAGAAAAAATGGGACAACACAAAATGAAAAAAGATGAAGGATTATTTTCGTATTACACACACAGATATACAAATCCAAAGAATCATCAACTAGAGAAGGGGAATCACCCATTTTCAGGAGGAAGACCATAGATGTTGCAAAAACACACATTTGTTTTTGAAAAGGTAAAAGCCACATGCAGTAATCCCAAAAAAACAGACAAACAAATCACCACACCAACACACCACACCAATCACAGAAACAACAAATGAAATCAATTTGGGGGGACTATAAATATGCTTGACAACATAGAACACAATATTGAATCCATAGAAAACCATATTGAATTATTCAGACGCAATACAAGGCAACATTGAACAGATGTCAACCCTATTGATTGGCATAATAACCATTGACGGCGAAACGATAAACCATACAGTAATAGAAAACTTGACGACGATATTGGCACCTTATGCAATGAACGGGTACCATAAGTGCCGCCATGCAATTTATCGAGACACCGAATCCAACATAACCGCATTCAGTTGCAGACCCAACCTGGAAGAATACCCAATGGGAATCCTCCTCGTATTGAATGATGACACCCCCAATGCGACTAAAAAAGGAGAGCAATTTACCCCAAGAGAAGGAGAAACTACCCCTTCCAAACACATATGCCCAACATATAGCGTATACAAAATCCCTATCATGATGTCAAAGGAAGACGCCATATGCATTTTGAATGGACAGAAAACACAAAATCGGATCAACCTATGCATTTTTTGTGAAACCGAACATTTTAGTCAACTTGACCAACCATAATCAAAAATTAACCAAAACCACCCCTTAGGGGAAAGAAATCTTTTTGGATGAACATGCGCAAACAAAGTGCCCCCCCATAAACCCAATCACAAACCATATTTTTTGATCTAAAAGTGGTGGATACACCCTTCTTTGCATAAAAATAATGAAAGGACAAAAAAAATCGGTTACTAAAAACAAAAGAACCGCAAGTTAAGAAAATACCACATCACACCACCAAACAATTTATCATTCGATTAAAATAAATATGAAAATTTAGAAAAATATGTTATTATAAAATAATA
>WAKA01000093.1 GCA_015523565.1 Candidatus Heimdallarchaeota archaeon | reverse complement strand
CTGTTTCAATCACGGTGACTGATGCATATTATGCTGATGCCGACAGTGATGGATTGATGGATGATGTGGTGGCTGTTGTTGACATTGCCATAGCGTCGGGCAATCTGCTTAATTTTATCCAATATGAGATATATTTACAGCTTCCTAGTGGAACGGTTTATGGCTATGCATTCTGGATTGTAACCTTCAGTTCTTCCATCCATATAGTCAACAATTTTTACAATCATGCCACAGAACGTGGAGACTATACCATTCATGCTTTTGCGGATTTTGCGGGAAGCATTTATCCGAGTGGTTATGACACCCATACTTTTGACCCTCCTGGCGGTGACAATGGCGATCCTCCAACTCTTGAGATAATTGTGAGCTGAAGTGAAAATACATGGATCTTGATTTGTCTGATCATTTTTTGTTGCTTATGCTAAGGGAGAACCCCTTTATCAGTTACAACGAGCTTGCAAAGGCAATGAACATATCGCCCAACACGGCGAGGGCTCGTATCCAACGGCTGAAACAGGGTCAGTTGCTTAGGGGTGATTCGGACATCGATGATCCCGTGTTGGGCAAGAGGAATATTTCAGAAGTCTTTGCCAACCCAGACTATGCGGCTTTGGGACTTAATCGAATTGATGTAATAATTAATGGGGTTACTGATGATAATTCCCTGCAGTCGGTGTACCGTTTGCTTGATGCTCATCCCTATACCATTTACCGTTCTTTTGGTTTTTCCACGCACCCCATGGTTTATGCGGTTTTTGCCATGCCTTCAGACCCTTCCAATTACTTGGTCGAGTTTTTGGAATTGATGAAATCGCATGGGTTCTTTGATGGCTATTCCCTGTTTCATTTTCCCAATAACTTCTCTACAAGGGAGATGCTGGAGTATTGGGATGTGCATCTTGGACTTTGGAAATATGATGTCAACAACCTTTCCTTTACTAAGTATTATGGAGTTGATATGGAAAAGACCGATCCCATAAAGTTTTCATGTTTTGACCTATTGTTGCTTAGGGAGTTGACAATCAATGCAAAAGTGAAAATAAGTGACTTGGCACAGCATTACAAATATGACAGAACTACAATTTCACGTCACATGAACTATGTCAAGTCAAATTTGGTTCATGACTATGGCGTTATCTATGACAGGAGTGTCTTCACCCTTGGCAATTTCCGCTTGTTCTGGGGAGAATGGTCGGATGGAACATTCCTGAAATCGCTTATGGAACAGAAATTCCCGTTCAATTCAACAGTGTCATTTGATGACAGACGTTTTTTCTGGTTGGTTCAGGCATCTGACCCAATATTGAACGATTTGTCCATGCTATTGTTCAAGGAAGTGAAAAATCTGCATCAAGCAATCATTTATCCAGAAACTGGAGTGAGATACTACTTTTATCCTTATAACTATGATTGTGATGCCAAAAAATGGAAATACGAAAAGGCACAATTGTTTCCTGAGTTGCAGCATTTAATGGATTAGAATTTCACTCGACATTTATCCTTTTCATATTTTTCATTTTAATTATTTTTGAACTTTTGATATAATACTTTCCGAAAACTGATTGTTTCATACATGGCAATAATCTTTATCCCTGATAATTTCACTTAAATTTAAATTTATCATAAAAATATGGAAATTATGGCTGTTAAAGAGGCATTAATCCTCGTTGGGGGTAAAGGAACAAGATTACGAAGCATAACAAACGATAGCATCCCGAAAACTTTGGCAAAAATCCAAAACAGGCCCATTTTAGAATGGGAACTTGAATGGTTAGTTCGAGAGGGATTTAGACACGCAATTCTCGCAACAGGACATTTAAGTGAAAAAATTCAGATGGCTTTTGGTAAGGAATTTGAAACTCAATTTGGCTCAATATCATTGGATTATTCAATAGAACGAGAAAAGCTTGGTAGTGGTGGGGCAGTGAGATTGGCTTCTGAATTGGTAACCGAGCAAAGGGTATTGGTAATGAATGGTGATGTTTTAACTGACATCAATCTCAAACCAATGAAGGCAATACACAAAAACTTGGGAAAATTGGCAACAATGTTGGGTGTGAATATGGTCAGCCCTTATGGTATAGTGCACTCTGAAAATGGATTGATTACCAAGTTTGAAGAGAAGCCAGTATTGGATTATATTATCCATGGAGGGATTGACATAATTGAAAAGGATGTACTTGAAAGATTCCCAAAGAAAGGACAGATGGAAGATACCATTTTTGTTGAACTGGTGGAACAAGGTGATTTTGCAATATATACTCCCAAAAACCATTTCTTCTGGATGTCTATAGACACCCACAAAGATTTCCAAACTGCAAACGAAAAATGGTCTGGTTTATAATGTCCTCAGTTTCAAAAGATCATATTCATTCTACCAATCATTCAATTTTGCGATAGTTTGTAATTTTTTCTGGTTGTACTTAATTTTATTTCATCCTGAATTGTAATTTGTCAATTCACGGCAATTGTCTCTTATTTTGTTTGAGGGGTTATTTCCAAATTCAATCCTCTGAATCAGGAGTTTGACATGCTGTAAATGCGTTTGACATCAGGTTCCCTAAATCGTCCTTGATGATTTTGCTGAACTTGGTGAGTGTCTCATCAAGGAACAGTCCGCTGCAAAGTTCAGAGGAAAGTACCATTGCTCCATGGACCAACAGGGTTTGCATGAACTGGATTACCTCGTCTCGTTCCCCTTCAATGCGGAGGGCGTCGTCATTTTCCCCATATCTGGTGAGCTTGATCTCATTTCCTTCATATTCCATGATGATCAGCTTTGAGCTTTCCATGGATGCGTCAAAGTGGAGCTTCAGGTAAAATCCGTTGGTTTCGTCCTTGTCGATTGACTCGATGATTTTCTTCAGGAATATGTCAGTTATGACTTGGGAGTTTTTTATGGTTATGTTCACTTTCATGGTCTGCACCTCTAAATCCGTAACTCTTGGACTTCCTTACCATTCGGCTGGTTCCTGATGGCGTATTTCATTGCGATTGGCACAAGGATTGCGGTTATTGCAACTGTCAGAACCAGCATGCCGAAAGCGGTTGCGGAAAACACTCCGATGGCAAGTCCCGCTGTGGCGATGATGATGATCACCTCGCCCCTTGGAGACATTCCCAGTCCGATCTCCAGTGATTCCTGTTTCGTGTTTCCGTTGACCAGTGCCCCGACTCCTGATCCGATCAGCTTTGACAGGATTGCAATGGTTGCCAACAGTATTGAAAGTGAGATGACTGTTATACCGGATATGGCACTTAGATCCACTCTAAATCCTACAGACACAAAAAAGAATGGGATGAGCCATCTTGACATTGGTGCAACCAAGTCCTCTATCAGTTCCTTCAATTCCTCATCTTGCGTGGCAAGTATGCCTGCCACAAATGCCCCTATGATTGGGCTTAATTTCAGCGTTCCTGCAAGCCATGCAAAGATGAAAACCAATGCCATCACAAATGACAGTCTCTTATAGGTGTCTTTTGTTTCAATCAAACGTTTGAACACCCATTTTTTCAATATGAAGTTTGTAGCAAGGGCAATGATCGCGAACAAGATGATTTTGGCGAAGATGATTGCCATGTCAACAACGGCTCCCGCGCCGAATGCCTTTTCCTCTTCAACAAATCCCAATGCAAGGGAAAACAGCGTAAGGGCGAGGATGTCGTCAATTATGGCCGCCCCTATCAGTATTCCTGTCGACTTTGCCTCAAAACGACCCATTTCTATGAGCACGCGGATCGAGATGCCGATGCTGGTTGCAGTCAATGCAACTCCCATGAACAAAGCCACATCAAATATTGTGTACCCGTCAACAAGAAACGACTCCTTGAATGCCAAGACAAAGGCAATTCCTGATACCAGCGGTAACAAAATTCCACCAAGAGCCACTTTCATGGAATCCTTCCCCAATCTTTTCAACAGCTTGAGGTCAACTTCGACCCCTACCTGTAAAAGCAAAAGGAGACCTGCTATCTCCGCAAGAAATTCAATGACTTCAGTGGTGACCTTGATCCCTTCGAGGTCTACAAGGTTAATGCTTAACAGAATCGAGCTTTCAGGGTTTGTGAATGAAAGTACCTTCAGGAAAGTGGGTCCAAGCAACAGTCCCAATATGATCTCGCCCAGAACCTGTGGAATGGACAATTTCTGGGAAATGTATTGTGCAAGTTCAATCAAGAGGGTGAATACACCAATTATCAAAAAGGCAAATAGGAATATTGATTCTGCCATAGCACATCAGTTCCCATTCTATAGATTATAAGTAATTATATAACGCTATTTGTTTAACAATTAATAAAAACACTTAATTTATTCATTCTTCAATTTGTTTCTTGCGGTGTTTCAGACCAAAACATTTTCATCTAGCCCTTTTGGAAAGGGGAGTGTGGATGTAAGCAAACTGATAGGGAAAGTTTTGAAGGATCCCCCGAAAGGTGTGGAGAGACTTTCAGACCAATTGCTTTTCAGGTCAGGGAATTTCCTTTGGACTGATGCGGGAATTGTTTCCATGGCTGGCGGTCACCGTATTCTCTGCAACATTGTGAACCTTTTGGCTATGGGACAGCCGCTTCGTCTTGCCG
>WAKA01000092.1 GCA_015523565.1 Candidatus Heimdallarchaeota archaeon | reverse complement strand
GAAATGATATTATATATTTTTTCTTTTACCTATGACTTTTTATAATAAACATAATTTTACTTATGAATTTACACATAATTTCAATAAAAAAATCCGATTTCGATACTGAATATCTCAAAAAAATGTTGCTCTTGGTCAGACCCTTCCATATTGTTCACCAAGTTGCCATCATTTTTCTTGTCATCGCCACCAAGAAAATAACTCCAAACCCTGTGAAAATACTCTTGGCTTGGTCTATGGCTTTTCTTCTCATGCCACTCCTTTTCGGCATCAATGATTGGATACATCGGGAAGAAGACCAAAAAATGGGTCGTAACAGACTCTTCTCAAACAGGATGTCAAAACATGTACTCCTTATTCCTCCTGTTGCATTCCTGACTTATATGACCATAATTGCCGCAACAGCAGGATGGGTTACCGTTATCTCCCTCTATGCCATGATTTTTTGTGGAACCCTCTATGGACTTTTCAAGCACCTGAAAAAAACTGTCATGACATACCTGTTCAGGGCACTCTCTGGATACACCTTCTATCTACTGATCGCCGCGTATTTTTCCCTTTCCCCCATTGATTGGAAAATAGCCGCATTCATAGCAGTATGGGATCTTGCCGCCCATATCGCAGGAGACCTCCGAGACTATTCCTTTGACCGGATTGGTAATGTCAGGACACTTCCAGTAAGAATGGGTCTTCGAATAACTTGGCTTACCATTTTCATCCTTCAGATTGTCTCCCTTGCATTGCTTGAACTGATTTTCAGATTTGGGACTGATTTCTGGAACTTCCAATTCCTTCTTGTCTGCATCGGATGGATTGCCTATTTCACCATCCATTCACTCAAACTCGAACAGTTTGAACATGCCGCATTCCATGGGATGAAAATTGCCACAATCATATTCATCGCCCAAACCCTTTTCAACACTTCCAATCTTATCCAACCCTTTTTGCTGGCTTGGATCATCTCTTATCTGCTCTATCTGTGGGGAGACGACCGTATGCCCAACTTTAACATCCCCGCAATACTCTCAAAAGTCCATCTTCCAAAACGAATCTAATTCCCTTGACTGTTTTCCCATAAGTTGAAAAACTTACTACAAGCTGAAAATTGCTAAACTTGTGAAAACATATCGGACTCCAATGAAAATAATCTTATGAAAGTAATTGACAAGTACACTAATGGAACCAATTGTTGAAGTCCTCAATGTCTCCAAATCGTTTGTCCAGACAAGGGTGCGGTTCAGGTTTCAACGCCTTTCCGAAGACATTGACAACACGACTCAAACCAAAATTGAAATGCATAGAGGATTGTTGTTCAAGAAAAGGGTGAAAACAATTGATGCATTGAACGGAATCAACTTGGAGGTCAATAAGGGTGAAATTTTGGGACTATTGGGACCAAACGGCGCAGGAAAAACAACCTTGGCCAAAATCATTTCAACATTGGTTCTCCCTGATAGTGGAAAGGTTTTTGTCAAAGGACATGACGTGGTAAAGGAAACAAGGCAGGCACGCAGATCCTTGGGTTTGGTCACTGGTGGCGAACGATCCCTGTATTGGAAACTTACCCCTATGCAAAACCTTGTCTTTTTTGCAGGGCTATATGGCATCCCCAAATCAAAAGCGGAAAGTAAAGCTATAGAACTTCTTAAACTTCTTGAGATTTATGGAAAACGAAATGATTTGGTTCAAAACTTAAGCACAGGTCAAAAAATGAAAGTGGCATTCGCAAGAGCCCTGATGCATGACCCTGATCTGTTGATATTGGACGAATACAACAGGGGCTTGGATCCAAATGCATCAAAAATGCTGAGAGACTATATCAAGAATGATCTGAAAGGTGCTGGAAAAGCAGTCATTGTAATGACGCATTCAATGGAAGTCGCAGACGACATTTGTGATAGGTTGATGCTGATAGACAAAGGCAAAATTGTTGTTGAGGGAACACCCCTGCAACTGAAACGCTCTATCCCACAAAATATTTATCTAGAGGCAGAACTGGCAAACCATGGAGATTGCAGAAAATTGGGTGAACTTGTCCCTGATATTGAATTCTCAACTGTTGATCCTAGATTCTTCAGCACTCGCCTAGCAGACTCAACAAAAGCTGTCTATGAATTCATGAACACACTCAATGAACACCAAATCAAGATAAAAACCATGAATATCCGATTGCCCACATTGGGTGATGTCTTTCAGCACTACACAGGAAATATCCTCTCTGGACAGGGGGATGATGATGAATGATGCGCATGTTCGATGAAATCCGTTACCACATAAGAATAATATTCATGGTCATCAAGATACGAATTACCATTATAATGAAATACAAGGCAGACATGGTCTATTGGATCATCGCTCCCTTTTTTTGGATTGTCCCCTTCCTTTTCGCCGGCAAGGCATTGGCTGGGGGGCAATTCTCCAATGAATTCAAGGAAGTGACTGGCTCAGGGGACTATTTGGGTTTCCTTCTCATTGGCAACATGTTGTATTCTACGATAGACGCCGCAATCTGGGGCACTGGCAATGCGCTAAGAAGAGAGCAACAGATGGGAACACTGGAATATTTCTGGATTTCCCCTGCCCCAAGAGTCGACCTGCTGATCGGATCAGCATTAAGCGAAGGACTTTGGGTTTTCGTGAATGTCCTTGCCCAATTCATTATCCTTTCCTCCTTTTTCCAATGGATAATCACCCCATTCACCAGCTTTTTCTCGTTTCTTGCAGTGATCCTCATGTTTTTCGCAATGTTGGGCTTTGGAATGATTTTCGCAAGCATTGTCATCCTGTTCAAGGAAGGGGATGTCCTGACTGAACTCGTTGATTCCATCATGACAATTGTGACCCCCCTGCGTTACCCAATCAGTGCCCTCCCCCGTTTCCTGCTTTGGGTGGCTGTCGTCATTCCCTTCACATGGGGCGCAGCCATCATCAGAAGCCTGTTACTGACAAATACATCCTTGCAAAACGTGTCTTCATATTTTTTGGCTATCTTCGCCATAGGTACTGTCTTATGGGCTATCGGCCTATACATGTTCCGGAAAATTGAACAAAGGTCAAGAAGATTGGGAACACTTGGTGCATTTTAATCCTTTTTGCCGTCGAAAGGTACATATCCAAATTCATTCCATTACTTATGTTGACTAAACTGCCAATACGATTGATAATTGGAATAATCACCCCCCTACTTTTTGAAGTCAGCCTGATTTTCCTCTACTCATCAATCAGATACAATATCCTCGACTTCCGTGCAATTCTCGGGGGGATTGTCCTTTTCTTTTGGGTCGTCGCACTCTATGTAATCTCTCCATTTGTCTTGGTGGCTTTGGGAAGATTTGAAGGTAGATTCGCAAACATCATCAAAGAGGGATTGCATCAAGCATTATCCCCTGTCGAAGAAGAGGAAAACGTGGATCCCTCCCAATCAAGCCTAAATCTGGATCTCATTGTTGCAAAAACCGAAAAAGACCAAGTGATGACATCAATCGAAGAAAACCTGATCCCACAGTTGACCAGAAATGCAATCAACTATTACACAGAAACATTCTATTCACGGGACTATGAAAAATCAAGCCGAATTGCCCTGCAAAACCTCGAATATTATGAAAGCATTGCCCTGCTTTCCCTTTATACACTCTTCTTCCTTATCATCGATGTCATTCTTATTTGGATCATGAAATTCACAACCATTGAACTGATATTCATCACCCTTGACCAGATATCCACTTGGAGTTTTGTTTTCACCTTGACTTTCTACTTCCTTTTGGCCATCGCCGCCATGTACCTTGCATTCATGCACTCACTCCCCTTCATCGACGATTATGTCTCCTATACAATCCCTATCATGTTCCGTGAATCTGAAATGTCATCATTCATCAGAAGAGAAAGCATCAGGGCAATCGTCTCCTACAATTTCGACAACCTTGTCGGACGGAAGGAACAAAAACGACTGAAGGAAACAATCGACAAAACAATGGAACACCTCCTGCATGACCTCCTTGAAGATGAGCTCATGATCACATCCAGAAGGAAACTCGCCCTTAAGCTCGCCTGGAGGGAATACTCAAAATGGCTCTATGAAAAACTGGAAATGAGAGAAAAAAGAGGCAGACAAAAATATCTGGACAGGCTCCTGTTGGGTGAAAAGATCGGATTCCTCCAAATCGACGAGTCTGAACTCCTCGGACTCAACTCCGACCTGTCTTTCATCCGTGGACAACTCAACAGATGGCCAAAACTCAACCACGCACAACGAACCCTCATATTCCTTTCCCTTTATCGAATAACTGAACGTATCGTCAGGGAAGCCACCTCCGGACTCATTGACCTTGAGGAAAACCCCCTGAACTTTTATGAGCAGGTTCGCCTCCTCCTTGAAAGAAACCTCATATCCGTCCAAAACTATGACAGGATAAATGAATTCAGGTATACAAGAAACAAACTTATCCATGAGCCCGGTGTCTCCTTGAATGTCTCATCAAACACCATTACACAAGTCTTAGGTGCCTTGAACCAATTGGTCGGCAACATCAGCAAATATTCCGCCCAATTGGAGGCAGAAACAGAAGCCTGACCATCAGTATTGCCCAAGCCGACCTGTCCCCCTCAACTTCATGTCCTGCAACCGAAAATACCAAATGCCCACAACATGGAAAAACAGGATAAACAGGAAAAGAACCCCTACCTGCGAAAGATCAAGCACGCCTGCCCCCAACAACAGAACATTCCTGAAACCTTCCACGATTATTGTCAGGGGAGAATAAGTAGAAACAATACGCATTGGCTCCGGAAGCACCCCAACAGGAAATGCCGCAGGAGTGATAAGGCTCAAAAGCATCTCAATCGTAAACAGTATTTTCCAACCCTCCTTCACCGTCAGAACAATTCCGCCCAGAACCAATGCCATTCCCTGTATAAGAAAAACCCCCAAAACAATGAAAACCATTGACAAAATTATCCGATACATAGACAACTGCGGCAACAGAAGCTTGACCACCAAAAGTTGAACAAGCAAGACAAGAATCCCTCGCTGGGCTGAAAACAACGTATTCCCCAAAATGAAACTGAACCGTGTCATCGGTGCCACATAAACAGGTTCCAAAGTACCATGGAATTCCTCTTCCCGAATGGAGTAGGCAGACTCCCACATGACCCCATAAAGAAACCTAAGCGAAATCATCCCCACCCCTACAAAAAGCCAGACATCCCTTATCCCCGTCAATTTGAACAAACTGTCGCTGTACCTGCCCCCCACAATGAAATCCGCAAAAATCAGCATCGGCAAAAGATAAAGGATCGGTGAAAATGTCCAAAAAACAAAACTCAAGGGATACCTCAAGCTAATCTCCCACCGCCTCCTGATTATCGCATTGACTGCGGCCATCTCCTCCCTGAAGGAAATGAAGGAACCCATGATCCACATTCAAACAAGAAGCTCATTAAACTTGCGTTGAATTCAATCCAAAGTCTCTTGAACTGTTAATGTCGTTCATCATGGGTCTTGAATGTCTCCCTGTAATTATGGTTTTTCTGTCCAGTTCAAGAATTGCGCATAACCGCCGCTAAACGCAAAAAAATTGGGGAGGATATGAATGCATAAACCCAATTTGTATTCTATTGCTTGGTTGTAGGG
>WAKA01000091.1 GCA_015523565.1 Candidatus Heimdallarchaeota archaeon | reverse complement strand
ATATTGGGTTAGTATTTCATCAACGACAAATCAAATACGAAATGTTAATCAAAAGTATCCATAATATGTTTTTGTGCAACCCTAACCCCATTAAGCAAAAGGTCTTTGGATAAACCAACCCCCAGCTTGAGACCATCAATAATTCCTGCAAGAAATGCATCACCTGCCCCTACAAAGTTCAATGCCTCTTTTAATGGGGGAACATCAACATGTATGGTTTCAGATTTGAATTTTGCCTTTATCCTTTCAGGAGTATGTAGAATATAGTTCTGCATCGGAATTTCTTGTAGAACTGGTGCCTCCTCCTCATTCATTAGCACAATGCATTGATCCAGACCTGCAAGCTTTGCAAAAAGATTAACCAGTTCTTCTTTTTCAGAATGATGATCAAACCTACCTGTATCAATCAAGATTGGATGATCACATTCAATAGAAACTTCCATTGCCAATTCAATAGCATCCCTTTTGCTAAGTTCCTTGAGTTCATTGTTTTTTATCCCAGACAACGCAAGCAATTGGCAAGTAACCCATTCATTAGAAGTTGAATTAAGCCCCCAATTAAGGAAAACATGAAAAGAGGATTCAGTCCATAAATGGTGAACATCTTGTGTCCAATGTCTCTTTTCCAGATTATTTGAGGTATGGTTGAATTGGATTTCTCCTTCCCCCCATATTACCGCAATTGTTCGATTTGAACCACAATCATGTATTCGATGTCTTTCAAGATTTTTCAAATGGGGGTCCAAAGAAAGCACTTCCATAAAATAATCATCATATGGAATAACTAGAGCAGGATCATGACCAAGTCTTGCCAAAGTTCTTGCAACATTCACACCATTCCCGCCAGCAACCTCCTTTATAAGCGAATTACGGACATGGTGACCAGGATTTGGAAGTTTAGGGATCAGTCTGCCGTTAGCATCAAGCGAATAGACAAACACATCAAGAAAGGTCGGATCAAATCCAATCTTCATTTAACAAGTATTGACACCTCAATTATATGTCAATTGTCTTTAAATCTCTGTAAAATCAACAAGCCTTTTCCCATCGTGAATAGCAAATGCGAGATCACGTGTTGTCTTCATGGCAACTGGTTCACCTTTGCAGGTGATTGCAATAAGTCCTGCTTCGCCACCAATTTCATTTTTTAGGTAATCTAGTGCATATTCCGCGGCATCATGTGCGTTTTTTCCCAATACAAGCCCTTCCTTCATTTTCATCCCCAGTACACTCTTGATTATTACTTCTCCAACACCAGTTGCAGAAAACGCGAGTTCCTTGTCTGCATATGTTCCTGCACCAAAAATAGGAGTATCCCCGACCCTCCCTGGCATTTTTCCAAGTACACCGCCTGTAGACGTTGCGGCGGCAAGATTGCCATTTCCATCAATGGCAACGGCGCCAACAGTTCCATATTTTTCTCTTCTTTCTGGATCTCCTTTTGGCTTAATATAATCCCCATAATTCTTCTTTTCCTCATGGTATTTTCTAAGCCTTTCCATCGATCTTGAACTTACAAGTTCCTTAGAGTCCATAAGCTTCATGCCTTTTGAAAGGACAAACCTCTCAGCCCCTTCACCGATAAACAACACATGGGGGCTTTCCTCCATTACAAGTCGAGATGCATGAATTGGATTCTTGATACGGGATACGCCAGCAACCCCTCCAACAGAATGGGTTTTCCCGTCTGCAATCATCGCATCCATTTCAATTGTCCCATCATCTGTCAAAACAGAACCAAAGCCTGCATTGAACATTGGGTCATCTTCCATAACCATTACAGCCCTTTCAACGGCGTCCAACGCAGAACCACCATTCAACAACACTTTCCATCCCTCTTCCGCAGCTTTTCGGATGCTTATCTTTACCTGTGCACGATATTTGTCCGGGATAGTCCCTGCACCGCCATGAACAACAATAATAGGCTTCTTATGTGACATAATTGCAAAAGTTAAGATGTGTTTAACTGTGTTGCCCAAATGTACCATGGCTGTTGGAAAGCAAAAAATGAACGACTTACAAAGCAAAGTATTTTGAAAGGAGAGACAATGGATATTTGATTAATCATGGATTTCACATTCAATGAAGACCAAAAACTCATACAACAGACCATACGAGATTTCGCAGAAACTGAACTTGCAAAAGTGGCAGAGAAAATGGACAAAGAGGATTATTGGCCTCATGACCTTTTTGTACAGATGGGAGAACTAGGACTCTTGGGACCGACTGTTCCAGAAGAATATGGTGGGGCAGGGACAGATTATATTGTCCAAGCAATTATTTTGGAGGAACTTGCAAAAGTGAGTCCTGCATTTGCTCTTAGTATAGGTGCACATTCAAACCTTGTTTTGGACAATATAAGGAGAAACGCCAACGAAGAGCAAAAAAAGAAATACCTGCCAAAATTATGTTCAGGAGAATGGATAGGGGCACTTTGCCTTACCGAACCACAACATGGTTCCGATGCATTGGGAATGGAGACAACAGCACGCAGAGAAGGAGATCACTACATTCTTAATGGATCCAAGACATTCATCACAAATGCCCCACTTGCACAATTAGGGATAGTCTATGCAAAAACAAGACCAGAATTGGGGGCAAAAGGCATCAGTGCATTTCTTGTTGAATTGGAAAGTGAGGGGGTAACAAGAGGGAAACCGATGGATAAAATGGGGATGAGAGGATCAAAAACAGGAGAACTGTTTTTTGACGATGTCAAAGTACCAACAGAAAACTTGATGGGAGTGGAAAATGAAGGCCGAAAAATAGTAATGTCTGGATTGTCAGCTGAAAGGGCAACCCTTGCCGCAATTTCTGTCGGAATTTCCCAAAGAGCGGCAGACATCGCATTGAAATACGCCCTTGAAAGAGAGCAATTCGGTCAGAAAATTGCAAATTTCCAGATGATACAGGATAAACTTGCAAATATGTATGTTGAGGCACAGGCTAGCAGACTTTTAGTATACTGGGCATTGACAGAAATTGGAAGGGATCATAGGGCAAATGTCCCTGCCGCGGCTTCAATTTATTACGCAGCTGAAAAATCCACAAAAATTGCATTGGATGCAATCCAGATACTTGGTGGCTATGGATACATGAAAGAATACCAAGTGGAACGTTTTGCAAGGGATGCAAAACTATTGGAAATAGGGGCAGGAACATCAGAAATAAGGAAACTCATTATCGCAAAGGATTTGATCAGAAAAGGAAAATTTGAACTTTGACCTGTAATGCAAATGATGATATAAGAACATCATGCAAAATATTGCCTTGATGGATCAAAGGATTGTCATCTTCGATCTTGACGGGACAATTGTCGATAATCATGTCTGCCTGTTACAGGCATTTGAACAATCATTCAACGCGATGAACATTCCATATCCTGGAAATGAGGAAATCAAAAAAAGATTTGGAAAGGATTTGGATACAATATTGCGAGAAATTGGACTGGCTGAGGAACAGATTGGGGAATTCAGGAGAAAATTCAGTGACAGCCTCTCAAAATGTCATGACTTTTCACTTGTTGAAGGAATCAAGAAACTATTGCATGAATTGAAAGAAGAAGGAGTAAGATTGGCAATAGTGACATCCAAATCAAAAAATCTTGTAGAAAATGAATTGAAGCATTTCAACTTGGATCAACTGTTTGATGTGATTGTAGACGAATCCAGTACCAAAAATCACAAACCAGACCCAGAACCTTTATTGAAAGCATGTGAATTGCTGGAAGTAAAACCAAATAAAAGCATCCCATATGTGGGAGATTCAATGTATGACCAACTTGCCGCCCAACGGGCGGGACTTTTACCTGTAGGGGTCACGTGGGGGGTTCATGGTGACCTTGTTTCATCATTGGTGCCTGAAACAGAAACCATCAAAAGTGTGTCACAACTGAAGGATTTCCTGCAAAATCACCTTAATTGAGCAATTACCCTGAAATTATTGCCATTTGACCTCTTTTGTCCCAAGAAATTTAAAATTGAGATCAAAGAGAACTTATTCATGGATATTTCTAAAATACGGGATATGTTCCCCATTACACAGGTAAAATTACCTGCAACAGAGAGATGTAGTGAAAGGAAACTCATCTATTTTGACCATGCGGCAAGCACCCATGCACCAAAACCAGTGCTTGATGCCTATTTTGATATGCATACCACCAAATACGCCAATATCCATAGAGGAGAACACTATCTTTCCCAAATAAGTTCTGACCTTTTCGACCATGTTCAAGACAAGATAGGAGAATTTGTAGGGATAAACGATATGCAAAACCAAGGATTGGAAGGCATAATCACAACAAATACAACATCATCTCTTGACTTGGCAAGCCATGTAATGGCAGAATATCCTGGAAAGGTATTGTCAACCGTTCTTGAACACCATTCCAATATCCTGCCTCATCGGAGAAGATTTGAAGTAATCTATGCAGATATCGATGAAAATGGGATGCTTATGCTTGACGACTTGGAACAGAAATTACAAGAAAATGACATTAAGCTTGTGGCAGTTTCGGCAGGTTCCAACGTGACAGGGTACATCCCTCCTGTTGAAAAGATAGCTCGCATGGCTCATGACGCAGGAGCAAAAATATTGGTGGATGCAGCCCAACGCATCGCACATTTGAAATTGGATATGAAACCAGCAGATCATCCTGAACATCTTGACTTCATTGCAGGGGCAGGACACAAATTCTATGCACCATTTGGCTCTGCATTTTTGCTTGGTTCACAAGAACTGTTTGATAAGGCACCACCATACATCCCTGCAGGAGGCACTGTGGCATTCGTCACGATGGAAAATGAATTGTACCTCAACGGACCAAGCAGACAGACACCAGGAACACCAAACATTGCAGGAGCAGTTGCAATGGCAGAGGCATTGAAGTTCCTTGAAGGGATTGGAATGGATAATGTTAGATCCCATGAAATCCAACTTCTAAAGAAAATGATTGGAGGACTGAAGCAAATTGATGATGTGAATCTTGTCGGAAATGTCCCCATAGACCAAAGGGTTGGAGTTGTTTCATTCACAATTAATGGCATAGAGCACGACGTTGGTGCTCGATTGCTGGATGAGATTGGGGGAATCGCATGCAGAAATGGATGTTTTTGTGCACACCCATATCTCCTGAGATTATTGAACATAAAAGAATCATATGCAGCAGACTTAAGGCAAAGATTGGTCAAGGGTGAAAAAGTAAAACTTCCAGGTGCAATACGAGCTTCAATTGGAATTTATAACACAGATGAGGAGGTTGAGACATTTCTGAGAGTTGTGGAAACAATTGCCAAAAAGAAGGATAAAATAGACATTCCACCCAGTGAATTGGCAATCCTCTGTGGAATTAACTAAATCGATAAAGAATCGGATAACCTATTCCCAATTAAAGCTTCTTTTTTCAATAGGTTTTTACATTTTATCACCATGGTTGCGTTAGATGAAAGAAGAGAAGATGTACATAGGGGGGGAATGGCGCGATGCCTCTGGAGGAGAAAAGCATACACTCTATAATCCAGCCACAGGCGAACCTTTGGCATCTGTACCATACGCATCAGAGCAGGATGCAGACCTTGCCATTGAGACTGCAAAAAATGTTTTGACGGATGAGAACTGGAAAGCAATGGATCCTTCAAAGCGAGGCCTGATGCTTCGTACATTAGCAAAATTGACATATGAACATGCCAAGGAACTTGCCCTCATTGAAAGCCAGAACAACGGAAAAACAATACGTGACGCAATGGGTGATATCAGGTTTGCAGCGGCAACTCTTGACTATTATGCAGGATGGTGCGATAAGATTGAAGGCAGAACAATCCCTGTTGCAGGAAACAGATTGGATTTTACACTTAGGCAGCCCCTAGGTGCAACATTGCACATTATCCCATGGAACTTTCCACTGCAACTGGCTATCAGATCCATTGCCCCCGCCCTTGCCGCAGGATGCTCCGTCATAGCAAAACCTGCAAGCCTGACACCATTATCACTTCTTAGATGGGGAAAACTCGCGGAAGAGGCAGGAGTACCAAAAGGAGTACTCCAGATCATTACAGGATCAGGTAGCAGAATAGGAAGCTATCTTGCAAAATCACCACTCATAGACGGAATTTCTGTGACTGGAAGTGTAGAGACTGGCGCTTCCGTCATGAAAACAGCAGCAGAGAACATTACTCCAGTCACATTGGAGTTGGGTGGAAAAGGTGCAAATGTGGTACTTCCTGATGCCAATCTTAAACGAGCGGCAAAAGGCATATGTTTTGGCATTTTCTGGAACGCAGGTCAAATGTGCTGGGCAGGATCACGCCTAATTGCACATGAGGAAATCGCAGATCAGCTTGTGGAACTTGTAAAGGAAGAAGCTACAAAGTGGAAAATCGGAGTTGGCACTGAAGAAGGTGTCAGGATAGGGTCACTTGTCAGCCAAGAACAAAGAGAGATTGTGTTGAATTATGTCCATAAGGGATTGGATTCAGGTGCTAAATTAGTTATGGGAGGTGAACCACCAAAAGACGAGAAGCTTCAAAAAGGTGCATTCCTCCAACCAACAATCCTGACAGACGTAGACCCAAATAGCGTTGTCGTCAAGGAAGAGATATTCGGACCAGTCCTGACAGTTTTGACATTTTCTGATCTTGATGAAGCAGTCAGGCTTGCAAATGACACCGACTTTGGTCTGCTTAACGGAGTTTGGACATCAAACCTAAGAGCCGCCCATTTATTGGCACGAGAACTTGAAAGCGGCATGGTTTCTGTCAATGAATATCCTGTGACATTCCCACAAACACCATTCATTGGCTGGAAAAAAAGCGGAATAGGTGCAGAACAAGGTGAACTTGCACTTCAATTTTATTCAAAAACCAAGAATGTAAACATCAATTTTTCATTTTGAAACAAGTATTGCGTGATTTTGCTGAAATACATGAATTCTAAAGAAAAGGAACATCAATGGATAGTAAGCCATGCTGATAAAACCAGCAAAAAAATTTTGGCAACTTTTTCTAGACTCTGCGAAAATTTTATAAATCAATACAACTATGATATATTAGTTATAACACATACAGTACAATAGTGAGGTGGTGGAAATATGCTATCAAGAACAATGAACGAAATTTTCAAACTGCTTGCTGATTTTGATTTTCCAGAAGAGCCATCTTTTGAGCAACCCTACAGCCAAGTCATCTATGACAAAGACACAAAGACTTGGACTGTGGAAGTTGAACTCCCTGGAATGGACAAGAACGATGTCGAGATAAAAGTCGTTGACAGCAATCTCGTGATCAATGCAAAGAATGACGACAGAGAATTCTCTGCAAGATATTATCTTGGAAAGGACATAGATCAAGACAGCATAGAGGCATCCATGGAAAACGGACTCCTCATCATCAAGGCAAAACTCCAAATGCCTGAGGAGAAATCAATCACAATCAATTAGGAGGTGAGAGGAAATGGCAGAAACAATGATGGTCAAAAAGGAAGACAAAGCAAAGGAAGCTGAGAAATACACTCCCCAACTCAGAGTACCAAAAGTCCATGTGACTGAGAACGAAAAAGACGACTCAATTGTATTGACAATTGAAATGCCAGGAATTGGCAAAAAGGATGTTGAGGTTTCACTCACAGAGAACAAGCTAACCGTAAAGGGCATGAATGACAGAAGATACTTTAAGAGAACATTTGTGTTCAGGAAACCAATCTCGCATGAATCAATTGAGGCAAATATGAAGAACGGTATCCTTACACTTGTCATCAAGCCAAAAGAAGCAGAAACACACACAATCAAGATCAAATGATAACTTTTTGTGCACCAATATAATCTTTAAAAGGAACCTCTCCGTTATTTGAAGTGGAGATTCATTAATGAAGGCATGCAGACGTTGTAGGACAATCAACCATGACAAAAATAATCCGAGGTGCATCCATTGCAATTCCACCGACTTGACAAATGAATTTTCAGGAATTGTCTACATAATAGACCCAGAACATTCTGAAATCGCGAAAAAACTGCAAATAGATACTCCTGGGGAATATGCTTTAAGGGTAAGATAAAATGGAAATCAAGACATTACGTTTACCCGAAAGCCTACGCAAGGAGTTGGGAAAGCCAAAAGGAATTATCTTTGAAGGTACAGCAGAAGAAAATGCACCAAAAGTCAAGAAGTTCATTCAAGAAAACGGCATCAAGTTTGTCATTGCTGTAGGAGATGTAGTAGGAAAGGCACTTCATGATGCAAAAATCTTCCCGAATGTCATTGTCACGGATGGACAGACAAAAAGGAAGATACTCGAAACCCAATTGGCTTTTGAGGGATATAAGACCATTCATGCAAGATCACCAGCAGCAGTCATCTCCAAGGAAGCATGGCAGAAAATCAGGGAAATCTGTACGGGATTAAATGAACAAAGCAGAATCCACATGATTATTGAGGGAGAGGAAGATCTGCTTGCACTTCCGTTTATCGTTGAACTACCGGAAAATTCCATTGTGGTTTATGGACAACCCAACGTCGGAGCCGTCGTTATTCCAGTAACACAATCAAAGAAATTTTTAATAGAGAATCTCATGAAGAAAATGGAGAGTTAATCATGGAAGTAAAGATCCTAGAACAAAAAGACAACCCATTGCTCGACAGAGTTGAAGTCGTTGCTGAATTGTCATACCCCAATGAAGCAACACCTAGCAGAGAGGCAGTCATTGCAAGGATGTCTGCATTATTGAACACGGATAAGGAAAAGTTTGTCCTTAGGGAAATCAAGACCAGATATGGTGAAAACAAGGCATTGGCCTATGCAAGGGTTTATGAGACACCTGAAATTGCCAAGAAACTTGAACATGAGCATATCCTGAAAAGGAACAAGCTGATAGGAGATGAAGCAGATGAGTGAATCAAAATACTTCAAGGTTGAAGGTGACAGTCTCAAGAGACTAAAAAAAGCCTGCCCAAAATGTGGAGAGGGATATTTCATGGGAGAGCACAAGGACAGGTACACCTGCGGTCACTGTGGTCACACCGAATTCAAATGAATGATACTGGAAATTTCTTATACTAGAGATAATACCAAAACTCATGGTAAGTAAAACAGAGGAATTCATTGAACTCGAGAGAACATGGGCTTCACCAAATTATACACCAATACCAGTTGTGCTTTCCAAAGGTGAAGGGGTCTATGTATATGACGTGGAGGGAAAGAGATATCTAGATTGTCTTTCTGCATACTCTGCAGTTAATCAAGGACATTGCCACCCAAAAATCGTTGAGGCAGCGGAAAAGCAACTTCATACCTTGACATTGACATCAAGGGCATTTTTCAACGATAAGTTGGGAAGTTTTCTCAAAAGGCTCTGTGAATATGCAGGATATGAAATGGCTTGCCCAATGAATACAGGAGCGGAAGCGGTTGAGACAGGTATTAAAGTGGCAAGAAGATGGGGTTACAGGATAAAAGGAGTGGAAAAGGACAAGGCAGAAATCATAGTCTGTGAAAACAATTTCCATGGGAGAACAACAACAATTGTCGGCTTCTCATCAGACCCAGAAACATATGGGGATTTTGGACCTGCAACACCTGGATTTATCAAAATACCATACGGTGATATCGAGGCACTGAAAAATGCAATCACTCCAAATACCGTTGCATTCCTTGTCGAACCCATTCAAGGAGAGGCGGGAGTCATTGTGCCACCAGAGGGATATCTTAAACAAGCAGCAGAGATTTGCAAGGAGAACAATGTCCTACTTATTGCAGACGAGATCCAAACTGGCTTTGGAAGAACTGGAAAACCATTCTGCTTTATGCATGACGACATCAAACCAGATATTGTTCTTGTCGGAAAAGCCCTTGGAGGAGGCATCATGCCAATTTCTGCAACCTTAGGCTCACGGGAAATCATGAGTGTACTGACCAGTGGCTCACATGGATCAACTTTTGGGGGAAACCCTCTTGCATGTGCAGTGGGAACTGCTGCAATTGATGTCATTGAGGAAGAGAAACTCGCAGAAAGAGCCGCGGAACTCGGCGAATATTTCCTCGGAAAATTGCAGACACTGCCAAAACATGTTGTCAAGGAAGTTAGAGGAAAAGGTCTTCTCCTTGCCATCGAATTTACTGAAGAGGCAGGTAAAGCCAAACCTTATGTGCTTGCCATGAAGGAACGGGGACTCTTGGCAAAACAGACACATGAAACCACAATCAGATTCGCACCTCCCTTGATTATTACAAAAGAACAGATTGATTGGGCATTCTCAGTCATAGAAGAGGCAATAAAGAATACAGCGCCAAATTGGAACTAATGGAATTCAATCCCTTGATTTTTTTGAAAACCATTTCAGTTGTTAAAATATTTGACTTCAACTTTACAAGATGATTTCTCTATTATCCCATTGAAACAACATATTTTTGCACAATAATACCATCCAATGCAGTTCCTAAATTTCCCGATGTACAGGATTGGAAAAGTGATTTGAAAGTGAATAGACCCTATTGCCAAATCCTAACAAGGTTTGGTGCAAAAAACGGTTCATGAAAATACAGATTTTTGTAAGGTGAATTCGCAGTCATATTGTTGATTCCTGTAAAAGAAAATCTATTTCCCTTATTGAAAGAAGTTGCATATCTTGACAATATTACTGCAACGCCTCTCCCTGCAAAAACGGTAAAGGTCATTGCATCCTCTATGCAGAACCTGTTTCCATCATTTGACATGAGTGTTCACTCAATGGCAAGACAGGCAAATGACCGCTGGGATGATGCCCTTACGGTCATTAAATCCTATTTTTCTTTAAAGGATCAAACTCTACAATGGTTGCCAAATCGAGACTATGCAACAAATTCCTTAGTTCAGAAACTTCTTGGTGAGAGCAAGGCTTTCTTATCCAAATTTGATGATCTAGCAATTCATGGACCGTTATTGGGTCGTAAATCCGTTGTGGCAGTTGACGAGATAACAGAAACATGGGAGGATGTTTTGACTGAACAGGGAGAGCATGGGGATTTTGTCCTTCTTAATCATGTCTCCCCTGTTCTAGGAATGGTCAGGGATATCAGATCTATTTTGAAAGTTTGTAGGGATTTGGGGATAATGTCTGTAGTTGACTTTTCTTTTTCTGCATGCCAGCATGATATCAATTCATTATTGAATTCCGTGGATTTTGGCATTGTGGACGGGACACGGGACATGTTTGCACCTCCTGGTGCTTGTTTCGTCATTTCTAAAGAGAATGAACTATTCCCAGGACTGTTGGGAACTCGTAATGTCATAACCTATGAGAATCTCAACACATTCCAAGTTAACAGAAATTCCCTTGAAATGGGAGTTCCAGACTTATATGCTGCAATTGGTTTTCAGCACTCAATCGGTTTCATTGAAACGTTGGGGAAATATTCGATTTTTGATTCACTTCGGGAACACAGCTTCGAGATTGATCGAATACTTTCAACTGTCAGCAATTTACAGATACCTGTTATTGGTGAAGGGATGAAGAATTTCCAAGATATTCCTTCAAATATCAAGGTTTTCTCGTTTCCAGGCTTTTCTGCACATGACTTTGCGTTGATTGCTGATGAGGCATTCAATGTCAAAGTTCGTTCAGGGTTGCTTTGTTCACACTGGGGAATTAAGAGTCTTGGATGGGATGATGCGGTTCAGGTCTCCACACATTGTTATAATGATGCTTCTGACTTTGAACTTTTTAAGGAGGCACTGGAAGAGTATTCGATGTTTGTATAAATTCGGTTACATTTAGAAAAGATGATTAAACGGAACATTGTCTGGTAATTGTTCGATATGGCACTTTATGTGAAGCAATGGCCAGATGGCATGATTGAGGTGATCTTTCTTAAATCAGGTTTTAGGAAGAGACGATATCATTTTCTGGTTAATCCAAGGGATTTGACTCAAATCACGTCTGTGGATGGGGATGTCAATTATGAAAGTGTGAGTTATATTGTTGTTTTTGAAACAGCCGTATCCGAACCTGATCTTTTGGACAAGGTACTGGACATTGCCGAATGGATCAACAAGCCAGTGATAACAGACCATGAGACATTTGACATACTCAAGGGGATGGGCATGTCTGTGAGGCAATGGCGTAATGTTGAAACATTGGACGAAATTCTTGATGAGGTTGAGCTTGCCCCGATACATTACATGAAAAAGGATTTTGACCCTGAAAACGAGACTGTGAAACCAACTCGTGACAGTGAGGTTGACGTTCCCTATTTGCTTTCCGATCGATTATCTGGATATACCACCATTTTTTTAGCACCTGTCAGGTTCATTTCAAAGTTATTTTTGAACACATTCAAAAAACCGATGAAAACAATGAGAAAAGTTCCATTGATAAGAAAGGTGTCTACGCCACCAGAAGTCTCCATGGATGATATTCCAGAAAAACCCATATACGTGAAGTTTTCCTTTTCATCACGTAGTCTTCTTGTTCCCTTGGATGATGTAGGTATCAAGTATATTGATAAGGCTGTCTCATTGAACAAACCCGATTTTGTGGTTTTGCCAAAAAGTCGCTTGCAAGATGTTTTCAAGATTCCTGAGGGCCCGAAAACGGTTGTAGTTCTGGATCCTGATTACAGCCTTCCAGAACCAACAACAATTCCGAAGGCATTTAATGCACAATTGAATTTTGATGTAATTTTGGGGGCAATGAAAGAATGGGTTGAACTTAGCTAACTAGGAATTCTGTGTTTTGTATAATGAGTTTGTCGAATTTTAGTAAAAAACAACAATCCAGTTGCAGAAACTATTGCCTTCAGATGGCTTGGCAAGAACTATCTCATGGACCCTATTGGATCTTTAGAGAGAGCCATTGTGTCATTGTTAATGCAGAATGGTAAAATGAATTTAGATTCACAAATTTTCAAAGTAAAGCAAGAACGTTAAATCAAATTGTTTCTTTATTTTGATTTAGGTCCCCATTTGTTTTTTCAAATTTTCCAATTCTTCTTGCAGTTTCATAATCTTTTTTTCCGCCTCTTTAGCTCTTTTCCTCTCCAATTCTGCCTGTTTTTTCGCCTCCTTGGCTCTTTCCCTCTCCAATTCCGCCTGTCTTTCCGCCTCTTTGGCTCTTTCCCTCTCCAATTCCATCTGTTTTTTCGCCTCCTTGGCTCTTTCCCTCTCCAATTCCGCCTGTCTTTCCGCCTCCTTGGCTCTTTCCCTTTCTTTTTGCCATCTAGGAAGTAACAGTTTCCCACTTCCCCTATCGACAAAAACAAGGAAATAAAGTGGAGAAATCTTTTCTTTGAAATATTTGTCCTTTCGTTCCATTATCCCAATTTTGAATGGAAGAAGGTCGGGAAGGATATCAATCATTTTAGATTGATCTGGTATTTCGCCCTCTTTGCAACATATTTCCCTTGTTTCTGCAACATGATACTGATCACCATCCCTATAGTAAACCTTGAGTAAAGGAGCTTTCACATAGCTTGGTGCTTGAAGGTGATCACTAAACATTACATAAACAGGAATCTCTAATCTTTGGCATTGCTCCAATACAATTCCAAGATCATTCCTATATGTTGATGCAGAAAGAATATTGACAGCCATGGATGGCACTTGGTTTGCATATTTGGAAGCATCATATGAGGAAATTCTAAAGGGTACCTGCAATCCTTTAAAATAAGAGATGTCAAATTGGAGGTCAACCTTTTCCTCATCAATAAAAAAATAGTGGCGGAGGTCCCAAAAAGTTCTATCTTCAGGAAAATTAGGCGATAAAACATCATAGATGTAATTGATTTCATCAGAATGGGGTTCACTTTCCCTACGACCAAGTCTGGATTTTGGCAAATCCGATTTCATGATGGGAGGTGCCTCCATATGCCTTGTACCCAAATACATCCCTTTTTCAACCATCAAAACACTATCCATTCTTTACCCTAAAACATTTTCCATTCAAGAGTGTTGCTTAAAACTGACAAAATGTATCTAAAGTCATTATTGGCTCAATTTAATCTTATTTCTCTCAAATGAGGTTCAATCACACCTCTGTCGTAAAATAAAAACAAATAAATTGATTTTTAATGTTATAGACCGACTGGTCGGTCGAATAATTTATAATCCTTCTTGCAGTAATGTACATGTGAAGAGACGTTCACAAGGTGAGCAACAGATCATAAAAGCTGCAAAACGACTGTTCCTTTCAAGGGGTTATCATAATGTCAGTACACAAGACATTGTAAAGGAGGCACAAGTTGCAAAAGGAACATTATACCATCATTTTCCTAGCAAGGACGACTTGGCCGTTGCAATATTGGAGGAATTGCTGAAAGAGGATATGGAAGCATTCCAATTTGAAGTGAACAGTGTTGAAGAATTTCTCACGGTACTAAAGGAAATGATGTGGAAATTTTCCATTGATGCTAAAGAGAATCGAAGCCTGACAGCCTTGGTAATGGAATTAGTAGCAAGCATAGAGGACGATAGGTCAAAGGAGAGACTGCATACATTGATAGATGGAATGCTTGATGAATATGCCACTTTCGTTAAAAACTATGGAAGATTTGATGATATGTTGGTTGACATAGTTGCATTCATGATTGACGGTTTGATTTTTCATGTAATTATGCGACCAGGTCATTTCACCAATGAACGTTTGTCTTCGGTTATTGAAAAGATGATAGAGATGATTAGATCTGAGGTGAAGAAAAATGAGTGAGTCCATTGTAAAGTTAGTAAATGTAAACAAGTCATTCAAGACAGGGGAACAAGTTCAACATGTTTTGAAAGATATAAACCTAGAAATACACAAGGGGGAAATTGCCTTGATTTATGGTCCATCGGGATCAGGTAAGACAACCCTATTGAATCAAATAGGGGCTTTGGACAAACCTGATAGTGGGGAAATTTACATCAATGGAGAACCAATGATGCATAAAAAAGAAAAGGAATTGACTAAGTTCCGTGCTAAATTTGTGGGATGGGTTTTTCAGTTTTACAATTTAATCCCTTCACTTACAGCAATGGAAAATGTGGCTTTAGCCCTTGAACTGTCTGGAGACAGAAAGGATATGGAACAAAGGAGCAGAGAGATGTTAAAACTTGTCGGATTGGAAGATCATGCAGACAAGTTTCCCTCACAACTCAGTGGAGGTCAACAACAAAGGGTTGCATTAGCTCGAGCCCTAGTAAAACGTCCACCATTGGTATTGGGAGATGAGATTACAGGAAACCTTGATTCAAAGACAGGAAAGGAAGTTGTAGAATCCTTGAAAAAGCTTAATGAAGAGTTAAATACCACATTTCTGTTGATTTCGCATGATCCATCCTTGGAAAAGTATGCAGATCATATTTTTGAATTGAAGGATGGAAGGATTGTAGACAAGGAGGGATGAACATGCAAATCATGGCAAGAAAGGTATTTCGCGAAATTATTGGAATGAAATGGAAGGCTTTCGTAGTGATACTTTCATTTGCACTGGCAATTGGTGTGTATGCAGGTTTGCTGTTAATGCAGGACAGTGTTTTTGCATCAAGAGATGCACTGTTGGATGATTTGAATTATGAGGATTTCAGAGTGTCATTTTTGGGGGACATGCCCCAACAATTGGTTGATGGGGTGTCCAAACAAGTAACTGGACTTGACGAGATGACTTTGCGTTTGACAGAAGACATAGTTATCAAAAAAGGGGACACAAACCATTTTGCAAGATTGACTGGAATTAAATTGACAAATGACCAGCCTTCAGTCAACCAATTTTATTATTATGAGGGTAGAGGATTCAAGTCAAATTCAACAGAGATTTTAATCACAAAATCTTTTGCCAATCATCAAAATATTTCCTTAGGTGACACTGTTCTTTTCAAGTTCAATCAAACATCAATTTCATTGAAAGTCGTGGGCATTGTTTTTTCTCCAGAATACAAATATGATGTCAATCCTGTTACAGGCATTCCAGAAAAGGGAACTTTTGCGGCAATCTGGATGGATCTTGGAATGGTACAGTCAATATTTGCAAAAAAGGGATTGGTAAATGAGGCGGTTGTCACAGTCAAAGAGGGGGAAGACAAGGATGTGTTCAAGAGTCGATTGATAAAGTTCTTGGATAAAAATGGTGTACCAGCGAATGTTATTGCGGGAACAGAAGAAGCAGACTACAGAACAATGGAAACGGATGTCAATGCATTGGAGGATTCTGCCATTGCAATAGGAATTGTTGTCCTATTCGTTGCCGCAGCGGTCATCTATGACACCATTACCAAGATAGTCAAGTCCCAGAAGCAAATGATTGGACTTTTCTTGGCATTGGGGTCAGATAAAAGGAAAATCATGGTGCATTATATGGAAATGGCCATTATAATGACAGGATTGGGAATTTTGTTCAGCATTCCATTGGGTTATGTTACAACATATCAATTTACATCAGTGTACAATGACGTCGTGGGCCTACCTAAATTAATTATTAAGTTCAATCTCACTCCCTTTGAAGAACCACTAATCATAGCCTTGGCAGTCACCCTTTTTGCATCCTTGACTGCAACACGGGGAATAACCAGAATGAAACCCGTCGAAGCACTTGAGGATAGATCCATACCATTCAATATTTCTGGAAGGTTTTCACTAGACAAATTGATAACGAACAGAATAAGTAAAAACTACTTGATGCGCATCCCAATCAGACATGTCCTCTATAGAAGGAAAAGAACAATCGCGACCGCAATTACAATTTCCATTGCAAGTCTGTTGGCATTGTCCGCTCTTGGATTTATGGATTCAATGTTCAAACAGATTGATGATTTCTACACCTACAATGTGAAATATGATTATGAGGTGACTTTGGTCAATCCAATAAATGAAAGTCATTTCAAGGATGTCATCAAGAATTATGACAGTTCAATATATGTAGAGCAGGCACTGAAAGAGGAAACAATTCTTAGGTTTAACGGGAAAAATGAATCTGCAATATTTGAGGCGTATAAGGAAAATACAAAACTTCGTAAGTTCAACTTTTTTAAGGGAAGTTTGGAAAAGGGAAAGATAACCATAGGAAAAGTATTGGCAGAAAGATTGGGGGTTAATGTGGGAGATAAGATAACACTTGCACTTTTCAATTACAGGAACCTGACAATGGTTGAACACAAGTTTGAGGTTTCAGGGATAACTGAAGAATTGCTGGATATCAGTGTTTTCATGCATTTGGATGAAGCAAAGTCACTTATGGGACTCGACGGGGGATCAAGAACCTATCTGCTTAAAGCAGACAAGAATGAAGAAAAATTGACAGATGATCTCTTGAATTTACCTATTGGAGTTCAATCCGTCCTGAGCAAGCACAAGTCAAAAGAATCCATAAATTACTTGTTGGAGGCCATGCTGGGATTTATTTTGACAGTCGTATTCATCGGCTTTATAGTCTTGGGATTGTTTTCCATCAATGTTGTTGTTGTGGACACCATTGAAAGAGAGAGGGAATTTGTCAATATCAGGGCCAATGGAGGAAACAGATGGCATATCTTGAAGATAATTGCAACACAAATCTACTTGATTGCAATAATTACGATTGCCTTGGACTTTGTCATTGTACCTCCAACAACAAAATTCCTGATTGACCAGACAGCAAAGGACTTCATGTCCGTCAAAATGTTCATTAAATTGTTGACCTACATCTATGGGGCGATTGTAACCTTTGCAGGATTGTTTGTAGGCGTTTGGATGGCAGTGAGATATGTTATCAAGCTTATTCTTGCGATTGTGATCAGAATACGATTTGAAAGTTGAAATAGAGTAAATTCTTGGACATTGAATTCACAAAAGGGATGAACTATCAAACCAAAGTACAATCATTAAAAGTTCAATTTGAACTATCCAGTAAGGGAATCAACCCCAACAACCCAAGCAATGATAAGCTTGAACTTGATTTGGATGGCTGTAAGTTTTCATAACAAAACGCATTTGTAATATAAGACCGACCGTAACAGTGAACATGGCTGAATAGTTGCCTTCAAAATAATGCGCATTATTGATTTTTAGAAATCTTTGTTGTCAGAACAACATCCAGTAACGAGCTTGGGGGGATTTGAACCCCCGACCATCGGTTCCGCAGACCGACATTCTTCCACTGAACTACAAGCTCTTTGTTTCAATCTTTATTGAGATTGTCTTGGTTATTTATTTTGTGATAACAACCGAAAGAATTAATGTGATTGCCGATGGCAATTGTGGATCTAACCTGCATTAGTTTTCATTGGTTTTTCATAATACTGAATCCATAAGAAAAACCTGAAAAATGGTGTTGATGTAGTTATGGTATCATGTCAACTATTGATAGCGATACAATTTTTCATGGGCTGGCGGGAGTAAATGTTGCAGAAACCCGGATGAGCAAGATAGATGGAACTGCAGGGAAATTGTGGATACGTGGTTATCCGTTGGAATCATTTGCAGGCAAGAAATCGAATGAGGAAGTGCTGCATCTCTTGTTTACAGGTCGTTTTCCAAATGATGAGGAACTCAAAGCATTGAAAGAGAAGATATACCACAACAGGAAGATCCCTGCAATTACGATGGAGTTGATGAGGCAAGCGGCCAATGCACGTGTTTCACCGATGGATGCGCTGCGCATGGGAATCTCATCATTGTCCTTGGAATTTCCAAATTCCACGAATTTGACATTGGAGGAAAATTATGATTTGGGATTGGCATTGATTGCCAAGGCACCAACAATGTTAGCGGCTTTTTGGAGGTATATGGATGGAGAAGATCCGATTGAGCCAAGTGCGGAGCTTGGAAACGCAGCAAACTTTCTTTACATGCTCGAAGGGCGTGTTCCTTCAGAAAAACGGAGCAAGGCATTGGAAGTATACATGAATACAGTCAGTGAGCATGGGTTCAATGCCTCAACCTTTGCTGCACGTGCAATTCTTTCCACGAATTCTGATTTCATATCAGCAATTACAGGGGCAATAGGATCATTGAAGGGAGACAAGCACGGAGGTGCCCCAGGACCTGCCTTAGAAATGATGAAAGAAATAGGCACAGTGGATCGAATAGAATCATACATGCGTCCAAAATTTGAGAACAAGGAAATCATTATGGGATTTGGTCACAGGGTTTACAAAGTTCGTGACCCTCGTTCAGTGGTTCTTTCGGAGGCGGCAAGAAAATTATATGAAGGTGAAAATGAGGAATTTTACAACTTGGTCATGGAGATGGTTGACAAGATAGAGAAGCTTTTCGACGAGTATAAGCCAGGACGAAACATCCGTGCCAATGTTGAAATCTATACTGCGCTGATTTTGCATGGGGTGGGCTTGAAGCCGGAAATCTTCTCATCAATTTTTGCAATCTCAAGAATGGCGGGTTGGGTTGCCCATTTATTGGAGCAGTATGAAAACAACCGTTTGATACGCCCTCGTGCAGTATATGTCGGCGAACTCCATGATGGGTTGAATGACTAAGTTTCTGGATTTCAATAAGTGCCATGATGGTTAGACATCAATAATTGTCTGCGATATAGTGGGTCAGACCTCTTTCAGAGAAAATGCCGATTATCTCATCACCGCTTGTGACAGGTATGCCGCCGATATTGTGCTTAGTCATGAATTCAACAGCATCCCAAAGGCTTGTCTCAGCAGGAAGAGTCAATACGTTTTTTGTGGAAAGGAACTGCGCCGTAAGACTTGTAAGGAAGTTAGGGTTCATTGTGAACTCATCCCTTTCTTTCGCTATAAGATGCGTGATGTCATTGGCAGAGATGATGCCGTCTACATTTCCATTCTCATCAATTGTGAGCACCCTAAAGACCTTGTGGTCAGCCATGAAGGCAAGTACATTTGTCAATGGTACTGATGATTCGATTTTGTGCATATCCTTTTGCAGATCTTTACCGAAGCTTTCCAAGGGTATCTCTTTCCATTTCTCGTCCCGGCAGTGTTTGAGGATGTCCCTTTCCGTGACAATTCCCTGAAGCCTGTCAGGCCTTTTGCCGACGACAATCAGGGATCCAAAGTTTCCTTTCCTCATCAATTTAGTGGCGTCAACGACAGATTTGTCAAGGACAATCGTCTGTGGATTTGGTGTCATGTAGTCCTGTATTTTCTCCTTGAATGCGGCAGGAAGTCCTTTTTCCTTGACTGCCCTCATTAGGTCGGTGACGGTCAGTATCCCATATATTTTTCCGATTTTGGTAATTGGGAGCCTTCGGAATTTTTGCTTTCCCATAATCAAGAATGCGGACAATAATGTTCTGTTTGGTGCTCCCTCTGCGACGTCATATTTGGTTGCAATATCCCAGACATGTAATTGATGTAACACGGTTATTAACTCCTTGTAATTTCCCTGCTAGGAAGTTCTTTAAAAAAAATAGAGTGGTCTTTCTTTTAACCTTTACGTGAAGTCCCTGTTTGATTAATAAAATTCACCCGTATTTAAAGACTCGATCTTTTTTGAAACCTGTTTGACTTTTTTCTTGTTGCCAATCTTTTCATAGGTTTGCAAGCTTTCAACAAAGTATTTGATGGCTACTTCACTTGCTCCGAAATTTTTGTCCTTGGATTTCAAATCCCCAATTTCCTCCAGGGTTTCTGCAAGTCTTTCCAGAAGACTGCTGTAAAGTTTTTGGTCTCCGATTTCACCCTCTTCAAGGATTTTCATTGCTTTTCTAAGCCTGATTTCACGTTCAAGTGGATCAATTCCAAATTCTCCAGAGAGTGTAATCAGATCAGAGATCATTTCCTTTTGCAGAACCTTGATTTTTTCAGTGTCCCCCAAATGTTTGAGGATGTGGACTGCTTTTTCGAACATCTTCACTCTTTTGTTTGGGTCTTTTATTTCTTCAGATTTTTCTATTGCAGTTTTTGCGGCGTATTTGTATGCCAGTTCACCGAGGTACATCCATGAATTGACAAGCATATCATATTTGTCAGTCAATGACCATGCCAAGATTGAACGATACGCAAAGTACACTGCATCCTCAAATTCATTTTCCTGCACTGCAAGGCGTGTCAATCTTTCAAAGGTTGCCGCGGCATCCCTGAACCTTCTGGTGTTGTAGTTTGCCTCTCCTTCATCAAGCAATGTTTGCAACTGGGATTTCACATATATGAATTCAAGATTGACTTTATAAAGTCGGTAAGTTTGTACATTCATCTTGTCTAATGACCTATTGAAGAACGGGAATCCTTACAAAGCCCTTTCTTCTATTCAGGCTGTGGCAGAGTTGAAGCATGGGGGGGACTTGATTGCATATGCATTGAAAAAACACGGTGTCAAGCACGTTTTTACGTTGATTGGAGGTCACATTTCGCCAATATTGACGGGATGTGAGAAATTGGGCATGTCTGTAATTGATGTGCGCCATGAGGCGACGGCAGTTTTTGCCGCAGATGCTTCTGCCCGTCTCTCAGGGGTTCCAGGCGTGGCAATTGTCACCGCAGGACCTGGTGTGACGAATACAATTACCGCTTTGAAAAATGCACAAATGGCACATTCCCCAGTTCTGCTTTTTGGAGGAGCAACTGCACTTGTGCTCAAAGGGAGGGGATCATTGCAAGACATTGACCAGCATGCGTTGATGAAAAGCGTTGTGAAATGGCAGATTACCATAAAGTCATTGAAAGATATCCCTAATATAATTTCTGAGGCAATGTGGAGAGCACAAAGTGATGTGCCGGGACCCGTTTTCATTGAGGTTCCAATTGATGTGCTTTACCCTGAACATTTAGTCAGGGAAATGTATGGTATAGAAAAGGTCAAGGGAAAGAGCATTGCCTCCAAGTTTATCAGGTGGTATCTCAAAAGACAATTGAATGGAATTTTTGGTAAGGCAAACTATTCCCCAGATATTGTTGTCAAAGAACCTCGAATAATGCAAGCGGCAACTTCCCGTTTGATGGAAGCCGCATCGTTGCTGACAGATGCAGAGACACCGTTAATCATAGCGGGAAGCGAGTTGACGCAAAACCATAAATATCTTAAAAAGGCAATTGAAGCCCTGAAATCATTCCAAGTTCCAATCTACCTGTCTGGAATGGCACGGGGCTTACTTGGATCAAATTATGAGTACCAATTCTTCCATAAGAGGAGGGATGCAATAAAGGAAGCAGATGTTGTTCTCTTATTGGGTGTACCTCTTGACTTTAGGTTGGATTATGGACGGCTTTTCCGTAAAAGCACAAAAATTGTCTCAATAAATCGGGATCCCAAACAACTGAAACTTAACAAAGACCTCAGAAAAATTGATCTTACTGTCCAAGGGGATCCAGTTGATGCTATAATCCGCCTTTACGAAATGACACATAGGCTCAAGGGTGACAACAGCTATCTTTCAAATGAGACCAAGAAGGAAAAGTGGTTGGATTCCTTAAGGAAAAGGGAAAATGAAAGAAACAAACAAATTCTGGAAATGTCGGAACAGACAACAGAAAATACAAATGCATTGCTGGTCTGTAGGGTGTTTGACAAGTTCCTCCCAGACAACAGCATTTTAGTGGGAGATGGAGGGGATTTCATTGCAACATTCTCTTATATCGTAAAACCGCGTGCACCTTTGTCTTGGCTTGATCCAGGGGCATTCGGGACATTGGGGGCAGGAGCAGGCTTTGCAATAGGCGCAAAGACGGTATTCCCGGACAAGGATGTATTCCTGATTTATGGGGATGGATCATTTGGCTATTCCATTGCAGAATGGGACACATTTGTAAGGCATGGCATGAACGTGTTTGGGTTAATCGGCAATGATGCCAGATGGGCACAAATTGCACGGGATCAAGAGAAACTGTTGGGAAGCGATATAGCGACCAAACTTCTCCCGACCCATTACGAGAAAAGCGTTGAGGGACTCGGCGCAAAGGGGGTTCTTGTATCAGAAAATGAAGAACTGGAAGAGAAGCTTACCAATGGATTTAAACTGATGAAAGATTCTCCTGTACTCGTCAATGCCCTTATTGATCCTTACGATTTCAGGAAAGGGTCATTATCCATGTAACTGTTCTCTTTCCTATGTTATATAATCCCGAAAATCGTATTGCATTTGGTGAGTAAATTTGTCCGAAGAACCGGAAGGAAGAATCAGGGCTCCCATAGGAGTTATCATGGGGCATGTAGACAGTGGAAAGACATCATTGTTGGATAAGGTGAGAAAGACTGCCGTACAGGCAAGAGAGGCAAAAGGAATTACACAGCACATCGGCGCAAGCTTTTTTCCGAGGGAGACAATTGAGCAGGTAGGTTATGAACTTCATCAAGGCAAAATCAAGCTAAAAATCCCAGGGATACTTATGGTCGACACCCCTGGACATGCGGCATTCATGAACTTGAGGAGCAGGGGAGCCTCTGTTGCGGATATAGCCATTCTTGTCGTGGATCTCACATCTGGATTCCAAGCCCAAACATATGAAAGCATCCAGACACTGAAACGGAGAAAAGTCCCATTCATTGTTGCGGCAAACAAGATTGACCGGCTCTCAGGATGGAAAGGCAACAAGGACATGCCATTCGTCAAAAGCTATCAAAAACAGATTCCTGTGGCAAAGGCGGCACTTGACACAAAAATCTATGAGGTGATGGGAGAACTTTCACAGCTTGGGTTTGAATCTGACAGATATGACCGTGTCAAAAACTTCACCAAAAAAGTTGCCATCATTCCCACCTCTGCCGCAACAGGCGAGGGAATTGCCGATCTCTTCCTTGTCTTGGCAGGACTGACACAACAATTCCTCATGAAGAAATTGGAGACTACAGACAAGCCTGGAAAAGGTGTAATACTTGAAGTTAAAGAGGAAACAGGTTTAGGAACCACATTGGATGTCATATTATTTGATGGGTCGATCTATAGCGATGACCTCATTGTTGTAGGGGGAAGAAACGGTGCGATTGTCACAAAGATGAGGGCAATGCTGGAACCTAAGCCCTTGGATGAAATGAGGGATCCAAGGGATCGTTTCATGAAAGTGGAAGAGGTACATGCTTCCGCAGGTGTCAAGATCACTGGTCCTGGACTTGAAGATGCCATGGCAGGGGCACCCCTGTATGTGGCCATTGACAAGAAAGACGCAAAGCGTCTCTCAAAAATGGTTGAGGAAGAACTTGCGGAATTCCAGATCAAGACCGATGAGGAAGGCATTGTCGTCAAGGCAGACACCTTGGGATCACTAGAGGCATTGGTTGGGATGATCAAGGAACGCGGCATTCCCATAAGAAAAGCAGACGTTGGCGATGTATCCAAAAGGGATGTGCTTGATGCAGTCGTCACTGCCAACAAGAAACCCGAATATGGTGCCATCCTCTGCTTCAATGTCAAAATCACTGATGATGCGCAGGAATATGCCGATGTAGAGGGGATTCAGGTATTCCATGACAACGTGGTATATAACCTCCTTGACAGTTATATCGACTGGCTCAACGAAATGCTGGCAATCGCCAAACGTGAAGAGGAGGGAGAAATCAAGAAACCCACCAAAATCCGTATTCTGCCAGAGTATATATTCCGCAAGAGCAAGCCTGCTGTTGTCGGTGTTGAGGTACTTGCTGGAGAACTGGAACCAAAAGACATCTTGATCAACGAAAACAACAAACGTGTAGGAAGCATCCTCCAAATCAAGGACAACAATGAAAACATCAAGAAAGCAACCAAGGGAAAACAGGTTGCAGTCAGCATCAAGGGACCAACCATTGGTCGGCAAATTCAACCTGGTGAAACCCTCTATGTCGACCTTCGCCAACCCACTGCCCTGAAACTAATCACAAAATACAATGACAAACTCACCACCGATGAAAAGGAAACACTTTCCGAAATGGAACTGCTGAAGAAACGTGCAGGACACAAATTCTGGCCTTTTGCAAATTGACCCAGAGCATTGGGGAAATAAATACAAAATTATTGTTCCAGTACAAGCAGTACAGAATATGCATTGGTATACCATTAAAGACTATCATCAATATTCAGCAAAATAGATATTAATGAAGCGCCGTACAATAATTGCATATAAAATTATAAGTGCCATAAAGATATTGCACTACAAATGCAAAATTCAACAAGGGTCTCAGGGGTTGTTGCATTATCATATAAGAGATCTGTTATGGTTACAATAACATTTATTATGAAAATCCGTGAATAGATGACTTAGAAGAATCAACCCATTAATGAAGTGGTTCATCAGGAGTAAAATGATAAATGAGTAATTTTCTAAAATATTGGAATGCTAACTCTAAGGCTGAAATTTATCTTGAAACTGATAATTCTAATTCCATGTATCTGATTGTCGATCATGGAACGGAGAAATTTAAAATTGAATTTGAAAATAGAAAACGTCGTATTTCTGTCAATAATGGTGGGACAATTTATGCCTATGAAATGGGAGTTTATTATCAAAAAAAACACCTAAAACATGAACAGGATTATCTTACTCAACTCATTCTAATGAATAAAAAAAGAAATGTTTCGGTATTTGACCTTCTTGGGGAATGGTATGTGGAATACCTAATTGATAAAGAATTGATTGAATTACTACCTGAAATTGGCATCGTCTCTCCACCCCCTTATAAAGAAAAACGAGATAAACTAATAGGTTGGAGGAACCGAATAAAAAAATTGTATAATATAAATGTAGACCTTACTAAATGCATTGAAAGATTATCTGACCAATTTAGTCGGGAAATGCCTGAAAATGAAAAATTGTACTCATTGAAAGACAATATATTTTCTTTTCCAAACCTGAAAACAGTGTTATTTGTAGATGATATGATTTCTTCAGGAAGAACAGTCAGGGAAATATATGGTCTCGTTAATAGGATGGCACCAAATGCAGCATTTTATCCGATTTCATTATCTCATCCCTATTAATGTATTTCTTGAGCATTATAAAAGTTTAAAAAGGATTTTGAGAAATAAATGAAGAAGAAAACCTTGACGTCAATCCAATCCCTTCTTTCAAATAGCCAAGATTATGAAAAATACAAATGGGCAATCCTCCAGCATCATTTAGGGGTTTCCTCTCATAAATTGAAAATTTTAAAATCTATATTAGTGAAAGAGGACCTTCAATCAATCGATGATTTAGAAGAGTTTTTGGATCGAAAAAAAAATGAATCAAAATATTATAAAGAATTTTTGGATCTTATTGAGAAACAT
>WAKA01000090.1 GCA_015523565.1 Candidatus Heimdallarchaeota archaeon | reverse complement strand
GTTGACTTCAATTGGTTGAACGAGGGGTTAAAAGAGGTATTTGAACAGCAAAAACGTCTCTATGTATACCATTTTTCTGATGTGAGTGCAACCACTCCTTTGGGAAAGTCATCGTCAGTTCATGACAATTGGGTACTGAAAGGGGATGGAGAAAATCTCTCTTCAGTTCTGTATCGCCTGGCACAAAACCAACCAAAACTGCTTTATCAGATCGAAACAATCATCAACCTTGCCGCGCCATTTTTCAAGGAATTCCATTTTCGATTAAACCCATTGAACAATTCCATGGTGTTACTGGAATGGAGACATACAAATGCGGATCATATCTTTGATTTTGTCGATCTTTCAAACGGAACCAAACGTCTGGTTGGATTGCTTGTCACCATCTTCCAAGAAGATTACCCTTGCCTGATCCTGATTGATGAACCTGAATTGGGATTACACCCAAAGGCTCTGTTACTGTTCTGGGAAGCGGTTATGAAACGGTCAACTGATATTCAATTTATTCTTTGTACACAATCTCCTCGGCTCCTAGATTATTTCAGCGAGGATGCTATTGTTGTTGTTGAATACAAAAAGGGACATTCACAAGGAAAACGGTTGGAAACAGAACAACTTAGGGACTGGCTAGAAACATACACTCTTGGGGAACTTTGGGAAAAGAACGTTATAGGTGGTCGGCCATGATATTTGGTTATTGTGGAATTCATGATTCAATTTCAAATGAATGTAACAATACCAGTTGTATTGAAAAGAAATTGGAAGATTATATTAATTCGCCAAAATTTACTTCTTATTTACAAAAACACGACTCAACCTTGAAATTATAATCCACACATGGTGCAGACCCATTTGGCAGTCTGTGCATCATAGTTGAACACGTTGAAGAATTTTGCATCACGCAGTTGGTTCACTAGGTTGTCCTGTTCTGAACTTGTCAGGAATGGCTCCCTGATGTAAGACAGGAAATCCTTGTCGTATCTGTCCTTATAGGCGTCATATGCGTCCTTTACGGCACTGATGGCGTCACCTCCGCTGGCGGGCACGATCAGGCTTTTGCCCAGCTTTATTCCTGAAAAGGCTATTTTCAGCCATTTGTTCCAGTCCTTTGTCTCAGTTGTGAACGGTCTGTCATCAGGGAACAGACAGTTTGGCGAATCACCTTCACATACAAACTCAAGGACGAGGGTCTTCCTTATCATCCCCCTTGTGGAAAACCGCTTGGGGATTGGAAGCTTCTTGTTGATTTGGGCAATGAAATCCTTGAGCTCAGAGATGTTCTCGTCAACATACCTCCTGAGATCCTCCGTAGTCTTGACAGCTTCTGCAATCCGGCGGTTCTGTTCCTCTATGGAAAGTTCAAGTGTCCTCAATGAGCGACCCTCATATAGGTCAACAATCATCCTTGCTTGGTCACGCACGCCTTCTTGTTGGTGTGATTCAAATGCCCTGATTTCATCCATATATTCATCCAACAGGGACGTGTCAACCTCACCGAGGTTCCTGACTTCTGCCAGCACCAAGGGGAGGGCTTCCTCAGGAACCTTCTTGGACAATGCCATCAGCTTCTCAAGCATATCCTCAGTTCTCATCTTCCGTCCGACCAAGCCGAGCAGGTTGGGCACTGAATATGCCATATGCGGTTGGCTCTCTGCCTCTGCATAGATTTGGTCAATAAAGGGTTCAACAGCCTCAGGATCAACCTTTGCAACCTCGGTGAAGATAACTAGGGCTTGATATGATGTCCCCATACCTTGCAGGTCGGGAAGGAATTCTTCAAGATGATCCCTTACCAATTCAGGTCGGGATGCGGCAATGTCCCCGATGATCTTCAGGGTGATTGACTTGTGTGCTGGTTTCGATCTATAAAGCTCCATCAGGGTTGGAAATTCCTCTTCAAATCCTTCCTTGTTATGTGGATACAACCCGTAAAGTGCAACCATCAGTACATCATTTCCCGCCCTTATGGCTTCAAACAGTTCCCTTACATATGGTGCTATGACTTTTGGTCGGTTCTGGGCGGCTTGGCTTATTGGCGAAACAGTCAACTGACCGAATGTCCCGCCAGCAGACATCAATTTCAATAGAAATCTTGCATGCTGGTCAACCAGCATTGGATCCACAATAAATTTCTGGACGACGAGAGTGTAGAGCATCGTGCCTGCACTGTGAAGTAGGTCATCTTCAGGGGGTTTCATGTCCACAATCCGTTCTATTGCATCCACAATAGTCCCAAAATGTCTATCTATTTCCTGTGGATTGGATTGGAGCACCTCGTGTATCTTTCTGAAAACGGCAAACGAGCGCATCCTGTCTTCCTGTTCAAATGCCACTTGAATCAGTTCTGGTAGGCTTTCAATGATTTCGGACGCTTCTGTTTCCTCTAGGCTTGAAAATGCCTCCTCATCTCCTTGTCGAAGACTTTCCAATAAACTCATCATAGGAAATGCCTCACCACGCTATTTAAGGTTTTACTGACTGAAGCCTTGAATTCAAGTGAAGACGAAGAAATGGAGGCAAAGATGGATTCAATCCTTCCGTTACTTTATAATTTCAAGCACAAGGGTTTGCAAGTGAAGATGAAACTACTTTCACACGAAGCATAATCTGCCGTTTTTCCCTGTTCGAAGGGTAAAAAGATAATGGTTCCTGTACAGAGGCTGTCTTCTGTAAAAATCAAACTCGGATAATATTTCGGTAATACAAACATTTATTTTGATCGAAACCTAATAAAAAATTGCAGCCATCCGTGATTTTCTTGGGTGGCTGCCTCCCTCCCCCCACATCTTGAATTTGGTTGAGTGGATCTTGGATTTATGTGAAAGCCAATCTTGAATTTGGTTTTCACGTCCACTTTTTTGTATTGCTTCTACTGTTCTGCATCAAGACTTGAAAGCCAATCCTCCAGTTCACTGATTGAATGGACTGGGCTTATCCTGTCGGATCGTCTAGAATCAATGGAAGTGCCTGCCAATCTCTCAGACCATCCACCCGCACCGACAAACGCTGCAATGGGTCGTTTGAGTTCCCATGCTGTTGCAATCTCGTTCAAAGTACCCGCACCACCTCCAATGGCAAGAACGGCATTTGAATTGAGTATGATCATGTAGTTTCGGCCAGTTCCCAAATGGGTTGCAATTTTCACGCCTGAATATGGATTTCCTTTGCTTGGGTCATTGACGGGAAGGATTGCGATAAGTCTATGTTCCTCAAAAGAGACACTTGTCCTTGCACCTTTTGCACTTGCTTCCATGATGCCGCCCATCCCTCCATTGATGATGGTATGTCCCCAATCCATAAGAGCTTGTCCTGCCTCAAAAGCAAAGGCATTAAGTTTCTCGTTTCCGCGATTTGAGCCAATGATTGCAATTCTCACAGATATTTAGGTAGTAAAGGACTTTTTAGCTATTTCCCACTGGCTTTCAACAAAACAAATCCGCGTTTTTCTCCATGTCATCCTCATGTTTTTCCTTATTCTCCCACGTTATGGGGCTAATAATCTTGATTTGAGAAGCCATTGAAAGATTTTGCCAAAAAAAATTATTCCTAGGGGTATCATCGTCAAGTACATCAGGAAACCTACAACCAATCCGGCAGGGGGAATGATGGCGAAGGCGACGGTTGAAAGTATCCAGACAATCCATATCCGTTTCACGATTTGTGCAAGTTCACTCATGTCGATTTGATACTCAAGTTCTGACGTTTGTTCAGACATTCCCTCATGTTTTTCATTTTGGAGGTCTGTAGGGGAAGTTACAAACAATAGTATTACGATCAATGCGAACAATGCAATAGTCAGGTAGGGTTGCAGGGATTTTGGCCACCTTCCTGGAACAAACGTTGAAATTGCAAAGGATCCAAAGCCATAGACCCAGAAAATCAATACCAGTGTTATAGTTATCATTCCTCTCTTTCCAAGAGTTATATCTTTCAAACTTACTGCTTGATTGATCCCTCTTCTCCTTTTCAACCAAGACAGTGATTTCTTGAAGAGGATTGCGAGAGCGATGGTTCCAAGAATGGAGATCAATGAAATGACGATATCAAATCCTGACCCAATCAGTTGAAAGGGGGTAAAGAGAATAGTGAAGAAAAACAGCCATTTTTTCTTTTTTGCAAGCCTTGCAAAAAACTCAGTATGTGTTGGAAGAACATTTTCCCCTAGACCTTCTTCCTCATTCCCTTCCAATATGAATACCTCATACGTTAAAATTGGCAAGATGAAGGACATTACGGGATGCCAGAAGAAGACAAGAACCAGGAATTCTCCCCATGCCACTCCCAAAAATGTTCCCCACATGGCACTTCCTTGATCAATGTATCCACTCCATAAAACTTGGGTAATTGGGGCCTCATAAAGCGCAAAAAGCATTCCCAATAAATATAGGTGCTGAATCGAAGTTTTATGTAATCTCACTGCTATATTGAAATAAAACAGTGTATGGAGTGCATAAAGAACGAAAGTCAGCAACCATCCAAAGGGGTCTAAAAACCAAAGGTTAGAAGCTCCTGACCCTACCTCAGCATACAGCATTGAAAGTGCCCCGATAAGAAGACATCCGAGCAACTTAGATTTTTTGTCTGAATGGTCATATGCCACAAAAAAAGAACTCATGTCATTATATATATTCCTTTGTAGTGATTTGCCTAATCTCTCAATTCTTGTCATGATTAAATCTGCCTATGATTGTTATCTATCCTTTTTTTCATTCTCTCTGTTTGATATGCCTTAACTCTACCTATCCTCAATGACGTGATTCATAATAAGACTTTGCCCCGAAATATAGTGCAAGCATATTGATGATGATCACAATAAACAACAGGAACCGTCCATTCGTTGATTTTTCTTTTCCATTGCCCTTATTTGAAATGGTGGTGGTGGTGTCCATAGAAACTTTGGGTAGGGATGTCGTCGTTGTAGGCGTTTCTGTTTTCGTATTTGACGTGGTACTTGACGAGGTTATTGGTAGGACTTGGACAATGATCTCATCAACCCCCGTGTTTCCACTCTTGTCTTTTGCAATGAGGGTGAAATTATATGTTCCAATTCCCAATCCGGAAATGTCAAGAGTGATGTTTTCTGTAGAGCTCCACGTTCCTGTCACAAAGGAGGTGTTATTCTTCAGCACCTCGTAGGAATCCGGGAACCAGTCATTCACTTGCCAAACCAATGGATTCACTGTCTCTCCCTCATGGATGATGACATTCCCAGCAGATACGATTGTTGGTGCCGTTGTATCGACAACATTGATCACAATGCTTGTGTTCAGTCCTTTGACATTGTTTTTGTCTCGAACCCCAATTTCAAAGGCATATTTCCCCAATTTCATTGGGCTGAATGTGAATTGGTTTCCATCCGTATTCCATGTCCCGTTCTGTATCATCGTCCCATTTTGGAACAAGACCCATGAATCCAAGGGAACCGGAAACTTACTTGCCATACTGATTGAAATTGTGGTGTCGTATTCAACATCCCGTTGCACTGGCTCTATTGAAGGTCGAATTGGTGCTGTATCGGCATATCCCTGCACATAATATTCTGTTTCCCCATCGCGAAGATCAGACCAGTAATTCCCAACTCCGTCAACAGTAAGAACCAATTCATCATATGTTTCAATATGCCCCCTTCCCTTTTCCCAACTATTGTTTATGAAATAATTGTTCCAAATCGAGAATGGCTTGTTCAAGTAGTTGACCTCAATATAGAACACACTGTCCTTGTTGTCAACGAACATGTTCCCAGTAACATTTATGTTATCTGAATATTCCACCACCCCTTTATATTCCGATAATGTCACATAATTGTCCTTGAACACGAACCCAAAAACCTCTGAAACATAAACAGGCTTTTCAGTCCCATTAATTATTGTTCGCTTAATTGTTACATTACTGGAACCTGACACCTTGAAGGCATTTGTACCACCCGTGATGCTTCCGTCCGTGAAGGTCAGGTTTGTGCCACTTACGTATATTTGCTGACTGCCATAGACATTTCTCAATTCGAAATTTGAGAAGACAGAGTTTTCCAAGCTAAGCGAAAGCCCCTCTTCTGAATCCGTATACCTAATCCCGTCAATGAATGATGACTTTCCACTTTTGATCGTCGAAAAATACATGAACCCAGAAAAGCTGGAGTTGATGATTACCAAGGATCCCTTCGTATCCAAGAATATCCCGTTTGTCGCATTGATGACTGTCACATTCTCAAGGATTAAGCCATTGTCTGAGGTAATGCTTAAAGGCTTGACAATGTCTGCAAAGACATTTTTTATGACAAGATCCTTCAGTTTTATTGTATAATTTGTTGTAATTGCCAATCCCAATCCCCCATCAATTGTCAATTTAGAAATGACGTATGGGTCATCAGGTGTACCATTCCCTGGCAATCCCTCCGTTGTTACCATGGCATCAAGATCCCCATCTGTCTTGACATTGATCCCTTCATCTTTCTTGCCAACCGTATTTGTGTTAAAGTCCCGATTTGGAGGATTGTTCGCAGTGATGTCATACATCAGCAGATTAAAGTCCTCAATGTACGTATTATTCAAAACATTGCCTGTGGCAAATTCAAAAATTGCCCCAAAACCAACGCGACGGAGAATACTTCCATCGATGGTATTGTTGTCTGAAATTCTGATGTAAAACCCGATTTGTGTGTCTTCAATTATATTTCCATGAATTCTTGACTGGTTGTTCCCATCATAAAATCTCACCCCATGAAGGCTTTCACGAATTGTATTGTTCTCTAATTCCAGCACCTTTGGCGAAGAAAAAAAGAACCCATCTTCCAATCCAGAAACCGTATTGTTCCTGATTGTCCAAACATCTCCAGTTCCTCCCCCTATCCCACCGAAAAAGATGTTTCCATCCCATTTGTTCGGGGAATAATGAACCATGACTGTATTGTCGCTGAACTCAATGTTCCCTCTAGGCAGAATGGTGATGAATGTGGATGTACTGGAAGAATTGAAGATGTTCCCAATCAGCCGATTGTCCCCTCCAAATCCTGATGTCGAATAAATTACTGAACTAAGTGTCTGGAACTGGTTTTGGGTGAAATTTACATTAATGACCGTAAAACTTCCCGATGAAAGCACTACCGCTCCCGCAGTTTCAGAAGTTAAGATTACATTGTTCCTGATGTCCAAAATTTTACTTCCATAAATGGCTATTGCATAGGACGTTCCATTGGCCACAATTGTGTTCCCTGAAATCTCCATGTCCTGTACCCCCAACAACCGCAGGGCATAGGATGATGAGAACAAAACTGTATTCGTGATGCTTTTGACATTAGATGCAGATATTGTCATCTTTCCCAAAACCAAACTGTTCCTGAGCACAAAATATGCCGTTACTGAGTCAAAATACATTTCCGTAACCGATGCGTTGATGAATAGCCCATCAAAGATATATGGGTTGCCGACAGATCCATCCCCCCCACTCGCATAGCTTGATGCAAATGAAGTCAGGTCACTGAAAATTGTCTGCCCTGCTACCTTTGCAAATGCTGATGTATCCGTAAAGTTTTCTTTCCATATCTTGCTAATTAACCCATTGACATATTCCTTATGACTTTGCAAGGAATCCTGTTGAACTTGGTTCAGTCCAGTTTGCGGATTAACTCGCCCTTTCTGGCTTCTTGCCACAAATCCCTGTTGCATTGCCATTTTCGCCGCCCTGCCCCCGCCTCCAATAAATTGAACTGATGCAATCAAACCAACGGCAATCACAAGTGCAATCCCTTTTTTAACAAAACAAATAGACATTACCGATCATATTGAACAGCGTTCAAAAATAATTTGGTTTACAAGTGAACAAATCCGTAATTTTCATGAAATGTTACGGAAAAATATGTTTTGTCTCTTTGCAAATTGACTTTCCAAATGAAAATGTGGTTCAAAACTCCAAAAAAAAGATTATTTTCATTCCGCATATTCATCCCTCGACAAAATGTGATGGTCCAGTATCCATCCTTGGATGTGTTATGGAAATTGCCGCACACCGAAATGAACAACCATGTTTTTTATGGATAACATTATAAGAAATATTGTTGACTGTCGTAAAGGACTTCACTTCTGAATCATCATTCCAGTTTGTTTTTGAACTAAGAAAAGAGTTTTCCCCAGCTTTCAACAAGGCATTCGGACTTGAGGGCTGGCAGGTCGTCGGACGGACGGAGGCGTCGCTCATAGACCCGATATCAAAGCAGGAACCCGACGCCATGTTCAAGAAAGACGGATTGGTCATCCCCATAGAACTGGAGCGTTGGCCGACAGGATATACCATATACCAATCCAATATCTACACCTGCTTGGCGGTGAGGCACAACAAAAAACACAAATCTGATTTGAAGACCATGGCAATGAGCCGATGCCGCATTTTTGCAGTGACCGCTGAAACAAGGGAAATGGATCTTTTCATATGCAGAACCCCGCATTTTCGAGCCCTGTACCTTCCCGAATTCCCGGAGCTTGTCATGGATGTCCTGCCGTCCGACCACAAGGCATTTTATTACCTGCAACAGCTCCTAGATAACCTGGTGCCCTCTAGATTCCGAAGAATGTTTGAAGATGAAAGCCTTCACCCGATGGAAAAACTATTTATCTCTGCATGGGTAATCTATTTCAGAGAGGATACAATGCCCGATGTCGTCAGTGAGATCCGAGAGATAATAAAGGAGAAGTATGATTCCGAAGAGGAGTTTGTAAGGGAGGGGTTGAAAGCAGGTGGTTCAGAGTTTGTAAAGCTTCTGACGCCAGATGAGCTGATCGGTCTGACACCTGAACAAATTAAATCCCTGACCAATGACCAATTGGCTGCACTCAGCCCCGAACAGGTCATTGGTCTGTTCCGAGACAAAGATTTCCTGCGGAAACTGTCTAAGGAACAGAGAGAGGAACTTATCCGCTATTTAATGAGCATTGAAAATGAGTAGGAGAATGCTTAGTGTCCCTTGAAGAAACCAAGAAAATCCATTTTGTTCAATTTTTGACTGAAAAGGAGTTAAAAGGATTGACTCCTAGACAAATCCAGATGCTGACTGCCGAGCAGGTTCAGATGCTGTCTCACGAGCAGATCCAGATGCTGACTCACGAGCAGATCCAGATGCTGACTGCCGAGCAGGTTCAGATGCTGTCTCACGAGCAGATCCAGATGCTGACTGCCGAGCAGGTTCAGATGCTGACTGCCGAGCAGATCCCGATTCAGTCGTTGCCATCTGCGTCTCTAGTTGCCCTAACCCCCACACAAATCATGGGGCTGTTCCAAGACAAAGATTTCCTGCGGAAGCTGTCCAAAGAACAGAGGGAGGAACTTATCCAATGTCTGTCTGAAGAATGATCTATGCTTCCAAGTGATTGTATTCCACATTTAAAATATTCAAATGGTTAGTTTCGTGTACTATGAAATTTTTATTCAAGATATAAACAACTTTTGATTGAGTGATATTCTCGGAAATAATCCATTAATTGCCATTTAACTGGTTTTTGTTCAGCAAAATTTTAATATTCTGAAAGGATATTGTTATTTACTCTTACTCATTGTGAATGTTACAATTGGAGGAATTTTTGTGGCTAATATCGATGAGTTTGGCATAGAGAATTTTAGAAGTCTTCTTGAAGAAGGTAAAAGCTATAACCAAATCATGCAGGAAATCATGAAGGTTGGCTCAAAGATTGTTGAGAAGGTAGGTCACAAAGACTATGGAAGCATGGATGAGGCAATGGAAGACATCAAGAATCATAGTTCACCACTCTTTTACATCGACAAGGAAGTTGTCACCAACTTTGACAATGTGGGTACTAATTTCATTGGAGTCAAAAAGTGCCCGTTCGGCAATCTCATGAAAACAATGGGGGAAACACAAGGAAATGATCAAAAAGTCAAGACCATTCTACATAACTTCCAAATCAGGGAAGGTGAAAAAAACACATTCATTGATCTTGGCTGTTATGTGGCTCAACAGCTCAGGCAGATGATTCTTTCATCCTTGACAGTCAACGGGGAATACGTCCTGAATTACATCCATTTGGGATGCAAACGGGATGGAAAGACAGTCTTGAATGAAAGTGAGATTGAAGCCATAGGTTTGGATCAAGAGAAAGTCAAGGAATTGCTGGAACAAGTAGAATGTGTCTATGCTATTTCCTACAAGGAAGGAATGGAGGAATGAAATAATGAGCGAACTGAAAAAACAGGTTTTCTATAGGGTTATTGAAGCTCTTGAAGAAAAAATCAGCATGTCGGCATACTATACTGTGGAATTGGCATGCCAGAACATTGGAATAACCCCTGAGGAATTGAAGGAAGAAAATCTTCCCCAACTGGTCAATGCCATTTTGGACATATACAAAGAGTATTACCCTCATCGGGTGGCTGATGTCGGAAATCACCTTTCAATGAGGCTTTTGCAAAAATTCGACGGAAAAAAACAGAAGAGGAGACGGTTTTTCAGGTTCTTCGGAGGGAATTAAATGCCGTTCAAGTTCTTGGTGATCTCAAATTCTGGTATCCCGATATTTGAGTATCCCATAGACAACATTGACACAATCAATGTCAATTCTGTGCTTTTTTCAGGGCTTTTGAGTGCCATCAACAGCTATTCTTCAGACGCAATCGGTCAAAACATTGAGGAAATGACATTCCAGTCAATAAAGGTCACGTTTTCCAAAGACGGTTTTGACAATCTGTATGTTGTGATATGCAATGACGATATTCCCATGAACACGCTGAAAACCATTCACATAGAGATAAAGAATCTCTTTCTCTCTTATCTTGACGAGTTGGGCATTGAAATTGATCCTGAACGCATCTCCCACGTTGAAATAACTGACGAAAACCAAATGAGAATACGTGCAATCCTCGAACCTTTGTACAGATTATGGTCCAAGAAACTGCTGAATGAGATAAAGGTATAAAATCCCTGAATTCAATATTATTTTTATTTGTTATAATTTTTTATTTGGTAAAAGTTAAATAAATTCGTCCCAAAAAATTTAAATATTCTAATAGTGTAAAAAAATATATCGTTTTAACAAACGATTAAATAACCGCACATGATTGAGATAGGAGGAACATAAATGTCTAATATTGATGAATTCGAAATAGGGGATTTTAGAAGTCTTCTAGAAGAAGGTAAAAGCTATAACCAAATCATGCAGGAAATCATGAAAATTGGTTCACAGATCGTGGGAAGAATGGGTCACAAGGACTATGAAAGCATGGATGAGGCAATGGAAGACATCAAGAATCATAGTTCACCACTCTTTTACATCGACAAGGAAGTTGTCACCAACTTTGACAATGTGGGTACTAATTTCATTGGAGTCAAAAAGTGCCCGTTCGGCAATCTCATGAAAACAATGGGTGAGGCACAAGGGGATGATCAAAAAGTCAAGACCATTCTACATAACTTCCAAATCAGGGAGGATGAAAAAAATGCATTCATTGATCTTGGTTGTTATGTGGCACAACAACTCAGGCAAATGATAGTTTCATCCTTGACAGTCAACGAGGAATACGTCCTGAATTACATCCATCTGGGGTGCAAACGAAACGGAAAGACAGTCTTGAATGAAAGTGAGATTGAAGCCATCGGGTTGGATCAAGAGAAAGTCAAGGAATTGCTGGAACAAGTGGAATGCATCTATGTTATCTCCTACAAGGAAGGTGTGGAGGAATGAAATTATGAGTGAACTGAAAAAACAGGTATTCTATAGAGTCGTCGAAGTTCTTGAAGAAAAAATTAGCATGTCTGCATACTATACTGTTGAATTGGCATGTCAAAATATTGGGATAAATCCTGAAAATTTAAATGAGGAGAATCTGCCCCAATTGGTCAATGCCATATTGGACATATACAAGGAATATTACCCTCATCGGGTGACTGATGTCGGAAACCACCTTTCAATGAGGCTTTTGCAAAAATTCAAGAGAAACAAACAGAGTAGAAGGCGGTTCTTCAGGTTCTTTGGAGTGGGGTAAATGCCGTTCAAGTTCTTGGTGATCTCAAATTCAGGAATTCCATTATTTGAATATCCGATAAAAGGTATTGACACGATCAATGTCAATTCAGTGCTTTTTTCAGGGCTTTTGAGTGCCATCAACAGCTATTCTTCAGACGCAATCGGTCAAAACATTGAGGAAATGACATTCCAGTCAATAAAGGTCACGTTTTCCAAAGACGGTTTTGATAATTTATATGTGGCAATTAACAATGATGATGTTGCAGTAAACATATTGAAAACCATTCACATAGAGATAAAGAATCTCTTTCTCTCTTATCTTGACGAGTTGGGCATTGAAATTGATCCTGAACGCATCTCCCACGTTGAAATGACTGACGAAAACCAAATGAGAATACGTGCAATCCTCGAACCTTTGTACAGATTATGGTCCAAGAAACTGCTGAATGAGACAAAGGCATAGAATAATTAAACAACAGCTAAACATCTGGAAATACTGGATTTTTCATAAATGATTTCAAGGAAATTTCATTCAAAAAATATCCGACAAAAGGAAATGCATGCCGATGAATCTCTTTTGCAGCTGGCAAAATCTCTAGTCGTTTTCAGGATATTAAAAATATACATGGGGGATTGACGAAGTAGACCAATGCAAGAGCCCATTGCCCAACTCCCCGAAAAAAAGGTCTGGAATTACCTTTCAACCATTTTCGATGAGCAAACGGCAGATGAATTGGTGAAAGAAAACACCTTGAAAATGGAAGACATGGTGAACAAGCAGATACTCAGTTTGGTCTATAAGATGAAAGAGATCGTCAGTTCCAACCCTGAAGAAGGTTACAAGGCCTTTTCAAGAAACAGGAAAATCCAAAGGTTTCTTGGAACAGCCGATGAACGTGTATTGGGGATTTACTACAGGGAGATATTTGAGCCCATTGCATCCATATTGCCTGACAGTCGTTCTGACCTGTTGAAACTAAAGGTAGGGGATGTCTCAACACTTCTGAACAACCTTCCCGTTTCACAGGGAATAATTGGGAAAAATGCCGATAAGCTTGACTATCTCTTCTCTTTGGTCAACTCTGTCGTTTACGGCAAGGAAACTGTGGCAAGACGAATTGCGGAGGGAACTGACTTCCTGTTCACAAATGATGTCATGTTCGAAAATTTCGAAGAGATCGGCCTGTCATCAATTGACCATTATTCCACAACCACAAGATCAAGATTGCTTGAACGGCTAAATCATAACGGAAACATCCCATCATCCCTAAACAGGAATAGCTCCACATCCCTGGACAGCCCTTCATCCCTAAAGGAGGATAGTTCCTCATCCCTAAGTGAGGATGAGATCACCGGAATTGTCTATGTTTACGCCAAAAGCTGGAACATTCTGGCATTGACCACAACGAAATACAGCACACAGGGTACAGATTTCATTGCTGTCATGAACTTGAGCCCCAAAAGACTGAACTGCATTCTGAAAATGCTCAAAAATGAAATACCCTCCCTAAATGCAGGCTCCATAAAGAAAATACGCACTTTCATTGAAAATGAGCCTGAAAAGAGACGGATCTTACTTTTTGAAATGAAGACCTCCATCGCAGGTTCCTATTCCAAAATCCATGAACTCTTCATCGACAGGAAAACAAGGGAATTTTTTGACATGGGAAAATTGAACATGGCAAGGGTCACTGACGATTACAAGTCATTCATCGCAAGATTTAACTTCCTCATCGGCAATGGACGCTATTTCGATGAAAATTTCATCAGGGAATTCCTTGACTTTGCAAAATTTTTTGCTGATTATCCACTCAAGGGAAATCCCTCGCATACGGAAATCCTAACCCATCAAAGACACCTGATAAACAATTTCCTCAAATCAACTGATCCCGAAAAAATCAGGATATTGAAAGACCATCTCGCAGGAGAACGACTAAGGAACCTTATTGATTCCAAGCTCTGGAACAGTTCTATGCTTGATCAAATCACTTCCTTCCTTGATGTACAGGTATATCTGAATGACGTAGCCGCAATTGAGGAATTCCTGTTCTCTGGAAAGGTGTACATGCTCGACTACTCCAACATTGAAAATGGCACTGACCAAATCGTCGAAGTAAAACAACGGAAAATCCCTGTCAAAATAGGTTTCATCACCGGTCACTTGATCTTGGATCAGCGTATTCCTTTGCTAAGGACTGTTGACGGAAAACTCAAATTCGGATTTGAAATCGAAGTCAACAGAGAAATGCCCCTAAACCCCGTACTCTGGTCTGAACAAGAAATATTGGAACTGCTGCAAGACAAGCAATTCATCACCCAATTGGCAACCCTGAAAATCGCAATGATGGAAAAACAGAAGCAGATCAACAGGTTCATCCAACCCACAAATGGACTCGAAGAAGAACTGAACAGACTAAACAAGTTCTTTGAGCTTCTCAATAGACAAAACTTGGATTACTACTTCACCAATCCCCCAATCACCTTTGAAACTGAAATGCCTGAAACCGTGGTCAACTACCTCAAGCAATCGCTCCAAGAAAGGATTTTCGGGAAAAACGGGATTTTGGTATCTGAGGCAACAGGCCAATCATTCAAAACAGTAAAGGGAATAATGGGAAGTGGCGGAAGGCATTTCAGGATCGCCATTGAACGATTGATGGAATGGAAATACCTGAAACCCTCCGCTTACAATGAAATTATATTCTCAAGCAGAATCCCACATGTATTCGGAAGCTCCATCCAAGACAAACCGACAACTGAAGACAAAGGCATCCAATTGACTAGGATATACAACTTCGTGCACCTGTCACATAAAACCGCAAAGGCAAGAATGCTCTATGACCGTACCAGATGGACCTTGTCCAAAATGAAAATCGAAGCACTCCATTATGACATGACCCATGAATTTGACATGGACGAACTCATCAAGGAAATCCAAAAACAAGATTATGAACTCTTCGCCGAAAAAGTTCATCGTATCAAGTTCCTCTCAAATGACTATACACAATATGCGTTGAGACAACCAACAAAAATAACTGAAGTACCTATTGTAGACCTTGACATCAGGGATGGCGACCAATTCATAAAAATCAACGGCGTGTTCATAGACCTAATCAGACCATTCCAGAATGTAGACCATGTGACAAATGTACATCAAATGAGAAAAAGATGGCTCGAACCAGTACAGCAAGGGTCTTACACAAGAATCATCTGGCACAAAGCCCTTCAACAACTCCAAAAAAACATGGCACAATCCCGAAACCCCATGAAAGCCCCTCTCCCC
>WAKA01000089.1 GCA_015523565.1 Candidatus Heimdallarchaeota archaeon | reverse complement strand
GAATATTACAGAAAAAAAATATAGCAATCTGTTAATGTTCCCGCCAAATTATTCTTTCGTATCTAATACCATTTTGATATCCTGTTTTCAAAAATCCATGATTGTCTCCCTAGTTTCGGATTTTTTTCCAAAAAAATTTTTTATTGTGAATTACTTTCCTTTCGGTCTCAAATACTTTTAATTACTGAGGGATGTATAGTAATTCATGCGAATAAAACTATATGTTTTATTGTTAATTCTGCTTTTTCACTTTCAGGTTGTGAAAGCCGCAGATACAACACTTTACTATTCGGATTTCTCTAATCTTGTGTTGGATGGTACTGTCAGCGAGAATGAATATCCTACAACATTTGATGTTACGGCAGCTAGTGATGGTTCCAAGTTTTTATCTGTCTCATGGGGTCACAACAATACTCACATTGCGTTGGCTATGACTGGTCAACTTTCTGGCTGGATTGGTTTTGGAATGAACGAACCTGGAAAAGGAATGGCTGGGGCGGATATGATCATTTCTTCAGTAAAGGACGGGAAATTAATTTCAAAGGATTATTTCTCAACCGGAAATGTTGCGCCGAATGAAGATGCTGATCAAATCACAATTCAAGGTGCAGGAAAGGAAGAAAATGGGATAACCACAATTGAAATCATTTTTCCACTTCAATCATCCGATACAGCAGGGCAAGATCATAATTGGGAGGTTGGAAATACATATGGTTTCTTTTTCGCAGCACATGAAAGTTCAGATGAACTTACTTATCACACATGGCGTTCCAATCTCCTAACTGTTGAGATTGCCGATTCGAGCAAGACACCTGCCCAATCCACAGTTCAATTGGGTGAATCAGGACAGGCATCACAAGATGAAAGTCCAATTGCCCCTATACTTTTCTGGGCATTTATTGCTTTCATCGCTTTTGTGGTATGGAAAAACAGTAAATACTATTGAGGTGAAATTATGGGAAACTGGATAACTGACCTATTAAATCCAAAGAGCAGACAATGGGAAGAATTCTACAGAAACAGGTGGCAATATGACAAAGTCATCAGATCCACCCATGGGGTAAATTGTACTGGTGGCTGTTCGTGGAATATCTTTGTGAAAGATGGAATAATCACATGGGAATTGCAGGCAACCGATTATCCCCTATTGGAAGACAATCTTCCACCTTATGAACCAAGAGGTTGTCAAAGAGGTATTTCCGCATCTTGGTATGTCTACAGTCCATTGCGTGTAAAATATCCTTACATCAGGAAAACTTTGTTTAACCTTTGGCGAAATGCAAAGAAGCAACATAAGGACTTGATTGACGCATGGGCTTCAATTGTGGAAAACGAAAACAATCGGAAATCCTATCAGCAGGCAAGGGGGATGGGCGGTTTCAAAAGGATATCCTGGGATGAAGCCCTTGAGATAATTGCTGTGTCCTTGATCTACACCATTAAAAAATATGGTCCTGACAGGATTTTTGGATTTTCACCCATTCCAGCCATGAGCTATCTCTCCTATGGTGGTGGAAGTAGATTCCTGCAATTGTTGGGAGGGGTTAACCTAAGTTTCTATGATTGGTATTGTGACCTGCCAAATTCATTCCCCGAAACTTGGGGTGAACAAACTGATGTTGCAGAAAGTGCTGATTGGTATAATGCAAGATACATTGTCTCAATGGGATCAAATCTTAGCATGACAAGGACTCCTGATGTTCACTTCATTTCAGAGGCAAAATATGTCGGCGCAAAGTTTGTTTGTATCGCACCTGACTTTAGCATGGCCGCTAAGTTCTCTGATTGGTGGATCCCAATAAAGGCAGGAACGGATTCTGCAATGTGGTGTGCTGTAAACCATGTAATTCTCAAGGAATATTTCGTCGACCGACAAGTGCCTTACTTTGTAGAATACTTGAAGAAATACAGTGATTCACCTTTCTTGGTTGAATTGGTCAAGAAAGGAAACAATTACTCTCCTGGGCAGTTCTTTAGGGCAAATCGATTGAAAGAATTCAAGGATGCTGAAAACGGGGATTGGAAGCTTGTTGTATTTGATGAAAAAGAGAAGAAAATCGTATTGCCCATTGGAACATTGGGTTTCAGGCATGCCAAGGAGGATAGGGGTAAATGGAACTTGAATCTGAAAGATGTCAATGGGAAGGACATTGATCCACAACTATCTCTTTTGGGTGATCATGATGAAGTCTTGATGGTCGAATTCCCTGAATATGGTGAAAAGAAAACCATTGTCCGTGGTGTGCCTGTCAAGAAAGTTGAGACAGAGAATGGGACTGCTTACGTTACCACTTCAATGGATCTCTTGTTTGGTCACTTTGGTGTACCTAGAGGATTGGATGGAGAATATCCCTCATCATATGACGACGCGGACATCGCTTATACCCCTGCTTGGCAAGAAAAATTCACAGGAATTGGAAAGGACACAGTTGTTAAGTTTGCACGTGAATTTGCTACTAATGCAGAATTGACAGAAGGCAGATCCATGGTTATCACTGGTGCAGGGGTTAATCATTGGTATTACAATAGCCTCATGTATCGTGGTCCCATCACTGCCTTGATTCTTACAGGTTGTGTGGGTAGAAACGGTGGTGGTCTTAATCACTATGTTGGTCAGGAGAAACTGACACTTATGACATCTTGGTTGTCTGTTGCAATGGCTACAGACTGGGTTGCACCACCTCGTGTGCAACAAACTCCAATTTGGCACTATATTCATTCAGATCAGTTCAGGTATGAGGGTGAATTCACGGATTATGCGTCAGTTCCTGGAGATGCTAAATATGCAAAGGGTCATGTGGCTGATCACATTGCCCGTGCAGTCAGGAATGGTTGGATGCCATTCTATCCTCAATTCAACAAGAGCCCACTCCAAATTATTCAAGAGGCAAACGAGGCAGGATACACTTCCGATGATGATATCAAGAAATTTGTGGCTGAGAAAATCAATAAGGGAGAGCTCAAGCTTTCAGTTGAGGATCCAGATGCACCAGAAAACTGGCCTCGTGTCTTCTTCATTTGGAGGGGGAATGCACTCATGTCAAGTGCAAAAGGGCATGAATTCTTTTTGAGACATTATCTTGGTACAAAGGATAATCTCATCAAGGAAGAGAAAGCCAAGGATAAATTGCAGGATGTTGTATACCGTGATCCTCCTGCTGGAAAAATGGATCTTGTTGTTGACATCAATTTCAGGATGGATACTTCTGCACTTTATTCAGACATCGTCTTGCCCACTGCAATGTGGTATGAAAAGAATGACCTCAATACTACAGATATGCATTCATTTGTTCACCCATTGGGTCAAGCAACCCCTCCAGCTTGGGAAGCCCGTTCCGATTGGGACATATTCAAATCGTTTGCGAAAAAAGTAAGTGAGCTTGCAGAAGAATACCTGCCTGAACCTGTCAAAGATATTGTTACTAAGCCGCTTGCCCATGATTCCCCTGATGAAATGATGCAACCTGAAATCAGGGATTGGAAATATGATGAGGTTGAATATATCCCTGGCAAAACAGGCTTTAAGCTTGCCATAACGGAGAGAAATTATGTTGATTTATACAAGAGATTTATCTCCTATGGACCAAAGGCAAGGGCTAATGGGCTCAAAGCTCATGGTATCCAATTCCCAATCGAGGACATTTATGATTACTTGGCAAGTCAACCTACCACACGATCTCCTGATCCAAAGCATTTGAGGGCTATTGAATGGGGTGGTAACCGCTATCCAAGACTTGAGGATGCCTTGGATGCAATCAATCTAATATTGGCTCTTGCACCTGAAACAAATGGTGAACTTGCTTACCGTGCATTTTTGGATCTTGAGAAGAAGACGGGATTGACCAACCTCGCAGAGCTTGCTGAAAAGAACAGGGGTGTCAGATACACATTTGAAGATCTCAAAAAACAACCTCGCAGGGTTCTGACTTCTCCCTTCTGGTCTGGTATTGTCAATGAAGGAAGGGCATATGCAGGTTATTCACAAAACATTGACAAGCTTGTGCCATGGAGAACCCTGACAGGCAGGCAGCACCTCTATCTTGATCACCCATTGTATATTGATTTTGGTGAACAGTTTGCAACCTTCAAGCCAAAACTCGATCCATCTGTCACTGGTGATGTTGACAGTACAGATAAAAATCAAAGTGTCCTGCTCAACTATATTACACCACATGGTAAATGGCACATTCACTCTACCTATGGTGACAACCTGAGGATGCAAGAACTCAGTCGTGGCTGCTATCCCGCTTGGATTCATCCTGATGATGCCAAAAAGATTGGCGTTGAGGACAATGATTGGGTTGAGGTGATCAATGACAATGGTGTTGTTGTCACCCGTATCATTGTCAGTTCCCGTATTCCACGTGGCACCTGTTGGATCTACCATTCCCCCGAACGTACTGTTTCAGTACCGAAATCCAATGAACGTGGACGAAGAGGCGGTGGACATAATAGTTTGACACGTATTAAATTGAACCCTCTCTTGCTTGCAGGGGGCTATGCACAATGGACTTATGGCTTCAATTATTGGGGACCTGTGGGTGTCAATAGGGATACCTTCGTCCTTGTGAAGAAATTAAAGAAACTGGAGTGGTGATGATAATGGACATAAGAGCACAAATTGCAATGGTTTTTCACTTAGACAAATGCATTGGATGCCACACATGCAGCATTTCATGCAAAAACATCTGGACTGATAGGAAAGGTGTTGAATATGCATGGTTCAATAATGTGGAAACAAAACCTGGAACTGGATTCCCAAAGAAATGGGAAGATCAAGAAAAATACGGTGGCGGATGGGTCAAGAAAGGTGACAAGGTCATCCTGAAAGTCAATGGAAAATTTGCATCCCTTGGCAAGAACATTTTTGGAAACCCTTACCTGCCAACAATGGACGATTACTATGAACCATGGACCTATGACTACGAACACTTGTTCAAGGCAGGAATCTCATCGGATCAACCTGTGGCAAAACCTATCTCAAGAGTGACTGGTGAATATATCGATATAAAATCGGGTCCCTCATGGGATGATGACCTTGGTGGTTCTGAAATCTATGCCAAAAACGATATCAATCTAGAGGGACTTTCCGACCTTGAAAAAGAACAACTGAATGAACTTGAAAGACTTGTCTTCTTTTACCTACCAAGAATTTGTAATCATTGCGTCAACCCCACCTGTCTCGCGGCTTGCCCTCAAGGTGCAATCTATAAGAGAGGTGAGGATGGAATTGTCCTCATAAACCAAGACAATTGTAAAGGTTGGAGGATGTGCATTTCAGGTTGTCCTTACAAGAAAGTCTATTACAATTGGAGTACTGGCAAATCAGAAAAATGCCTGCTTTGTTATCCAAGATTAGAAACTGGTCAGGCACCTGCCTGCTTCCATTCCTGTGTCGGAAGAATTCGTTACTTGGGTGTATTGTTGTATGATGCAGATAAGGTTCCTGAAATAGCCGCAGTGGATGATGCAAATCTTGTGGAAATGATGAGAAACGAACTGATAATGGATCCCTTTGACCCAGAGGTGATTGAAGCTGCAAAGAAAAACAATCTTTCTTATGGCATGATTGAGGCAGCACAGAACTCACCTGTCTATAAGTTTGTCAAGCAATGGAAAATAGCCCTTCCGTTGCATGCAGAGTATCGGACATTGCCAATGCTGTTTTATGTTCCCCCCTTGCTTCCAATCATTGGTCAAAAACGGAATGGTGTCTATGATCAGGTTACGGACGATCTTAGTTCCAAACCACAGATGAGTGATATTGAAAAGGCACGTGTGCCAATCAAATACATGGCTTCACTTTTCGGTGCTGGAAATGAGGATTTGGTAATGGAAGTTTACCGGAAACTGATGGCTGTTCGTATCTATAAGAGATCACAAGAACTCAAGGACATTACCCCTGAAGAGGTGGAAGAATCCTTCCGTGTTGGGAAAACAAATGCCGAGGAAGCAGAAGCAATATTCCAATTGACAAGCTTGCCAACTATGGAAGAAAGATTTGTTATCCCACCAATTTCACGTGAAGTCCAAATTGAAACAGTCATTGACCCATTTGTCAGAAAAACTTCTGGTGGGTTTGGAAAGAAATCTGAACCTTCAAGGAGGTGGTAATGTGTTGACAATTTCAGCCCAGCCAAAAATTAAGAAGTCTTCTGTACTTGACCAATTTCACACTCTTTTCCTTTATCCACAACAGGATTATTTGGCAGTGGCTGAAAGATGCATGGGCAATTTGGAAGGGTCTTCAAAAGAGGAATTCTCAACATTTCTGGAATTCATCCGTGACAAAGACCTTGATGAACTTCAGTCATTCTACACCGAAATCTTTGAACTGAATTTTCATATTGCTCCATATGTAGGCTACCATTTGTTTGGTGAAAGCTATTTGCGAAGCATATTTTTGGTGGAATTGATAAAAAGATACCGTGAATTCAATTTTGAACCAATTGGTGAACTTCCGGATCATTTGGGGGTTATCTTAAAATTCATTGCTGACAATCCAGAGTCTGAACTGGCTAGGGAATTGATCGACGATGCTGTGATCCCCTGCCTGAGACGTATTGTCTGGACAAAAGTGAGACCTGAAGATCGCCCCCTTTCTGTTGGTGCTGGACTGGCCTATTACTCGCTTATTTCTTCCCTGCTAAATTTCCTGACAGGTGAAGAAAAGATTTCCAATGATGTCCTTGTTCTCCCAGTCCATGACTCACCCATCCAGAAAGAGAACAAGATCGATCAATGGATCAGAAAAGGAAAGAAAAAGGAGGAACAATAATGACAGTAGATTTTCTATTTTATGTGATATTCCCTTATATTGCAATTACCTTGGCAATCATAGGGTGGATATATCGAATCAGCTATGACAAGTATACCTTCTCCAGCCAATCCTCTGAGTTTTTAGGCAATAAAAACTCATTGCTGGTCGGGTCATACTTCTGGCATTATTCAATAATCATGATACTGACAATGCACATTTTAGGCATTTTATTCCCTGACCTATTCAATTTACTTGTCACTGACAGTAATCGACCAATATGGGAATACACTGGCTGGTTGCTTGCCGCTTTTTCCATTATCGGCATGCTCATCCTGATTTATCGCCGCATCACAAATCCAAGGGTTCGAGCTACGACAACTCTCTTGGACTGGATTGTGCTTGGTGATTTGACTACCCAAATTTCTACTGGGCTTACCATCGCGATCAAATACCGATTCGGATCTTCATGGTTCATTACAACCATGGTTCCATGGCTTCGATCCATTGTCACACTCAATCCACAGTATACCGCTGTTGCTGGTTTTGCAGGAAATGATTGGTTCCTGCACCTTCATTTTGTCAATGGTATGGTACTAATCGCCCTTATCCCATTCACTAGATTGGGTCATCTCATCTTTTACCCAATTAAGTATGCATGGCGATCCCCTCAGATCGTCATTTGGAACAAATCAAAATCCTGAGATGATTGTTCAATCAATTTTTTTAAGGTGAAATAATATGGCAGAAGAAAACTATAAATTAAGTGGAACTCCCCAAGAAGGACTTTGGGGTGCTACAATCGGCTTTTTCATCGGCTTTGCGGCTGTTGTCGCCATGGGTGCAACAGCTCCTGAGTTCAAGGCGGCTCTGCAACTCTCTGGATTCCTTGCAGGTCTATTGGTTGCAATGCCAAACCTTTCTGGATCCTTGCTGAGAATCCCATTTTCTGCATGGACGGATGAAGTCGGCGGAAGAAAGCCAATTTTGATCCTATTATTGCTTTCAATTGTGGGATTGATTGGTCTCTATTTCCTTGGTCTCAGTCTTGAAAACAATTCACTGACCAATTCATCCTATCCTCTATTGCTTCTCTTTGGTTTCTTGGCAGGATGTGGAATTGCAACATTCTCTGTTGGAATAAGTCAGGTATCCTATTGGTTCAAGCAATCTGAACAGGGAAGTGCTCTTGGAAAATATGCAGGAATTGGAAATCTTGCCCCAGGCATTTTCTCATTTATCATGGCAATATCCCTTGCCACTATGGGTGTAGCCAAATCATATCTGCTTTGGTTGGTTCTTCTCATAATAGGAACCGTTATCTATTATTATATGGGTAAAGATGCATGGTCCTTCCAATTGAAAGACCAAGGCGTTGAAAAATCCAAGGCGGAGGAAATAGCAAGGAAGCATGGTCAGGAGCTTTTCCCGAAATATAAATTGGTTGACAGCCTCAAGGCATCTGGTCGCCATTGGGAAACCTGGGCTCTTGTTGGGTTGTACTTCACCTCATTCGGGGGTTTCATCGCACTTGGAACTTGGTTCAAGACTTATTGGGTCGAACTCTTCAGTCCAAGTCCAATTAATCTTTTTGATGATGTCAAACTTGGGATGGCTCTTATTTTGAATGGGATATTCATTGTTGTTGGTTCCCTTATGAGAGTCTATACTGGTCAATTATCTGACAAGATCGGTGGTTACAAAACATTGTATGGTGGTATTGCCATCCTTATTCTTGGATCCCTTATTCTGATCTTTGATACCTCTTCTTATTCATTGGCAATTGTTGGAATGATTATACTGGCTTTGGGAATGGGAGCTATGAATGCAGCCGTTTTCAAGCTTGTTCCGAAAGCAGTACCTGATGCGGTTGGTGGAACCTCTGGCTGGGTTGGCGGACTTGGCGCATTTGGTGGTTTTGTCATTCCTCCAATCCTTGGTTTCTTTGTTGATCAAATGGGTACTGTTGGATATGCAAGAGGATATGTTGTCTTTACAATTCTCGGAATAATTTGTTTCTTATTGACTTGGTTACTCCATCGTGCAGTCAACAATCACTGATCACACAAAATTACCTATTTCCAATTCTTTTAATTCATCCTGTAAATCAATCATTGTGAAACATCAGCCAATTCTATCATTGGGAATTGTCACTTTGTTCGGAAATTTCTTGGCTTTCGTTTATAGGACATATCTTGTCATTTTTTTTGAAAAAGACCTATTGCTTTCTTCAATTATTCTCTCAGTCCTTGTATCGTCAATGAATTTTCTTCAGATTCCTTTGAGGATTCCTTTGGGAAACCTCTCTCAAGTTACAGGAAGAAAACCTATCATTGTGATGGGGATTTCCCTCTATACTATTTCCATTTTCCTTCTTTCTTACTCCAAAAATTGGATTGGAGCTCTTTTTAGTGTTATCTGTTTTGCAATTGGAATGAGTAGCTTTTGGCCTGCCACATTTTCCTATATTGGCGATGTGAACCTCGCCTCTTATGGAAAATCAAATGGAAAAATATTCCAAGCTGGGGATATTGGGGTTATCAGTGCCTCTATTCTGGCCTCATATTTGTTGGATCAATTGCAGTTGACATTGAACAATGTCTTTCTCATTGTTGGATTGATTGGTTCATTATTTACGGTCTTGGCAATATTCATCCTTCCTGAATCCTTGCCGAAAAACCATGAAAATCTATCGACCAATTATTTTTCGCATTTTTGGGATTCATTCAAGAATATGGTTGTCATAATGATCCAACTGATCAAAATGAAATCTCTAAGAAATGTCTACCTTTTGCAAATCATTATCTCCTTTTCCTCATTTGGATTTATCGTCTTTTTTCCAGCACTTATTGTATCTTATGGATATTCTAAAGGAACTGTTGCCGAAATTTCATTGATCTCAACTCTGATCCTGATTTTTTTCAAACCATATTTAGGTTCAATTTCAGACCATCTTAACCTTCAAAATGTGGTTTTTCTAAGTCTGACTATTGTTTCAATGGCAATTGCCTCAAGCACATTTGTTTCAAACTTTTTCTTTTTGATAGGTGTGCAAACAATCTTCTTCGCAGGGATGCTTACTGCCTACACCGCGGTAAACAGGGGTGCAACAAAACTTGCCCCTTTCGAAAAAAGGGGGGCGGCTCTTGGAGCATTGGGGGTCTTTGTTTCTTTGGGGCGTTCACTTTCCACTTTGTATGTCGGTTTTGTATACAGTTTCTTTTCATTAAGTGAATCTCTGTTAATATTTTCCATTACCTTGTATGTGATATTGTTATTCACTTTTTTGAAAATACGTTAGGTTTGTCAGTTATGTCAAAAAATATTAATTATGTCTTCCAATTTACTTTTTTATTTTTCTTCCTATGATTGATTACCCTTATTATGAAAACGATTGAGAGACTAATGGTCATATAATATAAGAATGGGAGTCCTGCTTGTGATGTGGAACTTGAAGATGTGGAATTGGTCAGGGTAGCATTGGTTGTAATTGTAATACTATGCTGGACTGTATGTGTTTGCGTTACCGTTATCGTTTCTGTAGGTGTTGTGGTTGTAGTGGAGGTTGGGTGGTCTATAACTTCCACAACAACACTATTAACGACAAAATCATTGAAAAGTCCCAAAATCACTAATGTAAATACATATCTTCCTATATCCAACCCGTCAACGTTTAATGAGATAGATCCATTATAAAATAATTGATCTTCAATCAATAAGCCCCAAGGATCGTAAATACTATAGACTCCTTTTTCTAACCCATTAATCTGCCAATGGATATAATTACCTGTCATTCCCACTTCATAAACTATATCATTAGAATTAATTGTTACTTCAGATGGAAATTGATTTAGTGGATGTGTTGATGGATAAAAATCTTGTATGCTTGTTTCATTGTAAATCTGGTCTACAATTCCGTCGTTATCAGAATCGGGTTGACTAAAGTGAGACCAATAATTATGATTTACAAAAATCAGTATTGGAGTATCGATCAACATATAATCGCGTATTATTCCATTTGTATAAACATCATTTTCAGTAAAATTATATCCACCGTCCCCATACAATTGAAGAATATAATGTCTAATCTTATAAAAGATATTATGTGCAATGCTTATGTTGCCCAGTAATCCATTGGAATAACTGTAAATGGCATTTCCTTCGATTTCTCCCAAAAAGTTATCATGAATGCTGAGATCTTCGCTATCAGATAAACTTAATCCACTATATTGTATCTTGTCAATGAAATTATTGCTTATTTCACTGTCTTTTACGTCATAAAAATTAATCCCATTTGAACCCATTCCTACAAAAAAGTTCTTGTCTATCGTTGTGTTTGAACTTGAACTAATGGCAATCCCATTATATTCTGAATCTCGGAACTGATTGTTGCTTATTTCTGTATGGCTTATATTGTATGCGCCAAACATGTTCCCATTTCTTACATTCATGATTATATTGTTTGAGACTTGTGAATTTATTATATCTGAAATATAAATCCCATCATCATCAGCTATCGAATCTATGAAATTATTCATTATCTGTAAATTATCAATGTCATATGCATCAATTGCATTGCTATCTAATGAGAAAAATGAATTATTCTCTATACTTACATCTGTTCCCTTGTGAAGATTAAAGCCATAATCCGAAAAATCAACCATATTTGAAACAATATTGACTTCTGAACAATTTGAACAGTCAATTGCTGAGTATACATGGTCAAAGGTATTGTTTCTGATCATTATATTGCCTGAATCTCTTATATCAATGGCTTGGTCAACTTCCATAAAAATACTGTCTTCAATCATCACGTCAAAACTATAAGCTATTTGAACTGCATCAGTCCATGTCCGCGATTCCATTGTCATTGTCACATCATTTGAATAATAGACAAATGCTTGGCTAAAAGGACCTCCAACAAAACCACTACCATAAACAAGATATAGAATTGCAATCCCATTTAGGAAATTATTCTCAACAATATCCTGTAATTTTGTTTCATCACTTGGAAACGGAAAACTCATCCCTCCTCCAAATAAATTATTATCGGTAACAATGTTATTGTATGATTTCGATAGATGTATTGAATTATGGGTTCTATATACTGAAATGGTATTATTTTTGATCTCATTGTTAGAGTTGAATTGGAAATAAATTCCCTTGCCATTTTTTGATTCCAGTTGATTGTTTTCTACAATTGTTGTTCGATTGTCAAAATTATTCCAATCATTATAGATGCTAATTGAATTGCCTTTTGTGTACATTTCGTTGCCAGAAATATAATTCGTAGAATTATCTTGGGCAACATATGCATTGCTGACACTAATGCCACCTGATGATTCAATGTAATTGTTCCTGATTTCGAAACCATTTAATTCCCAAAAACTTATGGCCGAAGATGAAACCACTATTTCATTGTCTTCAATTACAATGTTGCTTGCATTGATTTTTTCCATATAAATGCCTGCTTGTGTATTTGTGTAATTGAGTCTTATTACATTGTTCCTAATTCTTACATTGGATGCAAAGCTGGAGTAAATCCCAAAATTTGTTGTCACTCCATTTGCCACATCTATTATATTATTTTCAAGTACTATGTAAAGCGAGGTTCTAAAAATTAAAATTGCAGTTGTGCCTCCAAAATTTTCAAATAAATAACCTGAAATTATGATTGGATCATCAACTGTTCCCGTTCCTGGCCATCCATTTGCTTGGGCTTGATCTCTGGTGACGTTATTCGCAATTTCTGTAGTCGGACCTCCTCCAATCTCAAGAGTTGTATTAAAAACTTTACTTGCTGAAATCTGTACAGAGGATCTCTTTTCTTTTGTTTCTCTTGAAACTGAAAATCGCTGGTCACTTAAATTATTACTGTCCATACTTTGATTAACATAAGTGTAGCTCAAAGTAGCACTAGATACTGTAGTCAGTAACAGTAAAATAATTAACGCTACAAATT
>WAKA01000088.1 GCA_015523565.1 Candidatus Heimdallarchaeota archaeon | reverse complement strand
GCTGTAGAATTTCTTTGCCATGGTTTTCAAGACCTACTTTTGATTTTCTCCCCGTAATGCCAAGTTCCACACGTTTTTCGATTTTGTTGTCCTCATTTATGATGAATGTTACTCGATCTGAGATTTTCGTCAGCAGGAAATTTTTATAGACCCCATATTGTTTCGAAATTTCACCTTGTTTATCAGAAACAAAAGTATATTCCAATCCATAACTTTCTTTGAATTTTTCAAGTGTTTTTTGGTCGTCCATTGAAACGCCAATAACTGTGTTGATTCCCAATTCCTTTATGTCTTCAAATGTATCCTGAATGGCACAAGCTTCCTTTGTGCATCCCGGAGTGAATGCTTTGGGAAAGAAAAATACAATTTTCCTGCCTGGAATCTGATGCAATTTGGTTTTGCCGACCATGAAATCCGGTGCACTTTCTCCTTCTTTTAGTTTCATACGGCAAAGGGTTTCTGCATTCAAAAAAATGTTTGCACTTCCGAATGTTTATGAGAAAACATTAATGGTTGCCTCTCCTATGTCGGCAATATAGTTTGTGACACGTTCCAACAACCGTAGGAAATTATAGAGGATGGACATGTTATCCTTGTTGAATGAGATGATTTGGTTCCATATCCAATCCCTATGTTCATGGCTTTTTGCAATGAGAGTGCTTGCCGATTGGCTGTCTTTAAGGAAAAATGCCCTCATTGTGTCCCTGAAAAGGGTTTCGAGATTTGATGCTGTTTGCCATAGGTCATTTGGGACGTCGGGTATCCTTTTGTTTTCTGTATCTGCGATTGTGAGTTTTGCAAGCCTGAAGCAATGGTCTGCAAGTCCTTCAAGTCGTTTTATGATCCTTTCCACGTCAATGATGTTGCTGAGTGAGAAACTGACCTCGTCAGGAATTGCCAAATCATGAAGGAAAGACCGTAATTGCCTTGAGAGGAGGTAATATAGTTTATCCACAGATTTTTCCTGTTGTGTGACGTCTTGGAGCAGTTGGACATCCTTGGATGCAAATCCTGTGATTGTGTCATGCAACATTTCAAGCACGATTCTGTTCATTCTTTTGATGAACCTGTTCATGTCATTGAGGATTGGTTTTGAAAGGTCATGGATGTGGATTTCATGCCTTGTACTTTCGACGAGTTCGAGTCCGATAAAGTTTTCGACGGCTTTTTCAATTTTCCTGAGGGTTTTTGATGGGATTGGATCCTCTGAGGTTATTTTTATGTTCTTGTATCCTTTTAGGTAGGCAGAAATGAGGGTTTGCATTAGTTTTTCATTTTGGAGTTCGTGGATGGGGATGGTCTTGGTCATTTCAGGTTTTGCCTGTTGTTCTTTTTTGGGTGCATGGATTATGAGATCTCCATTTTCACTTTGGGTTATCAGGAGCTCGTCACCTTGTTTCAGGTCAAAAGCCTTGATCCATTTTTTTGGAAGGGTGATGCTCAAAGACACGGTTCCTGTTTTTTGGATTTTCCTTGTCAGTGGGGGCACTGATTTTTTTGATTTTTTCAATGGTTTAAGGATGGTGGTTTATCCATGCAAAATTGGCACAATCTCCTTATTTCTCCTTTCACTCTGTTCACAATTCATATAATCAAACGGTTTCAAGATTTATTTGGAAGTCCTATGGAAAGTGGAACTAAAAAGCTGTTGATAGGAATTATTGCGGTTGTTGGGCTTATTGCCCTTTTGCTATTGCCGTCCTTGTTTTCAGGCAAGGTTGTGACATTGAATGGTGCGGGTTCTTCATTTGTGAATCCCTTGATGTCAACTTGGGCAGATTACTACACGTCGAACGTCACGTCGGATGTAGAGTTGAATTATGCATCAATAGGCAGTGGTGGCGGGATTCGTCAACTACTGAACAAGACGGTTGATTTTGCGGCATCTGATGCGCCGATGAATTCGGAGGAGTTTTCAAGTGCAAAGAATGTAGTACATATTCCCATAACGGTTGGTGCAGTTGTTGTTGCCTTCAACATTCCTGGTGTCAGTGACTTGAAACTGACGGGTGAGGTGGTTGCAAGGATATTTTTAGGCAATATTACGAAATGGAATGATCCAGCCATTTCGTTGTTGAATAGTGGTGTTTCCTTGCCAAATGAAGACATTGTTGTGGCACACAGGTCAGATGGATCTGGGACAACATATGTTTTCACAGACTATTTATCTTCGGTAAGTAGTCAGTGGAAATCTGAGAAGGGTAAGGGTAAGTCAATTGATTGGGCAGTTGGTTTAGGTGGCAAGGGCAATGAAGGAGTCACCAAACTGATAAAGGACAATGAGTATTCAATCGGCTATGTTGAGCTGTCTTATGCTAAGACAAACAATTTGAATATGGTTCAGTTACAAAATCAGGTTGGTGAGTTTGTCACAGCCTCAACCAAGAGCATCAAGGCGGCAGTTTCCAATGCGGCGGCAAGCCTTCCCAAAGGTGATGCATCATGGGCGAATGTAAGCATTGTGAATGCAGGTGGCAATGGCTCATATCCCATCGTGAGTTTTGTATACTTATTGGTATACAAGGACTTGAACAACGTTGCAACCAAGGAAACGGCACAAGCCCTTGTTGATTTCATATGGTGGGCAGTTCATGATGGTCAATCCTTTGCGGAGCCGTTGTATTATGTCGGATTGGCAGATTCAGTTGTCAGCTTGAATGAAGCGAGCATTGGCATGCTGAACTTCAATGGTGAGGCGTTGGCTGTTCCTTCCTCGTGAGATGGAAGTGGGGGGAATTTTACTAAAAATTGATTTTTTGAGCTAAATTGTTTTATTGCCGGGATATGAAGGCGATTAGAAGAGGTTTTCAAAATGAAAGGAAATTTGGAGGTTAAATGAAGTGATAGGGGAATCAAGTGATTCATCTTTGGAGTCTTCGCCTTTTGTGGGCAAGACCCAAAGCGATGTTTGGTTCAAGGTTATTGTCATGGGTGTTGGAATTGGTATTCCGATATTCATGCTGTTTTTGTATTTGGAGGCATTGATTTCAGAATCTTTACCTGCGGTCAGGGCGTTTGGATTGGATGTTGTAGGGAATCAGCGTTGGGATCCAGTAGGGAATTCATATGGGATTTGGACATTCATCTATGGGACGATCATGACTTCTGTTATTGGGGTCTTGATTGCCCTACCTGTGAGTGTGATGGCGTCAGTGTACATTTATGAGTTTGTGCCTGTCCGTTACAAGCGGTTGTTGAGGACTTTTGTTGATCTTCTGGCGGCAATTCCGAGTGTGATCTATGGTCTTTGGGGGATTTTTGTGCTGATCCCGTTTTTGAAGGGGACGTTGTTTGTGTTTTTGGGTTCATTTGGCGTCCGCATAACGAGTGGTTATTCCCTTTTCACAGCAGGCTTGGTTTTGGCGATCATGATCACGCCTATCTTGATGAACATAATCATAGAGGGTTTTGACACTGTTCCGCAGACATTGAGGGAGGCGATGTTCAGTTTGGGGGCGACTCGTTGGGAGGTCAGCCGGCAGGTCACAATCGGCACGACCAAATCGACAATGTTTGTGGCGTTGATGCTTGGTCTGGGTCGGGCGTTGGGTGAGACCATGGCTGTAACGATGGTCATAGGGAACGACAACAATCCTCCGCGTTCTTTGTTTGACATATTCAGTTCAGGTCAGACGATCAGTTCGCTTATCGCCAACGAGTTCAGTGAGGCGTCAGGTCAACTGTATTTTTCAATGATATTTGAGTTGGCGTTGATTCTGTTCTTGATTACCTTTGTGTTCAACACGTTGGGCATTGTGGTCTTGAACAGGTTGCGTAAGGAGTGAAACGGCATGTTGAAGGATAGCGACAAGGTTTGGAAGTACAGGCGTTTTGTGAATGTGTTGATGAATGGTCTGACCTTTCTCTGTTTTCTTTTGGTCATGGTTCCGTTGGTCAGTGTAGTCCTCCAAGTTTTTTCGAATGGTCTTCGTGCCTTTTCATTTGAGGTTCTGATACGTGATGGAGGTTCCCCCTTGAATCCGCGGACAGGCATCATGCATGCATTGATCGGGACACTCCAAGTGACAATCTTGGGGGCATTGCTGGGGGTTCCGTTGGGCATATCTGTTGGTGTGTATCTGGAATATTTTGGCAAGGGTCGATTGAATGACCTGTTGCGTATCGGGATAGACACGATGGTCTCCATTCCCACGATAATTACGGGTGTTGTGGTTTGGGGCTTGGTTGTTCTGTCGATGAGGTCATTTTCAGTTCTTGCGGGTGGTATCT
>WAKA01000087.1 GCA_015523565.1 Candidatus Heimdallarchaeota archaeon | reverse complement strand
AATATATCCTTTAAATCAATCAATTATCCTTTTCTTAAACATAAATCTTCTCTCGATATGTATTTTATTTTCAATCACTTATCTCAATTATGTCATTCACAGATGAAAAAATATTGTCTCATATTAAAATACGGCATGTCTGGGATCTTTTACTTCATCCAATAGATATTTGGGATTCCTTATTGTTTTGTATCCCGACATCTCTGGGACCTGCATTCTTTTTAAAAGATGTTGTCCGTTTATTTACGGAAAATAAGATCCCTTTACCATTTCATCCAGTGCCAGACCCGAAATTTGGAGTCATATTTGCGTCAAATAATGCTCCTTCTCTTGATTTTATTGAAGGAATATGTCTCATTCCTGTCCTTCTCAAGTCTCATCTGGATGATTATGTGGCTTATGTCATAGATGGGACTGATGATTATTATATCTGGTAAGGTCATCTATGAAATTATGCATCAATCCTTTTTTCAAACATAAATATTTAATCCTCCCACATCATATCCAATATTGGTTTTTATTGAACGGATCCTTGACACTCGATTTAATCAAAATATTTGTCCTTTAATATCTCCAATTAATTCTACAAACGAGATATTTATCACAAAAAACATCCCATGGGCAATCATGGTTTGCTTTCTTGTCAAAGTAAAGACTGCTGCATCCATCCCGTTTCATTTACTTGCAAATGATCTGGATGCAATATCTTCTGGCGAATTCAATAAAGAGAAATTCTTTGAATTTCTCCAAAATGAGTTCAATAAGATCAAAACACCAGAGATTGAATCAATCTCTGTGATTCCCAAGTTTTATACTTGGGATAAAAATACCGCACGGAATTTGCAAATATTCCTATCCGTTAAATTGAGAGGGAAACCATCGCAAAAACTGATTGTTGATATCCCTCTTAAGGAGGGTGTCGAGGAATATGACATCCGTGCAGACTATGGGGTTGCTGTTGCAGAAATTGCAACCCAACCTGTTCGACAAGCGATTGAGGATGCGATCTATTCTTATATCAACCTCAGAACCAATCATGTTATAAAAATGGGTGTTTCCCAATACACCAGCAAAAAACTTCTGAGACGCATCCAAGAGAAGAATGTTGGATCTGTCGTACAGAAAAAAGACATCGGTGCCAAAAAACAAATCACCGTCAATGTCTCACCACAATATATCGCAAGGATCCAAAAAAGATCCAAAGGAGGTAGAGTCCTATGAAAATTGAATTGGAAATTGATGGGAACAAAGTCTCCATTAAAGTCATTGACAAGGAGCTGGCAAAAAATCCAGTCCTTGCCAAACAAATAGCGGACGAAATTGCAAAAGATATCTTATCCACTGTCTCTCCTGACTTTGACATGGATAAGTCTGAAGTGGAATATCACATTCCCGTCAATCAATCCCCCGCAAAGATATCTACCTCTGAAAAACATCAACTGCAATCAAAATTATGATGTTGATTTAGATTATATTTGGATAAATTATCTCTTGGATCCTTTATTTTTATTTTTCATTTGATTTCTAATTATTGATTCCTATGGTTTCTTCATTTCTTTGTTTCTCTTTTTTATCTGTCTGCTTTATTCAGGGTCTATACTATTTAGTCCAGCATTCATAATATTTTTAACCCATTTTCCGAAAAAAAACCTATGGTTGAAGAAACAGCCCCCTCTGATGAAGAGGTATTTCAAAACCTTCTTGGACGACAATTCGAAGAAGCGAATGAGACTGATGTTGCAAATGCCCTCAGTTTCTACGAAATGTTGTCTGGAAAATCGTTCACCGTAAATGTCCATCAGATTTACCACCTGATCAATTCCATTCCGTTGGAAACACCTGGTGGTAGGGTGATCAACTCTCGGACAACCAAAAAAGAATTGATTGTCGCCCGACGTCAAACAATAGCCCTGAAACAAATAATCTCGTCAATCAGAAACTGGTTGAAGAGAAATTGTGTGATGGGCATCTCTCATCCAATTATGAATATCCCTGTTGGTTCTTATTTCCTCCAATCCCAGGAAAAGGGAGTCAGGGCATACTTGTCCCGAAAATTGGCGGAATATAAAAAATACAGGGAAGAATTGTTCGAAGTTTGGGCTGATGAATACACTATTGCCGAAGACGCTTATATCAGATATACTGCCTGTATGTCCTTGGAAAAATATGAGCCATTCGGTGTGGAAAGAATTGTATGTAGTCAAATGCAAAACCAAGATTTATTCAAAATCCTTGATAGTTTTGACAACCGACTATTCAAATATTCAATCCCCAAGAATAACGATTCATCATCCCAATCAGACCAATCGAAAAGTGTACCTCAACAGATCTCTGACCTGTACCGGCTATTGAGCCATATGCTGGAAGATCTGATACCTCCTGAAGCCCACGAGTTTTTGGAAGGATGTACCGTACTGCCTTGGATTGGAAAGGGTGGTCGGTATGTAATTTACTATCCTATAAACAAGGAAGGGTTTAATGCATTGAACCGGGAGGTTTTCCGTGCTTCTCGCGATTTCAGCAAGCAAATCCCTGAGAAACTTCCAGAATACTCCTACCAGTTAAAAATAAATTATAAAATGCTCCCTTCATGGGATCTCATTCAAAACCGGTTGGAATTGGATATCCAACAAGAGATCGATTCGAGGTATCTCTCCAAAAAACAAGAATTTGAACAAGAGATTGCACGAATCGATAATGATTTTGTGCAATCCATGGAAGAAGAAATTAATCGGAGAAAGGAAACATTCCAAAAGATCCAATCTGAACTCTTCTCCAATACCGTCAAAAATATTGTCGGACGTATAGCCCAGGTAACTGAGAAGATCAAGAAAGCCGCCAATTCTGGCGGGAATTTCAACAAAAAGGGTTTTTCATCCCTTTATTTCCAAGTTGATGATGAACGGCTCTCTTACCTTGACCTCCTTATGGAGACGCTTGATGCCTTCCCATATTCGGGAACGGAAAAAATCAAGAACAAGGTTCGGGAACTGTCTGAATTGTTCACGGCAGTCGATGAGAAGCCAGACCTCTCAGGGATTACAATTCCTGAAAATCATGACTCATTACAAAAATACTTGGACAATCTCGTCCAAGAACTGGATTTGGGTCTCGAACAATTGTCTGGCAAACTCGAAATCCCAGATGTCGTTCCAGATATAAACTTGGATATGTCTCTTGATAGATCTGACCTTGCGGAAAAACGCCCTAGTCGTTCTACTGTCGGACTGACCCTCTCTCTCAAAGAGTAATCCTGAGCTAATCTTTTGGAGTAGTTCTTGGATATTCCTTTCGCATTTCTTTCGCATTTTATCCTTGTTTTTTTTTGTTCAAGTTCATCCTTCTTCTTCTCTTGATTCCTTACTTTCTTTCTGAAATGACGAATAATTGTCCGCAGTAAAGAACACTGCAAACCGTATTAGGTCTGTTCTTGTTTTAATTCCTGTAATTTGTTGCAAAACATCTAATTTCCTGATGAATTGTTCATCTATGTTCATTGTCAATTTTTTTGGGAGCTTGTCCATAATTCTTATTCACAACCCTTTTTTTAATATATATTGATGCCTGTTTTGAGTATGGTGTATCCTGGCATATCTGATAATTCCCGAAACATGCCATTTAATACTTGTTTTTTCAATGAAGGGTTGTATGACTGAACCTAAGTCTCCCTCTCTTGTATCTATCCAGGAATTGGATAGTATCATTCAGAGAACATCTCAAGATTGGGAATCTCATTTCTTCAACACAGTCCGAAATGTAGTTCCCAAAGCTATTGAAACCCCTCTTGTTGTCATTGAAGGGGCAGATGCCGATGTTATGTTCCAAAAAACCATCCCCCATTTTGCAAACGGGATGTACAATGAACTTTGGTTCTTCCAAGGAATTGTCAACCTGAACGCAGAATTGGGGCTGACCATCGCAGATTTCCCACGGGAAATTCACGTGACCTCTCGTTACGTATCCGAGTTGGAACTTTATAGAGGGCATTTTGTCCATGCACTCATGATATACCTGTTCAAGGGACAAGTATTCCCTGAACTTCCGTATATCTGGAGGGTATTCCTTGAGGAAATGCACCCAAAAATGTTAATTGTCAAAATATTTGATGAATTGACAGAAATGGGCGTTGTTTCTCCAGATATGAACCTCCCCCGTGAATTCAACTATTCTGAATTCATTCAAGGCAGGAACTCATATTCTGACTTCATAGATGTATTCAAAACCCTCATGGAACAATATGTCCAGATCCTGTTTCAAGGACTCAGGGCATCCAATCCTGTCCCGATAAATGATGTCGCAAGGAGAATCCTGTCCATCGCAGGATCCATCCCACTTATGATTACAATGGATCCTGTAACTTCAAGGACAGTATTTTCAGAATCTCCCCCTTTCATGAACCTGTTACGGATGAGCCTTTCATATCGGCGCATCTCCAACAATTTTCCCGTGAAAATGGGGGTTCTTGCAACAAGGATCTATGATGACAACAAGCCAGAACAGGTTGAGCTGGCAAAAATCGTTCAAAATGTGTTGAACGATATCCTTGATGGTGTTCTCACCCCAAAACAAATGCAAGCTCTCAACTATGCATTTGATGAAAACCACATCATCGGGAGATCTAACTTGTACATCTATTCACAAGGAAAAATCCCTGATGAGTTGAAATCAATCGAGCATGCAGTTGTCATCAACTCTCCCCGACCGAGTCAAAACCTGATCTCTGGTGTTATTTCATCCATATTCGAAGAATACATCCAAAAAAATGTGGATGTGTACTTGATCGGGGAAAAGTCATTGACTACAATTGAGGCATATGCCTCTTCCCTTGCTGGTCTTTCTACGCAAGAGATTGACAACCTTGTCAGAATGCTCATAAAAAATAAAGATATTCTAGTCTCAAATAAAAAAGAGGATCTGATAATCCTTTATCCCTCTGAGTTTGAGCTAGGTCGAAAAAGACTCCTTGAAGGAAGACCGTACCTCGAAATAATTGAGCCAGGGTATGGTCTGGATAGTGTTGCAGGACACGAATTCAACAAATCGGTCATCAGGCAACACATCATTGCCCCCTTGAAAGCAGGCGCATATTCCCTTGCCCCCCTTGGGTTCATGATGCTCGGACCGCCTGGGTCTGGAAAATCATTTTCTGCCCAGGCTGTTGGATATGAACTGAAACCACTCGGCTATACTTACGTCTCCCTAAATGTGGGGCGTCTGTTTGGTGGTATTGTCGGTGAAACAGAAGCAAACACTGACGAGTTCATAGAGATTGTCCGGGCAATCGGAAAAGTCGTCCTGTTCATTGATGAAATCGATGCCACTGTCGGCTCTCGTGACGGTGGCGGCGATTCTGGTGTGTCAAAAAGAATGTTCGGTAAAATCCTTGCATTCTTAGGCGATGAAAGCATTAAAGGAAAAATCATCGTAATTGCCGCCAGTAATGACCCTGCAAAGATCGATCCTGCAATGATGTCCAGGCTGTCTATGAGGCTTTATTTCGACCAACTGCCTCCAGAAAGCCTTTCGGTAATGATCCAAGGGGTGATCACGCGTGAACTGTCCAATCTCGAACGGATCGGTATAATCGTGAATGTGTCCCCATCCATAGAATCAATCGCTGACGCATTGGTGAAAGAAAAACCAGGGCTTGTTGGGAGAGAACTGATTGAAGCTGCCAAGGGCTTGATCAGGTATTCCCTTGAATCTTCCCCTCATGAAATAACCTTGACCTCTGTCAAAGTATTTTCAAACTCAATATCTGTGATGAGGGATGAAGAAAAGCTCAACAAAATGCGGCAGGATGGCAGAAAATATGCTACCATGCTCCCTCAAGGAGATCCGACCACTCCCAAAAAGACAGGCAGGAAGAAAAAGAAAAAAACTGCCGACAAGGATCTGTCCTTAAGCCTCTAATATTATCCAGAGAGGGCATCGCCGCATGCCTGATTTTTACGCATTGTCTCTCAATTATTTCCTTACTATTTTGTATTTTTTAGAACCCATGAGAATTATATGTTATGCTAAACTCAAGGATTAAGCTAATACCTCCCTCCCCCCAAAAGGGGGAGGTTGTACTCGTGACCCGTATATGTGGTCACGGTTTTAAAATATATTCGGGCTTTGCCCGAATAAATGGATTTGACCAGGTTGGGAGACCAACCTGGTCTGATCTGTCTTCTCCCTTCTCCCACCCCCACAGGTGGATTGCACTCGAGTTTATCGAGTGCCGAATGGGACATGGGGCAATTGCCCCATCATATGCCCCCTCCACAGGGGGTTTTTTGACCTCTTGGGAGGTTTTATCCTCCCAAGGTCAACTCTCCTGGATAGGCTCCAG
>WAKA01000086.1 GCA_015523565.1 Candidatus Heimdallarchaeota archaeon | reverse complement strand
GACTGTCATAATAGTCACCGACAGGATTGATCTCGACAGGCAGATAACTGGCACCTTCCAGCGCTGCAATTTTCCAAGCCCCATCTCTGCCACAAGTAGCAGGCATCTAAAGGAGTTGGTTGCACAGATAGGCAGGGTTCATGGGCAGACCCTACTTACAACAATCCACAAGTTCCAAGAGAGCAACAGGGCTAAAGTGTATCCGCAATTGACAACATCCGAAAATATTATCGTCCTTGTGGATGAGGGGCATAGAACCCAATATAGGACTCTTGCGCTCAATATGAGGACTGCCATGCCGAATGCGACTTTCATAGCATTTACAGGAACTCCCCTGATTAAAAAGCAGAACATTACCACATCCACATTCGGTTCATATATTGACAAGTATTCCATAGACCAATCTGTGGAGGATGGTACTACAGTGCCAATTTTCTATGAGAGCCGTCTCCCCAAATTGCATGTCGAGAAGGACACGCTGGACATGATGCTGGAACTTGAGATTGAGGATTACTCTGAAGAGGATCAGGCAAGGATCAAGAGGAGGTATGCGACCCTGCGAAATGTTCTCGGCGCGGAGTCAAGGATCAAGCAAGTAGCTGTGGATCTGTATCGGCATTTCAGGGAACACATCCATGTAAATGGCTTCAAGGCTCAGATTGTGGCTATTGATCGGCTGACAGCAGTCCGATACAAGAAAATGCTGGATGGAATCATCAGGGATAAGCACAATATAGAATGTGCAGTGGTCTATTCAAGCACTCCCAACGATACTGGCGATTTGTTGAAGTACAAGACCACAAAGGAGGATCAGGACGAGCTGATTGCCCGTTTCAAGAACCCTGATGACCCTCTGTCGATATTGATTGTGGTTGACATGTTGCTCACAGGTTTTGATGCACCAATCGAGCAGGTGATGTATCTCGACAACGTGCTCAAGGATCACAATCTCCTGCAGGCCGTCGCAAGGGTCAATAGGCCGTATAAAAACAAGTCCTACGGTCTGATCATTGATTATGTGGGCATTTCCCAATTCCTTCAACGTGCTCTTGCCATCTTCGATGAGGAAGACGTTGCCAATGCACTCATTCCCTTCTCTGAAGCGGTCAAGAACCTCGAAAATGCCCATGCTGATGTTATGGGAATGTTTGCAGGCGTGAATGACCGGGATGATATCGACGCCTGTGCCGATGCGGTCTCAAAAGACCAGGAAACCCTTGACACCTTCATCCTTAGGGCAAAGGAATTCGAGAAGGCTCTCGATGTCATATTGCCAGACCCTATTGCCAATAAATACAAGACAGATTATGTCTTCACTGTAAAGCTTCTGGAATACCTGAAACATACTGGGAAAACAGCAGTCGCCACCGATCTCACTGCAATTGCAAAGAAGATCAAGCAGTTGATCGATGAACATGTCCGAACAACAGGCGTACAGCTCATTGTACCTCCTGTCTCAATCCTTTCGCAAAATTTCGATTCGTATTTGAAACAGGTTGGAAAAACCTCCCATGCACGATCCCTGATGATTGAACATGCCCTGAAGAAAGAAATCGCAGAGAACCGCAAGAAGAACCCTGAATTCTATGATAGTCTGAGTGAAAGACTGGAAAAGATCATCCAAGAGTACAATCAGCAAAGGTTAAGTGATGCTGAATTCGTAGAGGCGATCACCCCATTGATCCTCGAAATGAAATCTTTAAGGGATACTGCCTCCTCCCTTGGAATGGATGAGACTGAATACGCCTTCTACCAAAAGTTAAACTCAGTAATCAATAAAGACAATGAATCTTTCGATCCTGAAATCAAGGAATTGGCTATGGATCTGCTTAAAGAATTGAGTGATCTTGCAATCATTGACTGGAAATTCAAGGAAGACGTCCAAAAAAAGATGAGGGCAAAAATCAAGCTTCGGTTACTGAAAACAATCAAGGATACCAAACTCAGGGAGAAAACGACAACTGACCTGATCGAATTGGCAAAGAACCATCTATGAGGTGTAGAATATGACTGATTTAATATTATTTGGTGCGGGAGCCAGCTATGGGTCTCAACCTAAGAATGTTCCACCTTTGGGTGCTAATCTATTTGACGAATTGAGAAAATTTGGAAAATATTGGAACCAAATTCCAAAAGAACTTGTTGATGTTTTCAAAACAGATTTTGAAAAAGGAATGGAGGAACTTGGCAATCACTATCCTATGGCACTTGCACCGCTTCAAAGAGAAATGGCAGTTTATTTTTTCAATTTTAATGCAACTAAAGATAATCTTTATGTAAAATTAGCATCTTTAATTAAAAAAACAAAATGGAAAGGTGCAATTTCAACTCTTAATTATGAACGATTGCTGGAACAATCACTTCTTTATAACGGTCTGAAATGTATAATAGGGCGACCTACAAGCAATTCTTATGATCTTGAATTAAATTTCCCCCATGGTTGTTGTAATTTTCTATGCGAGGGAATAGTTGCCTCAAATGGTGTATTTTTCACAGGAAATAATATTTCAACTTCTGGGAGAGTTGTAATTGAGAATAATCCTGTTTCTTACATTCGGAAAATTAGAGAAAATCAGTTCCCACCAGTTATGAGTTACTTTGATCCATCAAAGTTTACAACTTCGTGCAGTAATTTCATTATTGAACAAAGAAAACGGTATCGAGAATTAGTTTTGAATGCTGAAAAAATTGCTATTGTTGGACTCCGAGTTAGAGAACATGACAATCATATATGGAACCCGTTGAAACAAACAAGTGCTACAATATATTATTGTTCTGGAAAATCTGCCGGTGATGAATTCGAAAAATGGAGAAAAAAGTCCAGACCTAATTCAAATGATGAAATCTATAAAATGTATTTCAGAGAGGGGTTTAACACCATATTCTCAAAATTAGGATTAATAGAATAATTATATTCCCTCCCATTAATTGACTTTATCAAATAGAAATCATAATGCTCCCTTTTTTGTAAAGAGAAAATTAAACAGCTTTTACAATGGACTTTTTGGTGTGGAATTCATTTCAGCGATATATTCATTGACAATATTCACATTGCAATCTCTGGTGCTTTTCTTCTGATGATTGCTCGTAAAGCGTCCCATAGTATGATTTCTCCTTGGTTGTGAGGACAAGTTCTGACCCTCTCTTATGAAATGAGATCCCACAATGCGTGCAAATCAAGAAATCGACATCCGTGAAATGGGATTGGTGGACGT
>WAKA01000085.1 GCA_015523565.1 Candidatus Heimdallarchaeota archaeon | reverse complement strand
TCGCAGATCCCTTAAACGCAAACACAAATGGGAAATTTTATTGGCGTGTTTATTTCCCTTGTTACTTCCAGAGGAAAAGGAATTCCAATATTTTTATTTCTATTCCCACATATCAAATTTGTTGGTGATACCTTCATGATAGCCCCTTTTATTGTATTTGTTGAAATCATTACTTCTCCATCAATCCAGAAGACGATTGTTCAATTGTCTTCCAAGCTTATAACAAAATTCAAGGATTGTAAAATTGTCAATGCTGGCGATTTTCGCCTTAATATTGTTCGCCCTATTCCTCAACAATCTTCCAAAAAAATAATGGGAAAGAACAGAACAATTTATTCCATTAGCTTTTTAAATTACAAAATTGCCTTGAAACTTACAGGATCCGATGCCATTTCATTGAATGCATTCGTCATTATTGATGATGGGTCTCTCCCCTTGACTGATAAATGGTTGGATGACTTCCTAAAATCAAAAAAGGATGGTGTTTTTGGAAAACCCCCAATACTTTGTTTTAGTCTTGCAAATACAAAAAACAGTTCTCTGAATTGTATCCCTTTAAAAAAGATCGATCTTGACTCATTTATGACAATTCTCGATCAAATTCACCATACTGTCCATCACTAGAACCTATTTTGTATTTTCATTTTCCATAGATAACAAATTTTATTTTATTATGAATGTCTGTCTTGTTTAATATTTTCAAACAATTTCCTATTTGCAAAAAAATTCTTACTAAACTATTGATACCAATTCTATTTGACTTTTCCCTTGCTTCATTTCTCCACTAAAATTTCCTAAAAATATTATGTTATCTCCAATAATTATATATATTTCCTACACCTTGGTTTATATGCATGAATTCAATTACTACTGGTTCGGCTATTGCAGGACTATCCCTTTTCTTATTGATTGCAACTGTTTCAATCATTAAGGCAAGATATAAGACATTCACAAACAGGGAATTCGTCCTTTTGTTCAGGAATGGTAAACTAATTAAGCAGGGTTATGGTGGTGCCCATTTTATCCTTCCTATCATTGATGAAATTATTGTTTTATCAACAACTGTACAAACTCAAGAAATAAAGGCCACAGAGATTATCACTGCTGAAAATCAAGATGTACTAATACAGGGTTTTGTCGTTTGGAGAATTGAAGACCCTGTCAAAGCCTATCAAAGCATCTCTGGTGCCCAAAATAAGGGAGTTATGCAAGAAATAAACAAAACTCTTACTCAACTTGTTGAATCCATTATCCGAACCACTGTTGCAAGATTGACCCTTGATCAAGTCCTTCGTGAAAGAAGCCTCATCATTGAGGCAATTCTGGATGAACTCCACCCCGTTGTTGAACCTCTGGGTATTGTCATTTCAACTGCTGAAATAAAACATATCGAAGTTGTTGACAAGGAACTTTTCCAAGATCTACAAGAAAAATACAAACAAGAAGCAAGACTTCAAGCATCCAAAGTTAAGATTGAAACTGATCGTGAAATCCAAAAATCCGAAGCTGAAGCTGTTCAACAAGTGCGTATTTTCCAAGCAGAACAGGAAGAATTGGCTCGCATTAGGGAACTTGAGAAAGAAAGAAAAATAATCGAAAACAGAAAGAAGGTAGAAGTGTCTCAACAAGAAAAAGAACTGGCTGTTCAAACCAAAGAAAAACAAAGAGAGGCAGAAGTCGCCAAACTTGAAAAGGAAAAGGCTAAAGTGATCGCAGAAACAGAATTGATGCAAATTGATTATGAGGCTCAAGCAAAGAAAAGAAAGGAGATTCTTGAAAAAATCGAAGTTGAAGCTGAAAAACAAAGAATATTCGCAGCTGCTGAAGCCGAAAAGAAAAAACTTCTTGCACAAGCAGAAGCGGATGCAATCCGTGCAGAAGCAAAAGCACGACAAGAGGCAGTTCAAATGGAAGCTGAGGCTGAGGCAAGAAGGCTAGAAATTCTTGCAGAAGCTACTAAGAAAAACCTGATGGCAGAAGCTGAAGGAAAGAAGGCAATACTGCTTGCCGAAGCCGAAGGTCTTCGCGAAAAAGTCAGGGCGCAAGGTTACATTAATGAGGCCATGATTATGCAAGAATTAATTAAACAACTTCCAGCCATTGCGGCATCAATTAAAGTTGGAGACATAAATTGGCTGAATATGGGTGGTACATCCAACGGAACTGGCGAGAGCCCTTTGGGTATCATTCCTAAAAATATGTTACAGATAATGGCCTTGGCAAAATCATTTGGGCTGGATCTTGAACAGCTTGTTGCGACAATTAAAGGTCAAAAACAATCCAATGGGAACGGTTCTCCCAATGAAGAAACAATTGAGGCATTAGAGGAAGCTATTGAAGAAACAAAGGTTGATGCATGATGGCAGACCTAATTACCCCTTTATTGGATATTGAAACTTGGAAAATCATTTTTTCCACTTCATTCTTTTTTGGGGTCTTTTTCTTCACGCTTTCAATAATTGGAGGTTTTGAATCCCACGATCACGATATTGATGGTCATGATACACACTTTGATGCAGATGGTCATGACGCACACTTTGATGCAGGTGGTCATGACGCACACCTTGATGCAGGTGGTCATGACACACACTTTGATGTAAATCACGATGCACATTTGGATGATCACAATTTAGATGGTTCTAAACCTGTTAACATTGTAATTGACGATACCGATCAAATCCCTGAAAAACAAAATGAATGGGAAACTCAATCCAAACATAAACTAGGTTCGATTGCTTCCTTTGCAATGTTTTTTGGTGCCATTGGTTTGTTGAACGCTTCAGATTTGTCAGATGTCAATCTTGGCTTTGCTCTTCTTGCAGGGGTTATTGCATCAAAGGTATTCAATTTTCTAATTGGAACTATTGCAAAAAACACAAACAATCCAATATATCGAATTGGGTATGGTGATCCTGCAAAAGTTCTCTTTGGAATTTCATATAAGAAAACTGGAATGATCAATGTTACCAGAAAAGATGGAATTATTGTTTCTGTCTTAGGAAGGGGGGCTACTCCCGCAGATGAATTCCAAAAAGGGGAAACGGGTATCATTGTTGGTCGCGACGAAGATGGTTATTATTTAGTTTCAAAATGATTATGCGTCTGCAACAAGAATTACAATTCCTAATAGCAAATCAACCATTCCTAATATTCCTGAAGAAATAATTGCTAATTTTTTTGGTCTCTCAAACAAATAATATATTCCTGAGAAAGTTACTGTTATTCCAAACAGAAATGAAATAACAAAAATAATTGTGTTTACTGTCTGTCCAAGAACAATCCCCTGTAAATAAAGCAATAAGAGCCCCAATCCCATTATCGTGGCAGGAAGCATGGAAATTGCCCTAACAACAATTGATAATTTTAGCCCCTCTGATTTACTGAAAATTGTCGAGATATAGTAAATCAACCCCCAACCAGATAGTAAAGCTACTATGTCTATTACCAATGCTGGTATTGTTCTGCTTGCATAAATCGCACTCCCTG
>WAKA01000084.1 GCA_015523565.1 Candidatus Heimdallarchaeota archaeon | reverse complement strand
TTCCAATTTGTTTTTGAACTAAGAAAAGATTTTTTTCCAGCTTTCAACAAGGCATTCGGTCTTGAGGGCTGGCAGGTCGTCGGACGGACGGAGGCGTCGCTCATAGACCCGATAAAAAAGCAGGAACCCGACGCCATGTTCAAGAAAGGCGGATTGGTCATCCCCATAGAGCTGGAGCGTTGGCCGACAGGGTATACTGTGTACCAATCCAAGATCTACACCTGCTTGGCGGTGAGGCACAACAAAAAACACAAATCTGATTTGAAGACTATGGCAATAAGCCGATGCCGTATTTTTGCAGTGACCGCAAAAACAAGGGAAATGGATCTTTTTATATGCGGAACCCCGCATTTTCGAGCCCTGTACCTTCCCGAATTCCCGGAGCTTGTCATGGATGTCCAGCCGTCCGACCACAAGGCATTTTATTACCTGCAACAGCTCCTAGATGACCTGAAGCCCTCTAGATTCCGAAGGATGTTTGAAGATGCAAGCCTTCACGCGATGGAAAAACTATTTATCTCTGCATGGGTAATCTATTTTAGAGAGGATACAATGTCCGATGTCGTCAGCGAGATCCGCGAGATAATTAAGGAGAAATATGATTCCGAAGAGGAGTTTGTAAGGGAGGGGTTGAAAGCAGGTGGTCCAGAGTTTGTGAAGCTCTTGACGCCAGATGAGCTGATCGGTCTGACCTCCAAGCAGATCAAGGCTTTGACCCCTCAGCAGGTAGCTTCTCTAAGCCCTGAACAGCTTGCCGCATTGTCCCCTGAACAGATCCAGTCATTGCGTCCTGAACAGGTTCAATTGTTGACCACTGACCAGCTTGCCGCATTGAGTCCTGAACAGATCATGGGGCTTTTCCAAACCAAAGAGGTTCTGCGGAAGCTTTCCAAGGAGCAAAGGCAGGAGCTTGCCCGAATTCTGATGAACGAGGAAAACGAATAATGAATGCTTAATATTTATCCAACAGAGGAGGTTTTATCGTCTTTTTTGTACAGAATCAATTCAGTTGCCTTCAGTTCAGACACAAAAACCCATTAAATTGCCTTGCAAAAAAAATAATATTTCTCCAAAAGATATTGAATAGAAAAAGGGAAATTAATTTGCTGAAAAGCAATGACTTCAAAGATTCAAATGAGTACCTTCCGAAAATTATAATTAGTACAAAATCAAAATTAAATTGTCTTCGGACAAATGAATTTTTCCGGAACATTTCAATATTGTGAGTTTCGGGAAAAGCATGCAGAAAAACCAACCACTGGTGAAAAGAAAGATTTAAGGGCGTGTAGCTCAGCTTGGTAGAGCAACGGACTCTTAATCCGTCGGTCGAGGGTTCAAATCCCTTCACGCTCATTATTAAAATAGATCATTTTGATATATTTTACAGATTAATTTGAGAGATTGCAGGATAATTTGCAAATGTCTAAATAATGTTTAATCAAATAATTTTTAGAGGGATTATAATTGATATTTCCTAGGGGAGAAGGCGGATTAATTCAGATATTTATTAGGAGGATTTTTGAAGATTTAGCGGAATTGATTCCTTTCATGTCATATTACGAGGATAGCTTTGAGGAAGGGTACTATATTTATTCGTCATTGGATCATGATGATGCAATTATGCAAGTAGAATTTATGGATCTTGGTTCTTATGAGGAGATAACGATTTTCACAGGTTCAACACACATCCATGTCTATGATGAAGATGATCTTGACAGAGTGGAAAGGGCGATAAATGCGTTGCGTTCCTATTTAATGGGGGATTACTATTCAGTTTTGTTTTTGAAATCAGGAGATGTTGTATCAACTGGTGGAATGGGACCCCTATACGTATATAAAGGGATTGGGTTATATTATTTGGGTGGCACTACAATGGAGATAGAAAAGAATGCAGATGTATTGGAAGAGGTATACAACAAGATGATTAATTTTACGCCTAGTGCAACACATGTTTTGATTGAACATTTTCGACAGAACAAGTTTTATTTATGTGATCGAGTAGAAGACAGGTTAAAAGTTATAATGGAAGACCCCCCATTTAAGGGGCGGTTGACTCCCTCAGCGGTTTTGATGGATGTTCGTTTGAGAGACATTTTTCGTCATGTTGGTCGGGAGATGTTTAGAACACGCAGTGAAATTAATGAGATACTTTCAAAGTTGGATCGAAATGATTTGGAGTATATTACAAGATTAAGTTAAGCAAATATTTTGGAATGTCTTGATTTTTTTGTTGAAAATAAAGGTCTAGTTAACTTTCAAGAATTATTTGATTCAAACAAGTTTTTTTCTGAACCAATCAGGCATGATGTATCCGAGGTAAGCGAAGATTATTGCCACTGCGGCGGATGTCCAACCTAGATAGTAGAATATAGTGTATCCCTTCCCCCTTGCGGTTCCGTAGAACAGGTCAGCAATGAAGAATACAAAAACGAGAAGGTATCCTATTCCATAATATGAGATTAGTTTGAACCCAGTCTTCATCAGCTTTGTGGTTGCATTCTTGGCTTCATTTCTTGAGACAATAATGAGTGAGGAGTAGGTCAATGCAGTCATAATGATATGCCAAATAAGTGCAGGGACAATTTTATTGTATGCATATGTTTTGAATGCGATGTCAGGATCGATAATTTTGGAGATGATGAAGCCGATTGTTATGCCGTTGCCAATTGCGGCGTAGAAGGCAAAGTTTGAGTTTTCATCCTTGAAAATTGATTGGATAAATCTTGCAGCAAATATGTTTGAGGTGGCTGACAGGCAGTATCCTATGAGAATTGTGAATCCTGTGACATTGAATTCTTCAGGAGTGAATGGGGCAAAAAACATGATTACTTTTCCAGTTCCTGTTGCAAGTATTGAGAGTGACAGGAATATCATGGAGTATGACAAGAACTTTGTGGGTTCAGATCTCTTGTTTCGGTATTTCCTGTAGGAAAGTATGGCTATGATTGAGATGAGTATTGCAACGGATGGTTCATACAACATTGCGGTGACAGGGATATTGTTTCTGATCTCAACCATTACCAGAGACTCTCCTGTATTTTTTTGGACACCTTGCTTTGCGCAATGTATTCTTTCCAGATTGCCAATGATTGAGAAATTGTCAATGAAAGGAGTGTTTCAAGTTCATCTGTAAAATGAGTTCCTGCTTCCTCAAACATTTTGATTGAGTCCCCAAGTTGTTCGAGGATTGTATTGTACAGTTTTTTTCCAGATTCTGCATCAATTCCGCTGCTCAGGTCGAAGATGAAAACAACTGCATATCCTGCATTTGAGTAGATTTGGATGATATGGCTTTCAGTGGTGAATTGCCTGACCTGTCCGACATTTATCTCCTCAAGAAATTTTTTGATAGCTGTTATCAGTCCCGAAAAGAGAATGTCCTGGTCTTCAGTTTCATTCTCATTGTAGGAATATATGGGCACTCCTGCTTGGGAGATAACATACAAACCTTTGATCATAAATTATTAGGTTGTTTAGGGCATATAACTTTTTTTGATGGACATAAAGAGAGAAGGTTGATTGAAACAATTCAAGAGGGAGGGCTTGATCCTTGTTTTTTTATAGGGCAGGAGGTTTTTGGTAATTTTATAATTTTAGCAGTTTGAGATACAGAAGACCGTTATTATTTGGTTAGGAGATGGATAGATCGTTTTTTGGCAGTTTGGAATCATAGATAAATTCGTGGTGAATTGTGTCGTATGGGTTGCTGTTATGAGGTGATGAAACAGAGGCGAACTACTCGACGGTATAAGCGTGACCCTTTGCCCGATGGAGTAGTCGAACGAATCATACAGGCAGGCATATATGCTCCGTCAGGTTCAAACAAGTCACCATATTTGGTTGCTGTGGTTTCAGATTTTGAGGTGAAAAAACGAATAAGGGAAGAGGCAGAAGCTGTTGAACGTGAATTTTACAGGAAGAAACGAGCGGTAGGTGAAAAGGAATTCTTGGACTGGGTACAAAAGAAGGACATCAGGGTGACAAAGCCTTTCCTGACGGAGGCACCTGTTCTTTTAGTTGTGTTTGAAGACAGCAGGTGGTCAGATCGGCATTCTCTTGAGAGTACTTGGCTTACCATTGCATACATGATCTTGGCAGCTGAGCAGGAAGGACTGGGAACTGTCACATATACACCAGAGCCGAAAACATTCCTGAATACAATTTTGGGGATTGAAGAGCATTATCGACCACAAGTCATTCTTCCATTGGGTTTTCCGCAGGTACGGAACCGCAAAGTCGGCAACCGTCCTTCCGTTGAGGAAAGAACCACATATTTTGCTTAGAGAAAATAGTTTTTAGTGTTGTTTAGTGCATATGCCTTTTTCCTTTCAAGGATAATTGGTATTCCCTGGAATGTTTTGGCAAAATACCAACGGAAAACGATTCCCCAAAACCATAACACACCAATGCCTGTCTTCACAATGTTAAGATACACCAACCTGTCAGAATAGTTTCCTGGAATATAATAATTAAACATAAATGTATCAACATGGAGCAGGAAAAACTGAACTACAAAACTAGCAACAGTACCGAAGCTGAAAAGCCAAACCCATCCGCCTTCTCCATAGATAAGGTTAAGACCAATCCAAAACATGAACAGCCCTATGTAAAGCCAGATTGGGAAGATAGTCCTCTCCCAACTTCCGAAAATGATTTTGATATCCAAGAAGAGTATAGACCCCACAAATAACAATACCCCCATGCGTTGTGTGTCACTCAATCCCTTCCACAAGAAAAACGCCATATACAATGTACCCATCATAAAAATACCAGTTTCCAGATAGAACCAAAGTCCATACATTGATGAAAAAAGCAACGCACGCGATGTATTGTCGTCTGTGTAATACCTATTTGCAAGCGGTTTAAAATCCACAATAATAAACAAAATAAAAAATACAAAATTGATGAATGCACTGAACAGTAGAAAATCCCTTGCATTTTTCATTTCGTAGTCTAAAATGCTCATATTGTATAATATACAATTTGTAATAAAAAAATTTTGGGATTAATAAATTAATTGTGCATTTCACATCACTCATTTTTTCTCCTGTCAACTCAAATAGGGATCTAATTTTGATATAAATAGGGAGTTTCAAGTGACAATTCATAGTATCTTCATTCCATCTGTCTTTCCTGATGAATGTATAAGTGGTTTAGATTCTAAGATAAAGCAAGCATTCCATTTGAGAAAGACATTTACATATAAAAATAAAAAATTAAAATGAGGAGGGGTTTACATAACAAAGCAAATCAGTTGTCCGTTTTGTGAACTCATTCTCTTTAGAGAGGCAAAAAGAGGCAGGAGTTGATTCTAAAAAGATTGAAGATTTCTTTAAAGAGATGGATTTTCATAGTTACATTTCTAAGGAATTCATGATGAAACTTATTGGGAAGATTAAGGGATATTGTTCAGAATATGTGTTTGCAGATGTTGAGTTTGCGATTTTGACATTTTGCAATGGAATTTTACCATTTCAATAGGAGTTCTCCCGTTTGAGACAATTAGTTTAGTTGAGAAATTGTTCAAAGGTTGATTAATAATGTACCCCACTCAATTGAAAAATCGATAATGAGGTTTTCACCCTACCATAATAAAGACAAAGTAGGGATGTGATGCCTTCCAATATTTGACAGTAACAGGCATGTCAGGCTCAGACGGAGTAGTCATGGGGATGAATGTTAGATTGGGAGATTAGTCTATTGAGCAACATGAAAGGAAAGGAGAACAATTATCACATTAAAAGGATATAGAAGTTCAAATATCATAGATATGTATGGATAAAAAGACATGTTTATTCTTTTTTCAAAGGAACTGCTTGATTTAAGACTTATAAGAATAGAGAAGGAAAACCTAAGAAAAATAAGCGGAGATATTCTTGGGTATCAGATTTCGGGTGTTTTCACATTATCGGACAAAAATATGGAGTATTTTCCAGAAACTTATCCGTTAGTTGGGTTAGACCAAGGATCACAAGAGAAATTTGGGAAACGCATATGTTTTGAATTAATAATTGGTATTTTTAGATTGGAGGGCAAGAAATGAAAAAGGAAAATATTTGTGAAAAAGACCGTGAAGCCCTTGTTTCATTGTTTTCCGAACTTGAGAATGGGATGGTGGATTTAGATTCACTTTACGGTTTGTTTATTGCGGAAAATGGAAGGGTTGTAAGCCTGCATTTGTCTGAGAAATACTCATTCAAAACCATACCAGGAATAATCAAGGAATTTACAAAGTTAAGAAATTTATTTTTGAGTAATACAGGCATTAAAGATGTTTCAGAGTGGTTAAGTGAATTGTCTGACCTGGAAACTTTGGATTTGTCAAAGAACATGATATCTAGGCTACCTAATTCTGTTGGAGAATTTTCGAAATTGAAATTTTTGGATGTATCAAGTAATGCATTGACATCTTTACCTGAAAGTATAGAAAACCTGACAAATCTTGAGGTGTTTAATCTTGGGGACAATAACTTATCTGTATTACCCGATTCTATAGGCAGACTTGTGGAATTGAAATATTTGGATGTGTCTAACAATTCACTTGTTTCTTTGCCTGATAGTATTGGAAATTTGGAAAACCTCCAGACATTGAATTTGGACAAAAACCCATTAGAATATATCCAAGACATGATCATAAATTTACCTAAATTAAAAAAATTGGGTATTGATGATTTGTGTCCAAAGGGAAAAATAGAATTACTGAAAAATAAATTGATCAATATTTCAGAAACTTATGACCTGAAACTTGAAGATCAATCAAGTTTAGATATGGAATACATACTGGTTAATTTTAGGTTCGATTATGAAGGTATGCCAGATGATTTTTTTCCCATAGAAGAGGATTTATTCAAGCTAGGAAGATTTAATATTAGACTATTAATCAATTCAAAAATACATAGGATAGATTGGCAAGAGGTATACTTTGTTTCGTCCCTACACAAAGTGGATATTTCATTGCAATTAATCCATAAGGATTTTGGGGTTTTATGGGAAATTTTGTTCTATGAACATGATAGTCAACTATGGGAAAAGATTTCAGGGGAAAGAGGATACATAAGTTCTGGGAAATTTGATACATTGGGAAATTTCATTCAACTTTACCTGAACGAGGCATACCAAAAATTGAATGAGACATTGGAATTGGACAAATTCAAATCGATTATTGAATTGGAGGAACGATACGATCAGCTCAAGGAGAGGGCAGTCAAATTGTTTTCTCAGGAACGTTAGTAGAGATTATTGAATGGAATGGAATGCTCAAAGTACAAAAGGATTAGGAGTTAGCCCTTTTTCTTAAGGATATGTCAAGTATCCATAACCTTGGATATAATGAGAGAAAACAGTTTTAAATGTCGCATGGGTGATTCTTTTATGGACATTCTCGGAGATTTGTCAGACATTTTGGAGAGGGTTGTAAAGGAGCTTGATGAGTTTGACAGCAACAGGGAGAAGATTATCCACTTGACGCGTGATTTGAACAGATTTTCGGGGAGGGCCATTTCCCGCTTGGTCAAGGGAGGGGATGCGACGGAATTCCTGATGAAGGCAAGGGAGCTTTATGGGAAGTTGAAACCTTTGATGGATCATACGGCGGCAGTATTGAGCTGGAATGTAAGCATCAGCGGAGTTGAGGAGTTTGTGGAACTGGAAATCCTGCATGCTATCATGAGTGGGGAGAAGGTTCCAGATTACAATGAGCTAAATGTCCCATCATGGATTTGGGTTACAGGGCTTGCGGATGTTGTGGGTGAGCTCAGGAGGGTTGTTCTACATTATCTTTTGTCGGGAGATGTGAAAGGTGGTCGTCGGTATTTGGATTACATGGGAGAAATCTACGAGAATATAATTGGGTTGGATTTTGGCAAGCAGATAGCCAATTCTCTTCGAAAGAAAGTCGATACTGCAAGATACTTGCTTGAGAGGACAGAAAGCGACATGCTCATGGCTGCTTTGGGTCGGAAGATTTCAGAAGGCAATGCTGGGAATAAAGAGGGAGTTTCCCAGATTGGTCACATTCGTGAGGATTGAACGGCTTTTGGGTTGGACAAAATGGGCGATTTCCCTGAATGGTGATAAGAAGTCTAGAAAATAGCAAAGCTTGTGCAATTTGATTGTTGTGTCAATTTCTCGGAATGGGAACTTATCTTTTTCTTTTTTTAATCAATATCGGGATTGCAATTATAGGAGTAAATAAGGCAAATGGGCTACTGTTCTTGTTTGATGAGGTCACTTGCTCGACAATGATCTTTTGTGTATCTGGTGTTCCTGAGACAGTGGATGTATCTGTCCAATTGTAGAGAAGTAATGATCCATCACTTTTACGGTATGATGCTACATAGTCAAGATTGTAAGTTGATGAGTTTTCATGAATTTGGACAGTGAATTGCTCATCTTTGTCTATTATTGTGACTTCTTCGACTATGTTCCAGTGGTGGGACTTATCTGACCAGTATTCCCAATCCGTATAGACAAATGGACCACCGAATTCCTTCATGTGGACAAAACTTTCTTCAACCGTTCCGTTCTCATAGGTTATACTTACTGGAAGATCGTCTGTACTATTTGGGTTTCCAGTCACCTTGATATTCAAGGTTTGATTTTTATTGAAGGGAGGATGGGCATATATGTTTTTCCCGTACAATGTGATTTTGAAATCAAATGAATCACCCTCCTTTACTCCGACCAACTGTGTATTAATATCAGCCGAGGTCTGAAGCAGGATAACAAAAAGAAGCAATAACGAGATTCCTATTCTTGCTTTCATGTAAATAACATTGAATTAGCATTCTTTATTAAAGCAAATGTTGAGGGAAAGTGAGTCGGTAGACAATTGTAGAGAAATTGAGATAAAATACGAAATTATAAACAAATAATTGAATAAATGGTGATTTCCAAATAGATTAAGGGTCATTTTTGAGTAGCGGTCGGTTTTCATTTGTGGAAGGAGATTGGGATAGATATGACGACAATGTTTTTCTAGCAAGTTGGCAAGATAGAATTAGATGATATCCAAATCGGAGTTATTGGGGAACCTTAGGTCTGCAATGGAGATTTTGCGGAAGCAACCTGCATTGCTTGAGTTGCCAGATGAGATTTTGGCATTTGGCGATTTACATGGAGATTTCAAGACGTTAAAAAGGTCAGACACCATTAGGGACGAGTTGGGGTTACCAGCAGTTTTTTTGGGTGATTTTGTTGACAGGGGGCGTCAGCAGGTTGAGACCTTAAATGGATTGGCGGAGAGGATTTCAGGTGATCCAAGATCAATTTTTCTGGTTCGGGGAAACCATGAGGATTTCGACATATGTTCACGGTATGGATTTTTTGATGAGCTTAGGAAACACTATAACATAGACCATGTTCTTCCAGAAATTTCTGAATTTTTCAGAAATCTTCCAATGGCCGCAAGAATGAAGAGAGAAGCATTTTTCGTACACGGGGGGATTCCTGCAGTTGATCATCCTTATGATATAGGAAAGATTGTGAAGGGGAAAAATCCCATAAGGAAACCAGAATTGGTTCAATTGGTATTCAACGACCCTGTTGAATCCCAAAGACAGGTATGGTCAAAAAACAATGCACCAAAAGGCTTTTTCTCCAATTCAAGGGGGCCATCTCTGTATACTTTTGATGAAGACGCGGCAAAGGAATTTTGCGAGAAAAATGAGATTCGATACATAGTTCGAGCCCATGTAGCGATTGTTGATGGCTATGCAAAATACAACAGATACGTATATTCTGTTTTTTCTTCAAGTTCAGGAGTTTATGACAGATTTAGACCAGGGTTTGCATTGATAAGAAAAGGGGAGGAACCAGAGCTCTATAGAATCAAGGAATACATAAAAAAGAAGAAGAACAAATGAAAACGAATACAACCTGAATGCTCAAAAGTGAGATTGTGGAAGGAAGGTAAATGAGGATACCTGTTCGAGTGACAAGAGGTTTGGGGAAGGGGGGTAAATTTGTTTCAATGCCAATATACAAGGAAATTTTTGAAAAGATATTGGGAAAAGAACCATTTCCAGGAACGTTGAACCTTGAAGCAGATGAAAAGGGGGCAGTAGCTGTGGGCAATCATTTTATGAAACACGGGAAATTGTATGATGGATTGGTATTGGATGGGAAAAAAATGGGGGCAATAGAAACGGTAGAGGCAAGATTATGGATTGGTAATGAGAGAAGAGATGTTGTGCTTGTCAGACCTGCATTGACAGTTCACAGGAAGTCAACAATAGAGGTTATTTCAGATATCTATTTACGAGAGGAATTTGGACTGCAAGATGGTTCTGAATTGGAGTTGGAGGTCAAAGAGTGAAAATACTTCCTTCAATCCACCAAAATCACAAGAGGATTCCAGAGGAAAGGTTTTGGACAAAGAAAAAGTATGAATTGCTTAAAGAGGGAAAATTATACAAATGGACACTGTTGACAGCAAGAGCGGTCATAAAATTCACTGAGGAGACAATTGATGAGACAAATTTCAGGGAAGTGTTGGAAAATGAATGGCCAACTGAAACATTCAAAATTGAGGGAGCAGGAAAACTGAAGAAAGCATACCAGATTTTAATCATCAATGCCCTTGAAGATATGCATGACATTCTTGAAAAGACTTTGAGTGAGTTTTGGGATGAATTGGATGAAGAAAAAAGGAAACATCCATTGCTTATTTTTAATTGGACAGACAAGAAGGTATTGAATCCCTTTGGGTCTGTTAAATTCAGTCTCAGAAACCTATTCAGCAAGGATCCAAAAAAGAGATATAGATTGACAATAAGAACCTTAAAACCAGAAATCATATTGATAAAGCAAGTTGGACAAGAACTTGAAAACATAACAGAAGAGGATTTGCAAAAGTCACGAATAAAACCGAAGAAATTGGAGAAATGGAAGCAAAAGCTCTTGAAAACCAAAAAACTTGAGGAAACAGAACCAATTCTTGGTGTGGGAAGGTTACGAGTGGCACGAAACCACTGGAAGGTTAATTCAAATTTCAACAGGTCTGGAGATTATTTTTTTACGGATAAGCGACTTGTCTTGATAAGACGTAAATTTCTGCTTTTTGGATTTTCACCAACTATATTCCGTCCATTCGATGCATTTGTCAGACCAGCCAATAAGGTGATCATTTTTGGGCGTATCATTTATCGGTATGTTACAGAGCCAATCAAGGCAGTTGTAAAGATACGACCTGCATTAGGTTCACTGTTTGCAGGGATTGCTGTTTATTTAACATTTTTGAGAGACAAGTTCCATTATTTGAGTGCACCTTTGATTGAAGCATGGAGAACACTAGGACAATGGATAAGACAAGTTTTCCATGTTACAGTTCCAGATTTCGATGTTGCATTTAATTTTGTGATTGAAAATCCGGAGATTATCACAGGGTTTGCTGGCATCTTTGCATTTGTGAGGGTAGGGATTCTTAAAGCATTTTTTAGGGGGGAGGAACTTGTAATCCTTCCATTTGAGAAAGCAAACTATCTTCTCATTGATAGAAACATGGTTTTCGGAAGATGGAAAGTCAATGGTTGCAATGTTGTCGGGGTACCAGAAGGAATTGAGTACAAAATGATTTTTCATGATCAAGAAATGGCTGTGAAATTTTTTGTTTCCGCCTTAAGATATCCGAGTGTCGAAGAGACGGAAAAGATTCTGATAAATAACACGATTGAGAGTATATCTGATTAAAGTCTTCTATATTATTTTGGAATGTGAGATTTCAGAATCTTTGAATATATTCGATCATTTAAATCTGTCGAGGAACTAATCTCATTACCCTTTCATGAAAATTGAACAAGGTGACTTATATCAATGGGCATTAAATATTCACCTATTCGTTTTCCTCACTCACCAGAATTCGGGCAAGCTCCTGCCTTTGTTCCTTGGAAAGCTTCCGTAGAACCTCTTTGGTTTGGAAAAGCCCCATGATCTGTTCAGGCGTCAGACCGATCAGCTCATCTGGCGTCAGAAGCTTCACAAATTCAGGTCCACCTGCTTTCAACCCCTCCCTTACAAACTCCTCTTCGGAATCATATCTCTCCTTTATTATCTCTCGGATTTCGCTGACAACATCGGGCATTGTATCCTCTCTGAAATAGATTACCCATGCAGAGATAAATAGTTTTTCCATCGCGTGAAGGCTTTCATCTTCAAACATTCTTCGGAACTTGGAGGGTTTCAGGTCATTCAACAGATATTGAAGGTAATAAAATGCCTTGTGGTCGGATAATTGGACATTATTGACGCGCGAATAGTAATTAAATTTGCGGAGGGCACGATGGATGCGACAAGGTTCAAGGAGACCCTTGAAAGCGAATGGTCAACAGAAAAAATTCAAAATTGAAGGAACGGGAAAATTGAAAACTGCTTATCAGTTTCTCATCATCAATGCCATGAAAAGATGCATGACTTCCTTGAGAAGGCTTTTCTTGAATTTTGGGATGAATTGTATGAAAGGAAAAAGAAACATCCAATGATAATTTTCAATTGAACTAATAAGGAGGTATTGAATCCGTTTGGATCAACAAAATTCAAGATTAGGAATCTTTTTAGCAAAGACCCCAAAAAAAAGGTACAGATTATCAATACGTAGATTGAAATCAGAGACCCCATTATTGCAACAAGTTGGAAAAAAGATTGAGGAGATAACTGAAGAGGATTTGAAAAAAGCACTTGTGGAACCGAAGAAATTGGAGAAGTGAAAACGGAAGCATTTGACGGTCAACAGATTTGAGGATGAAGAACCAATTTTAGGTACGGGGAAATTACTTGTGGCACGGAATCATTGAAAAATCAATTCAAATTTCAACAGATCAGGGGATTACTTTTTCACGGATCAGAAACTTGTCTTGAGAAGACGCAAATTTCTGCTTTTTGAATTTTCACCGACCATATTCCGTCCACTCGATGCATTTGTCAGATCTACAAACAAGCTGACAATCCTTGGTCGCATCCTGTATCGGTATGTAACAGAACCAATAAAGGCAATTGCAAGGATGAGATGAGACCTACACGTGGCTCATTGTTTGCGGGGATTGCCGTTTATCTGATTTTTTTGAAGGAAAAATTCTATGATTTTGGTACACCCTTGATTAGAATATGAGAAACATTAGTAAGATGGATGAATCATGTTTTTCACATCAATATTCCTGACTTCAATGTTTCATTTAAGTTTGTTATAGAAAATCCAGAGATTGTGCCAGGATTTGCAGGCATCTTTGCTTTTGTAAGGTTGGGGTTTCTAAAGGCGTTTTTCAGGGGCGAGGAACTTGTGATCCTCCCGTTTGAAAAAGCAAGTCACGTTCTAATTGACCGAAACATGGTTTTCGGAAGATGGAAAGTTAATAGTTGTAATATCGTCGGGGCAACAGAAGGAATTGAGTACAAAATGCTGTTTCAAGATCAAGAGTAGGCGATTTAATTCTTTGTTTTCACAATGGGATGTTCTCTTGTCAAAGAAATGAAAAAATTCCAATTGAAAGTACAATTAGTTCCGTTGGATTAAATTTTCAGAGGATACTGCAATATAGACCTATGTCAACAAATAGTAACAACTTTGCCGAAAATTTCCCATAATGTACAGGTGGAGCCTCCAGGAAGGGGGATGCCTGTAAGCACAACAGGATAGAGATGAAATTCCAAGTCCATGATTCTACCAGTTGTGGTGGATCTATATTCCCAAAGGTATACAAGTCTTCCAGCAGTATCATCTCTTATAAATTCACCACCAGGAAGGTTGATGTCCGATGTGTCAGTGTACACCTGTTCATAGGTATTACCATTACTGCAAACAAAAATAAATTTCATTTCCACATTATTCCTCACTTCAAGAATTTGATTGTCTATGATGTCATACCCTGCATCAATACATAACCCAATAGTAGATCTCTTTAAAATATCAAATTTATTTGCCCGATCTTCAGAGGGATAGGACTTCAGAGGGATAGGAATTTACATTAAATAACCCCACCCGATAAATAAACTCGAAATAATTAGAAATGTGGTAATTTTCCTGATTGAAAGCATGATTTATCGGGAAATTCATATATATATATATATATATTCGAAAGATTATGAAACAATATTTTACATCCGCCATATTAATTTTGCTCTGCGTGGTCTCATTAATTCCACAAGTTTCAGCAAAATCATATGATGTATCTTTGGGGTTTGGTTTTTTCCATCCAATTATTTTACCAAACTCAAAGTTAGGGCTTGAAATCAATGATACAATTTTCGGATATATTCTCTATGAAGCCTCATTTCAAAATGGCACACGGCTTGAGGAATTTGACAGCAAAGGAATCAACACCACCTTTGTTGTTGGAAACAAAAATTCAAGTTTGGATGCATACAAATTAGGGATAACAATGATTTACACATTCAAACTGAACTATTACGGTCTTCCACCATTGAAATCAACATTGGAATTCCATATGTTTCGAAACAATACAGAAACCATTATCCCATTGATGTCATTGTATTTTCCAGATGATATAGCTGAACAAATCCCATGCGTAAACAACGAGCAGATCTACTGTGATGAGGGGTTCTATCTCAATAAAGTCACAGACACAGCAAACTTTACATTTACAGGAAGTATAGGAATATATCCAGAGGATTATTTCAAAAATGACAAGAAAGAATCTTCTTCTCCAATATCTGTGATTCTTATAATAGTTGTCATTTTTGCACTTGTCGTTCTTTTCATTAAATTTCTTTCAAAGTAGTTAAACAGGTGTTTTCAGCAGATTAGAGTAAGAATATTCAGAAGATAATCGGGGGGGTTTTAATTTCTGAATTTTGTGAGTTCAGCAATACAAATTGATGCATAAATAAACGGTTAGTAGTCTGTTTTTAGATAAATCCAATTCAGTTACTAAAATCCGTTGGATTCAGACGACATGAGGAGAGAATTTCGTCCTTATCTATAATAAAAATAACAATTGAATTATTTGATTCAGTCAACATAACGCATTGAATTATTGATTTTCTGCACTATCTGTAGATATTTTTGCTTTTTGGTATGGGATCATGAGAGGAAGGATTGCTGCAAGAATTATGGTCACATATATGGAAACCTTATATGAAAATTCCAAGTTCGGAAATTTCAAAAGGATGATCAAAGCTATTGAAACAATAATCAAAGCGATTGAATCAGCCAAAATTCTTTTGTTTGACCATAATTTTGTTTTAATATTTTTGTTGACAGAAGGCATAATTTGATCCCCCAAGTGGAATTAATTGATCATCAGTATTGATCTCCATAAATTTTTCGAAAAAGAATCTTCCAAGCACAACTGATGTTAAAGCGACTAAAGAGAATCCCATTCAAAACCGCATTTGATGGAAATAATTTGTTCTTATTGTTCTTTTTATCAAATTTCTTTCAGAGCGGTCAATCGAGTAATTTTTAGGGACATCAAGCAGGATTCAATCTCAGTATGATTGATTGTATGATTTCCTCAATTTCAGAAGTTTGTTCAAGATCCATGGATGCCACTTTTTCAAGGATCAAGGGGAGTGTTTCCCCAATATAGCTTGTTGGTTCCTTAGTGAAAAGAATGATGGTGATTTCCGAATTGGTTTTGAACATAAGGGTATGTTCACCTATGCTGATTGACCTAAGATCACCTGTTATCTGGGTTGCTTCGCTTAGGACAGCTTTGATTGCGGTGATTGCACCTGACAAAAGGGTATCTGAAATTTGATCTTTTTTAGTTGTATTCAGATCAAACAGCGGCAGTCCTTCGCTTGAGATAATAAGTATCTTTTCAATTCGTTGAGGTTGAAAGACTGCTGGTGACTGGGGTTGGAGAAAAGCCTTATAAAAAAACCAGAATCCAACAAGGAATGCGATTTTTGGTAATATGTTGACCCAAATATAGACAATGTCAGTATGTGGCAATTGGTTTTCTTTGGAAAATAAGATGAAGGTCAAGGAAACAATTGCAGTCACACCACCGAAAAGTGTTATAGTGAATGCTTGTAAATATCGGAGATATTGTCTTTGCAAAGGAGAGCTTTGTTTTTTAATTTGTTGGATTGAGAGGAGCACAATAGTCATGGTATAGATATAATAGACGGGGATGAGCAGGTTTATTAGGATGCTAAAGAGTCCATTGGTTAAATTACTGAGCACAACGATTACTGGTTCGACAAAGGTTATCAAGGACAGGAAGAAGGAAATTGTTGCTAGGAAAGTTGCAATTATGACCATTGGTATGTCAAGGTTTTGTGTTTCATAGCTTTTGATGAATATGATTAGAAGAAGCCAGAAAGAATTCCAGCGGTTCCATCAAAGATAAAGAAATTGAAGAAACTTTTTATGAATATCGGATAATTTTGTCATTCTGTGCGTATCAGTTTATTAATAAAGATTCATAATTTCGGATTGCAAAATGTTTTTAGGGTTCTTTGGGAATGAATAGTTAATGGTAATCCGAACAACGAGACATCAGTTTGCAAGTGAAGAATCCGAACGCCCAAAACCACGTTTAGGTCGTAGGGAAAGTGAACCGCATTCAGATGAGATCACATACCTCTATGAGGTACTGTCAACGAATTTCCCAGAACATAGAACATTTTGGGACCTTCACCATTATTTTTGGTTGTATGGTGAAAAGCTTGATCTCCAATTTGACATTAGTTTTTTTCTGAATTTAAACATTCCATTTCGCGTTTCATCATATGATGCAAGTAAATATGGAAATCAAGTTCCAACAATGGCAGTAAATGTTCTTTCATCCTCCACATTCAGGAATGATCTTGGAGTTGTATTGCAACAATGCCAAAGGCTTCGCATACCTGTTTATGTAATATTAAGTGATCATCTTCAGAAACCAAGTTATGTAAAAGCTCCTTTACTAAAGGTTCATTATCTTGAGGGGGGACAATATCGAACAATAGAAACAAGTGAGATCTGTTGCATGGAAGGTCAACCGATTGACCATGAAAAATTAATCGACATCAGACCAGATCTTCTTCCATTCAAATTAGGATTGATGAAAAGAAAGGAAAAGTATCTGAAAGATGAAATTACACCACTTTACTATATGGTTCTTGTGGATCGGAAAACTGGGAAAAGATTATTGACACGAAGGGAGAAAATGACCATTCAAGCTGAGGAAGCACAGAAGAGAGCAGAAGAAGCACAGAAGAGAGCAGAAGAAGCACAGAAGAGAGCAGAAGAAGCACAGAAAAAGGCAGAAGAGGAAAAGAAAAAGAGAATGGAAATGGAAGCCCGACTTAAAGAATTAAAGGACAAGAAATAAATGATTTTATTTTGGGTCTGGTAGGAAGAAATACATTATAAAATTGGAGAAGAACCTAAAAGCGGTAACAATAAGGAGAGAGATGGTTAAAGCCCGAGGAAGCGACCCTAATTGGTTTTTCAGCCATTGTAGGAACCATCCCCCGAAATATGATCCAACAAAGGTAACAATGCCCCAAAGTAAATTATATGTACCTTGGTAATTTCCAGCTTTTTCAGACCCTGCTATTTCTAGGATATATGTTTGAAGGGCTGTGAATCCGAAACCGATGCCAATGCCTGCAATGATTTGGGCAGGAATGAGGTGCCACCATTTTGTAGCAAAAGCAAAATTGAGGGGGACTATTGTGAATGTCAGGAATCCAAAGAAAATTGATTTGCGTTCACCGATCCTGTCAATTAAGGAACCCATTTTGTAAGAGGCGAAAGCTTGGACAATTGTACCAGTTATTGCAATCCATGCAACTTCAGAGACATTAGCATCTATGACTTCAGAAATGACAGTTGGGAAATAACTCCAAGCAAGGCTCATCCAGAACCACCAAAACAGGACAACAATCAGGAATCTCCGATACACAGGATCCTTTATGGGATCAAGAAGTGTATAATGATTATCACTTCCGTTTGGATCTTTTAGGTCTATTAGTATCCAAGAGAGTAAGACCATAATGAGAAAATTTATAGCGGAAGTGAGCATGACAACCCGATATTGCTGTATTTCGTTTAGAGGTAAGTGGGGGGCAATCACAGAATAAAGGATCAATGCTGATGTCACATAAAAATAAGAAACACCAGATAACTTTCCCATAAACCCCCCTCTTTTCAGGCCTTCCGTATAATCAGCAAGTGCACCTTGCCAAGCCGGAACCAGCATTGACAGACCAAATGAGTTAATGGCAATGGAAATGAGGACATGGGTAGGGGATTTTGCAGTGGCAAGGGTAAAAGCACTGGTGGTGGCAATGAATGAACCAAGCAGGAGAAACATTTTACGTCCATGCTTATCAGAGATTTTTCCCCAAAAAGGGCTGAAAGCGGTTGAAAAAACGTTTTGAACAGCAGTCATCAATCCCATCTCTATCTCATCAGCACCAAGTTTTTTATTGAACAGGGGAATGTATTGATAGGCAAGATTCTGAGAAAATGAAAAACTCATTTGAATAAGAAAATACATCCATCTAGGACTGCGTCTCTGTTGAATTTGGCTCACAAATTAGACAGGCAAATCCAATTATTAAATAAATGGTTGACAGCCAAAAAGATTTGAAATTGAATGGGAAAATATAGGGAGAAAACCCCAGAGATGGATCATTACATTTTTGAATGAAGAAAATGTCAAGGTATTCAGAGGCTAAGAAAGAATGAGCAGTGATTACCTTCATCATGATTAATTTTCAAGTGATCATTGCCAATTTAGTCCGAGGTTTTTTTCAGGAGGTGCGAATATGCTAGGTGGTTATGTTCACACCTCTTGATGAGAAAATTTTTTCAAATAAAATTTTGAAGATAAAAGGTTCTAAATTTTTTCTAGGTGATTTTTTGATACGGTTAGGCATACCAAGTAAAGGAAGAATGGAAACTGAGACAATTGAATTTTTGTCAAGATGTGGATTGAATGTCCGCCGAAAGGGAAGGCAATACTTTGCTGAAATTGAGGGGATCCCAGAACTACAGGTTGTATTTCAAAGACAGGAGGACATCGTCCGTGGAATTGAGACGGGTCTCCTTACGTTCGGGATTGCAGGGGCGGACCTTGTGAATGAATTGGTTGAAAACAGGGGAAATGTATTGATTATCCATGATGCACTAGGTTTTGGAAGATGCACATTGGAAGTTGCAGTTCCTGAAACATGGGATGTAAATAGAATTGAGGAATTGAAAGAAAAGGGGAAGAAAAGGAATGGATATTTCAGAGTTGCGTCAAAGTTCCCAAAACTAACAGGAAATTTTTTGAAAAAATGGGGCATCCCGTTTGAGTTTGTTAAGGGAGCTGGAACTTTGGAAGTATCTCCTGCACTAGGAAATTCCGAGTTCATTGTCGATTTGGTTTCCACAGGACAGACACTCAAGGACAATCGTTTAAAAAGAATAGAGGGGGGCTGTATTCTTAAGTCAGAAGCATGTTTTATTGGTAACAAAAGCAATCTTAAACAAGATACAAAGGCTCTTCAGATGGCAAAGCAGTTATTGGAGATATTTGAGGCAACAATTCGTGCCAAGGATTTTGTTTCTGTATTTGCAAACATGAGAGGGAACCCTGAAAAGATTGTTCCAAAATTATTTGAAGGAAATGGCATGAATGGGTTGCAAGGACCTACAGTATCAAGTGTTAAAACAAGGATGGATGGAGAATGGTTTGCCATTCACATAATTGTTTCCAAGGTGAAATTAATGAAAACCATTGATGACTTGAGAAAAATTGGAGGTTCTGGAGTGGTTGTTGCACCGACATTATATATTTTTGAGGAAGAACCAATTCAATTCAAGCAACTTTTAAAGAACTTGGGAGAGGCGAACTGATGAAGGCACAGTTAAATCCAATGAGTTACGAACCCCCTTTGGAAAATAGACGAGGAAAACTTCGTCTTGACTTCAATGAAAATCTTATTGGGGTTTCACCAAAGGTTTTGCATGCAATTCAGTCAGTTAAACCAGAGGATATTTCAATATATCCCAGCTATAAAACTACAATAGACAAAATTTCTGAAAGTTTTGGAATATCTCCTGCAAATGTTGTCCTTACTGCGGGAATTGATGAGGGGTTGAAATTAGTGATTGAAAGCTATATGAGCGTGAATGAAAAGGCACTCATTTTAACTCCCTCTTTTTCAATGTATGAATTTTATTTGCGTATTGCAAATTCTAGAATTTTGAGAGTACCATACAACGAGGACTTTTCCTTTCCAAGGAAAGAAATATTGGAAGTTATAAAGAAGGAAAAGCCAAAATTGGTTTTGATAGCCGATCCCAACAACCCAACAGGAACAGAAATTGATGATAAAAGGCAATTTTTAGAGAAGGTTGCCAGAGAGAATTTAAAGACACTATTTGTGATAGACGAGGCATATGGGGAATTTGGTTCTGAAAGTGCCATCCCATTGATTGGGGAAATTAAAAATTTGGTTGTTCTACGCACCTTTTCAAAGGCATATGGATTGGCTGGATTGAGAGTGGGATTCATTGCCACAAATGCGGAAAATGCAAATTTTTTGAGAAAGGTTACATCACCCTATGCCGTCAATTACCTTGCCTGTATTGCAGTTCAAGCGGTCTTGGAGGACAGGGGTTTCATTGAAGGTTACGTGAAGAATGTAAAAGTTACAAGGGAATGGTTAAGAAAAGAAATGCTCAATCGAGGTTATTTTGTTCCACCGTCAAAAGCGAATTTCTTGATGATTGATTTTGGTTTAATCAATGATTGGGTTGTCAGGAAACTTTCAAAGGCGGGAATACTGATACGGAACAGGTCAAATCAAGTGAAAAATTATTCGAGAGTTACTGTAGGGGTTAAATGGCAAGCCATGCACTTCTTGGATGCATTGGACAAAATAATGGCAGAACCTGCACTTCTTTTTGATATGGATGGGGTCTTAGTTGATGTAACCTCCTCATATCGTGAAACAATTAAATATGTTGTCAAGGAAATGACTGGCAAAATTATTTCAAACATCGATATTGAAAGGGTAAAACAAATTGAGGGGTATAATAATGACTGGAATGTAACCTATTATTTTATCAGAAAAACAAATCCAGAGATTACCTTTGAGGAGGTCAAAAGGAGATTTCAGGTAGCATTTTTGGAGAACCCAAATTTTTCAGTCCGTGAAAAATGGATAATGGACAAAGACCTACTAAAAATGCTTAATGAAGAGTATAGGCTAGCAATTGTAACTGGAAGACCAAAATCAGAAGCTTTCATGACACTTGAAAAAGAAAAGACGATTGATTTGTTTCATGCGGTCATTTGCATGGAAGATGTGGAAAATGACAAACCAGACCCCCAAGGCATTTTTCTTGCATTGAAAGAATTGAAAGCGAAGTCAGGCAAGTATTTTGGTGATACACCAAATGATATTCAAGCGGCAAGACGTGCAGGTATGGAACCAATAGGAGTTGCAACAACAGGGAGTTCACACAAGAAATTTCGGGAATTGGGGGTAGAAAACATAATTGAAGACATAAATGATATAATGGAGGTTTTATGAGATGGCAAGAAAAGTAGAGCTTAGCAGGAAAACAAAGGAAACAGATATTTTCATCTCACTTGACTTGGATGGTCAGGGCGAGGTGGAAATTGACATTCCCATAAAGTTTTTCGGTCACATGTTAGAAGCATTGGGCAAGCACTCTATGTTGGATATTAGGATTATAGCAAAAGGAGACATAGAAGTGGATCAACATCATTTAATTGAAGATTTAGGGATTGTACTTGGAAGAGGCATTAGGCAGGCATTGGGGGACTATCGTGGAATTTTTCGAGCAGGCAGTTTTATCTATCCAATGGACGACGCTTTGGCAATGGTAGCGGTGGATCTCAGTGGAAGACCATATATTCATTTTGAAGCGGACTTTCGGCGGAGATTTTGTGGAGACTATGATACAGATCTGACAAAACATTTCTTTGAGGCCTTAACCAACGGCATGCAGGCAAACATTGCCATTAAATTGCTTGCTGGAGAGAATGATCATCACAAGCTTGAAGCCATATTCAAGGGATTGGCAAAATCGTTAAGACAGGCATGGAATATAGACCCACGTGCCAGCAACACAATACCGAGTACTAAAGGAGTGATTTTATGAAAAAAGGCATAATAGGAATTATAGATTATGGAGGGGGAAATATAGGAAGCGTAAGAAATTCATTGAAGTATTTGGGATATAAAAGCCAAGTTGTCAAAAATTCAGAACACATGGAAAAAGTTGACAAACTGATCATTCCAGGAGTTGGCGAGTTTTCCTCAGCAGTTGGGGAAATAAAAAAAATTGGAATTTTTGATGCCATTGGTGATTGGATAGATGATGGGAACCCTTTTTTGGGAATTTGTCTTGGCTATCAAATGCTTTTTGAGAAAAGTGAGGAATCACCAGGGACAATGGGACTTGGGATAATTGAAGGTGAAGTTAAAAGATTTAGAAAGGGAAAAGTACCACATATTGGCTGGAATTGGGTGGAAGCGTCTTCCAATTCATTGATTGAAAGCGGATACTACTATTTTGTCAATTCATATTATCCAGAACCCAGTAATGGAAACTATACAATTGGAACAACAGAAAATGCAGGAACAGTGTTTGCATCTGCAATTGAATTTGACAATGCAATAGGAGTACAATTCCATCCAGAAAAGTCAGGAATGCTTGGATTGAGATTTCTTAAGAGGTGGCTGGAATGTTAACGAAAAGAATCATTCCATGTTTAGACGTAAAAAATGGAAAGGTTGTGAAGGGCATAAATTTTCAGAATGTAAAAGAGGTAGGCAATCCTGTTGTTTTAGGCGGAAAATATGCTCAGATGGGTGCCGATGAACTTGTGTTTTTAGATATCACGGCAACTCAAGAAGCAAGGGATACAGCAGTTAACTTGATTCGAGACGTTGCAGAAAATGTATTTATTCCTTTTACGATCGGAGGGGGCATAAGAAGCATTGGAGAAATAAAAAGACTCTTGGAAGCGGGAGCAGACAAGGTTAGCATAAATTCTGCGGCAGTGCTCAATCCAGCATTGATTAGCGAGGCTTCAAGAAAGTTTGGCAGTCAATGCATTGTTGTTGCAGTGGATGTCAAAAGAATTGCAGATAAATGGAAAGTCTTTATATCTGGTGGGACGAGGGAAACGGATTTAGATGCAATGAAGTGGATCCAAAAAGTGGAGAAACTTGGTGCAGGGGAAATATTGCTTACTTCGATGGACAGAGATGGAACAAGTTCAGGGTTTGACATTGATCTGTATAAACAAGTGAATGAAATGGTTGATATCCCTGTAATTGCCTCAGGGGGTGGGGGAGCAAAAGAGCATTTTTTGGAGTTGTTTGAGAGGACAGATGTAAGTGGAGCATTGGCCGCATCCATATTTCATTATGGAAATTTGACTATTAGACAGTTGAAGGATTTTCTTGATGGGAATAATGTTCCCGTAAGAAAGGAGGTAGACAGATGATCATTCCAAGTATAGACATAATGTCAGGCAAAGCGGTACAGCTTATTCAAGGAGACCCAAAAAGAAAACAGGTAGAAATAGAAAGACCTTTTGATTTGGCAAGGAAATTCAACAGGATTGGGGAGATTGCTGTTATTGACCTTGATTCTGCCTTTATGAGAGGGGGAAATGAAGAATTGGTTCAGCAGATTTGTCAAATTGCAGATTGTAGGGTGGGAGGAGGCATACGAAGTGTAGACAAGGCGGAAAGGGTATTGGGATATGGGGCGAAAAAGATTATCATTGGCACAAAAGCTACACCAGATTTTCTTTCTGTTTTTGACAGAAAGAGAGTAATTGTGGCATTGGATGTAAAGGATGGAAATGTTGCCATAGATGGTTGGAGAAAAAAAACGGAAAGAACAGCAATTGAAAAGATGGAAGAACTTGCAGATTACTGCACTGAATTTTTGGTGACAGATATCAATAATGAAGGAACAATGCAGGGCATAAATTTTGACTTTGTTGAAAAAATTTCAGCTCACACTGAAAATCAAATCACATATGCTGGTGGAATCAGTCAGGAATTTGAAATATTGAGATTGGAAGAAATGGAAATAAATTCACAATTGGGAATGAGCATATATACGGGGAAAATACAATTACAAGACTTGTTTGTGAATGTATTGAATTTTTCCAAATGTAATGGGAAAATACCGACAATTGTTCAAGATGCAGACAGCGGAAAGGTTTTGATGCTTGCCTATTCAACACCAGGTTCATTGAAAAAGACATTAGGGGATTTAAGACCCCAAGCAGTTTACAAACAAACTCAGGCAACATATTTCAGTAGATCAAGAAACAAACTATGGGTCAAAGGTGAGAAATCAGGGAATTTTCAGGAATTCATAAAAGCAAGATATGATTGTGACAGGGATACGTTACTTTTTACGGTCAGGCAGAAGGGACAAGGAGCATGTCATAGAAATACAGAAACTTGCTTCCAAGAACAGGGATACAATTTAAATAAATTGTTTTCAATTATAAATGAGAGGGCAGAAGGCAGGAATGAAGAATCTTATACTTGGCAGTTGCTCAACAATAATGAGATGCTGAAAGAAAAAATCAAAGAGGAAATGAATGAGTTGTTGAATTTTGAGAACCGAGAAAATTTGATTTGGGAAACAGCAGATCTATTATATTTTGTTTTAGTATTTCTAAGGGCAAATGGAGGAAAATTTGATCAGGTAATCGATGAGTTATGGAGGAGAAACAGATGACTTTATTTGAAGTTACACAGTACGAAAATCTATCAACCGATTTCTTTATGCTAAAGGAGACAAATAGTGCAGAATCAGTTGTAGCAGAGATTTTGAAAGATGTAAAAATGAGAGGGGATAATGCAGTAAGGCAATATTCCGAAAAATTCGACAATATTGGAGAGAAAAAGTTTCGATTAAACAGACAAGAGATAGAGAACGCATATTCCAAAGTAGACCAGGATTTTATTGAAGCATTGAAGTTTGCCAAAAGAAACATCCAAATGTTTGCGGAAGAACAAAAAAAGATGTTCAAGGACTTGGAAATCCAAACAGATTATGGGGTAGTTGGTCATAGGATTATTCCCCTTAACCGTGTTGCCTGTTATATACCAGGTGGGAGATATGCATTACCGTCCACTGCATTGATGACAATTGTTCCTGCCAAAGTTGCAGGAGTCAAGGAAATTTTGGTGACATCTCCGAAAATCAAGGCAGAAACAATAGTTGCTGCGGATATTGCAGGAGCAGATTCAATTTTTAGGATTGGAGGGGCACAGGCAATTGGAGCGTTTGCATATGGAACAGAAAGTGTTCCAAAAGTTGACAAAATAGTTGGACCAGGGAACAAATATGTAACAATGGCAAAAAAACAGGTTTTTGGAATTGTGGGGATTGATATGATTGCCGGACCGTCTGAAGTCATGGTAGTTGCAGATCGTTCTGCCAATCCAAAATATATTGCAGCAGATCTTTTGGCTCAGGCTGAACACGATGTGGAGGCAATCCCCATTTTTGTTGCATTGGACAAGGAACTTGCACAAGAGGTTGTTGAAGAACTAAAACAGCAATTGGAAATTCTGCCTACAAGGGAAACTGCAAAAATGGCAATCAAAAATGGCATGACCATTCTTGTAAGCAATAGAATGCAGGCTGTAGACATAATAAACAAAAAAGCACCAGAACATTTGGAAATCATGGTATCCGAGAAAGACTGGCTGATTTCCAATGTCACCAACTATGGTTCATTGTTCATAGGAAATAAATCAGCGGAGGTTTTTGGAGACTATTGTTCAGGACCAAATCATACACTACCAACAAACGGGGCGGCTCGGTTTACTGGAGGACTATCTGTGAAAGATTTTCTGAAAATGCAGACATTTCAACAAATAGAGGAAACAAACAAATTGATTGAGCCAACCATGAAATTAGCGGAAGTTGAAGGATTATTTGGACACTTAAATGCGGCAAGAATTCGTAAATCAGAGTAGAACCTTACCAGTAATGAAATCATCGAATGCTTGTGGAGTTTTGTCTAGTGGAATGACAACAGGTGGTGCTTTAAACAGGTAAGGAGCTGGAGAAACCAATGGACCAGTGGCAACTTTGTTTAAGGCGATTTTCATTACTCTGACTGCATCAGTCAATGAGGCTGCACCATTAGATCCGTCAATGGATTCCATTTGTATGTCAAGTTTGACTGTTTGACCGAGGAAGCCTTTACCTTCAACCCAATAATAGCCGATGCGTGTTGATCCCAAGAATTCAAGATAATCGGTTGTTCCTGCCGCCACTTCGAAATCATAATCAAGGGCTTGTTTTATGGAATGTTCCTTAACTGACCTTTTATAGTTTCTTCTTTCAAAGTCAAGGGTTGTAAGACCTTCCAGTCCTCCAGATACATCCAATTGATATGTATCAGCAACCTTTACACCAATATCATTTAGAAGCTTAATTAGTCCCTTATGGAACGCAGTTCCCCCTGCCTGTGACTGAAGGTCATCACCCAATAGAGGAAGCTTTGCAAGCCTGAATTCCCTTGCCCATTTTGTATTTCTTGCAATGGGGGTTGGAGTTGCATTGATGACACCAATCCCTGCATTCAGCGCAGCTTGGGCGTATGCTTCGCATGATTGGACAGCACCGCTAGGTGTAGCAATTATGAGCATTTCTGCACCAGATTGCTTAAGCTCTTCAGTGACATCACATTCTTTTTCGGAGGCAACCTTGAGAACATCCTCAGCTGTTTCAGCTACCCCATCCAAAACAGGACCCATTTTGACAGGAACATCCTGTTCAGGAACATCAATGACTTTGGGCATTTTATTTGGATAAGCAAAAATGGCTTCAGACAAGTCTTTTCCAACTTTACGTTCGTCTATGTCAAAAGCAGCGACAATTTTGATATCCTTGATTTCATATCCACCGAGTCGTGGATGGGCAATATTTTCTTCCGAGTTTTTACTATAATATTGGATGCCTTGGACAAAACCACTTGCCAAGTTTCCAATTCCAGCTATTGCAACTTTAATACCAGACATTTTTAGGCCTCCAATTCTCCATTTATGAACTTTTCAACATTTTCCTTGGCAATAAAATCAGGGATCTGCTTGGGTGGATGCTTGAATGCATATGCACTCATGCTATATAATGGTCCTGCAATCCCCCTATCCCTTGCAATTGCCAAGGCCCTAATCACGTCAATCATGACACCAGCAGAATTTGGAGAATCTTGGACAGAGAGTTTTAGGTTAATGATAACTTTTTGGTCTCCAAAATTTCTGCCTTCTGCATTGATGTAACAGACTTTATTGTCTTTGAGGAACGGAACATAGTCGGAAGGACCGATCCTTACGGGAATCTCATAGGGAAGAACAGAAGTGACGGCTTCAGTTTTGGAGATTCTCTTCGTTGTCAATCGTCCTTCATGCTTCATATTTTCAAAGTCTGTATTTCCACCAACATTGAGTTGATGAGTTCTGTCAACAGCTATACCACGATCATCCATCAATTGCATCAAGACTCGGTGGAGAATTGTGGCACCAAGCTGGGATTTAATATCATCACCTGCGGCAGGAATGCCAGCCTTAGTGAATTTTTCGGCCCATTCCTCATCAGAGACGATAAATGAGGGGATGCCGTTTGCAAAAGAGACCCCTGCATCCAAAGCAGCTTGTGCATAGATTTTTGTTGCATCCTCAGAACCGACAGGAAGGAAATTCACAAGAATTTCAGCACCAGTATCTTTCAACACTTGTGCAACATCAACTGGCTTAACTTTACTTTCATCATAGCAATAAAATGATTCTCGCATATGGGGAGCTACACCATCAGAAATTGGACCTGGTTGGACTATAACGCCAGTCTTCGGGACATCTGCAAACTTGTTCACACAATTGGGAGGTTCCCAGATAGCGTCTGCCACGTCTTTTCCGATTTTCAGTCGGTTCACCTCAAATGCCGCCACAATTTCAATGTCCCTGACATGGTAAGGTCCAAATCGGACATGCATTAGACCAGGAACTTTTTCATCGTCTGCAGCATCCTTGTAGTATTCTAAACCTTGTATTATTGCCGCAGCGCAGTTACCCAAGCCTGCAATTGCCACTTTGATTTTTCGAGTCATAGTTTCACCTTATTCTCTTTTCATCAATATTTCATCATCATAAAAGCTAAACGATAGTTTATCACATTTCAGACAAATCAATACTTGTAACTTTCTACAAGAGTCCCGGCCAAGTTTTATTTGCAGTTTCAAAATCTTTTTGGGTATCTATCGACATCCAGAACACATCATCAGAAATCAAATGAAATCCAAATTTTCTTTCTTTAACTAGTTCTAGGAAAATTGTTTCTTCCATTTGTCCTTTAGTGGGAAATCGGTTAAGGACATCTGTATCAAAAAGGTCAACACCAGCATGAATTGGGACAGGAAGTCTCGGTTTTTCCTCATATTTAGTGACAAGGGAATTTTCGTGATGGACAATCCCGAATGGACTGACCATGTTAACGCCCATCATTGTTGCATATACATCCAAATCTTCATGGAGTTTTACCAATGGATCGATAGAGGCAGTGGTCAGGATATCCCCATTCAACACAATTACAAGATCACCGTCAACAAGGTCTTTAGCAAGCTTGATTGCACCACCACTACCCAATTTTTCTTTTTCAACAGAATATTCAATATTCAATGAGCCAAAGGAAGTATCGTATTTTGTACCAAAAGCGTCCTCAATTCTTTCTGCCAAGTGACCTGTCGCTAAAATCACTTTTTGTATTCCTTCTCGTGCAAGCCATTCCATTTCCCATCCTAGAATGGGTTTATTTTTTACAGGAGTCAAGCCTTTGGGGAAAACATTTCGGGTCACACTTCTTAGACGTGTCCCTTTTCCTCCTGCAAGAATGATTGCTTCTTTAAGCATTAAATCGAGTGATTTTTTGATGCATTAAAATTTCACGAAAGTTTATTGAATTGGTTTTCGAAAAATCATCAATTTTCCAAAAAAAAGATACTGCATAACTTTTTTTTACCGAACAGGTTCTTATTTGGTTACATAAATATTATTTTGAAAGAAAGTGACTGTAAACAGCCCACCATATCCTATTGATTTCGATATTAAGGGGGATTATGTTGAGATTCAAGATTACAAGATTCACTATCTTGCCCATGGAGAAGGAAATGTGAATTTTTTGATGATACATGGAAATCCGACCTCCGCATATCTTTACAGGAATATCATGAAAGGGTTGGCAAAAACGGGCAGATCATATGCAATTGATCTACTGGGATTTGGAGCGTCTGACAAGCCAAAGGAAATAGATAAATACACATTATCAAAGCATATTGAGATTGTAGAAAAATTTATTGAAATATTGAATTTGGACAAGATAATTTTGGTTGGACAAGATTGGGGCGGACCAATTGGGTTTGGGACATTGGTACGAAACCAGAAACGATTTATTGGAATTGTGGCAATGAACACAATGACTACGCCTGTCGTTAAAGTCCCTCTACTTTTCAAATTTGCATTTACAGGCCCATTAGCAAATAAACTGTTGTTCAATGGATACTTTCAGGAAGTGGCGTTCAAGAAAGGAACGATTAGAAAAATTCCAGAGAAGGATTTGAAGGTTTATTTGGATGCCAATAATGAAAAGGAAAAACGGGCGGGCATAGCCGCGTTTCCAAAAATGATACCAACAAGCAAGAACCATCCCAACCATCCTTTATTTCTTCAAATATACAGTAAGGTTGAATCTATTGATATCCCCTCATTGATCATGTTTTCAGACAAGGATGTAATATTTAACCAACAAAATGGAGAAGATTTTGCAAAAAGGATGGCTCGTGGAAAGTTTGTTGGAGTCCCCAATGCAGGTCATTTTCTTCAGGAAGATAATCCACAGTTTATTGTCTCTGAAATTAGGAAGTTTGTTGAAGGACTTTCCGTTTCCTGATGATTAAAGGAATTCCAAATGCAATCGCAAATATGGGAGAGAGTACTGCATTTTCAACTGATGAAGAAATGGAAGAATTCATGGAAGTTTCTTCAATGCCGTCAAATACTTTTTTCAGAGAACTGGTACTTTCGGTTCCATCAAAAACCTTTATTTGAAAGGTAAATCTTTGGCTTGAATTGGTTATGGGGATTGTCACATTGAAGAAATCATTCTTTTCAAGGTTGACGGGGATTATTCCTGAAGAATAAGTAGAGCCATTTTCAAACTCCCCAGTAACTTCATATCCAGTTGTGGAATAATCACGGTCTTCAATCGAGAATGAAAGAGATATTGAAGAGTCTGTAAATGACCATTTATCATTTCGAATTGTTGGAAATGATCCCAAAGCAGCATTGATTGCCCAAAACACATCATCAATAGTATCAATCACGATATTTCCAAAATCAGAGCCGTATCCAAAAAATTTAACTGGTGTAGGGGTATGCGATGTACTTAACCATGAAGCATTAATTTCATTTACTCGCGCAATTCTTCTCCTATTGTTTTCATCGCGAGAAAGTCCTTCTTCTGGCAAGTCATTGTCCAAATTGGAGTAATCATGGATTTGTAATCCACCTGTCTCATGGTCTGCCGCAACAACAACAATCGTGTTGCCAACTTTTTTGGCAAAATCCAAGGCAAGTCGAACAGATTTTTCGAACATTATGGTTTCCATTGCGTTGTACAGAGTTTTATTTTCAAAGTATAGAGGCAAATGACCTGCTTGGTCAATCCGCCCACCTTCAATCATTACAAAAAATGGATTGTTCTTGCTTTGCAAATATTTAAGGCCAAAAGAAGTCATTTCTATCAAACTAGGATCCACGGAAGGGTTCCGTTCAAGTTCAAAAGGCATGTTTATGGTTCCGAATACACCAAGAACCTTGTCGGATGAGTTGTCAAGGGAATTAAGTTCATTTACATTCGTAACTGTAGTATACCCGTATTTTTCACCCATGGATTTGGCGGCATCAGCACCCCCCACATAAGAAACTTCCCTTCCCCCTCCAAGGATTAGGTCAATGCCGCTGGAAAGTAATTGATCCTTGATTTCTTTTTTGTTATCTCTATTGGTGGTATGACTACCAAAAACAGCAGGAGTTGCATGGGCAAATTCGGTGGTTGTGATCAAGCCAGTGGAATATCCAAAATCATCTCTCAGGTATTCCAAAATTGTTTTTATCCGAATTGATTTGGTGGCATCCATGGAAATGACTGAATTTTTAGTCAATTGCCCAGTGGCAATGGCAGTTCCACCCGCAGCACTGTCAGTTAATTCCCCATCAACATTGTCTGTTTTATAAAATGCCTGTACTGGGAATTGATCCATAATTGAAAGGTTTTCAGCGCCGTATTCAACAAGACTTGCCAACTTTATCTCCTCTGGTCCCATCCCATCTCCAATCATGAGAATGACATTTGGAGAGGAAATAGTTTGTGAGGAACCTTGTGGAAAAAAACCAATTAGGAGAATCATTATAAAAAACCATGTTTTTTTCATCAGAGTAAGCTCTCCCAATAAAGATAAAGCTTTTCGGATTTGTGCTATTCATTTCTTCTTTTTCCCAAAGGGTGCAAGTAAAGGATACCATTCAGAATGGTATAGGGTATCCGTTTTTCATCAATATCATCCATTTCATCCCTGAATTCCTTGAACAAGTCATTGGTAAGAACCATTGCATTCCGTTCCTTGGCGAGTCGCAAGATAAATTGATCTGCGGAAACTTTTGCAGGCATTACGTGAATTTTGCCGCTTCTTGCAGCCTTGTCAAATTCATCAATATTTGAAACTTGATAACGAAGGGCGGCATCAACGATGACCAAAATGTCCTTAAATCCTGCCTGTTTGAGAGTGGAAACTGCAAGGTCAATATTTTTCAGGTTGGGTTTTCCTTCATTGTCTGGTCTTTCCCAAGCAACATTTGATCCATCAACAATAACATTTTCAGTATCCAATTCATAGTTAGGCACGCTGGGAGCCATAAATTTTCTCAAAATTTGATTTCTGAGTTGTGGTTTAAAATAAAGTATAACGACACTGGCAAGAAGTATTACAAGAAATAACAGATTGATGACCAAGAGCCATTGATTGGGATTGGGGTTATTAATAATGACATTGAGTGGAGAGGTAGAGACCGAAAACGTTTGGGTAATAATTAGAATTTCAGCCGTTCCACTACCATCTTCATCGAAAAATATAACCTTGAGGGTCACAGTAGCCAAGCCGTCTTTAAGAACGGCGCCAGTCACTTTCTTTGAGATGGTTTGACCTGCCAAGATTAGCTGTTTATTAGTTTCCAAGTCGGTGAAAAATGAGATCAGGTCAGATGTGAGGGAATATGAGATTGTAAAGTTTGCGCGTTCAAGGTTTGTAATCCTTAGGTTGAATTTTGTAAGGTTCCCAGAGAACAATTCCGTTTCGGGTGAAAAGGAGGCGATTAATCTTGGTAGAATCCGGAAATTAATTGAAAAGCTACCTAATTTGCTTATGCCTTCTGCATTAGTATAAGATGTCAAAAAAGATATCTTCCCTAACCCAAACCGCGTTGGATTAACGGTGAAGTTAAAAGAGAATGTAGTCTGTGACGCCATCAATGGAATTTTGATTGGGAATTGGGAGGCAATGAGACCAACTGGCTCATCAATTGATTGAATATTTATGGAGACGTTGAAAGCATTCGCAGCACCCACATTTTCCATGTTTATTGTAATTGTAAAATTTTCATCTACTTTTAAGAAATCAATAAGAGTGTAATCAGGAAGGAACAGAACTTTTGCGCTGGGATTTAGAACCACTTCAAATGAACTGGAAACCTCCAAAATCCCAATGCCAGTGACATTGAATTGGGAGGTCAACGTATAGTTGCCCTTATGCAGTGGGGTTTCAGTAAAGTAAGTCTCCAATGTGTAATTGTAGAATCCATTTGTTGTTGTATCGTTGACAAGCGAGGATGTGACATTATTTTCCACATCATGAATCCAAAGGAAAAAAGGAATGCCCTCATAAAATATGCTTGCATTATTTTTGTCCCTTAAGGCGATCAAAACGGTAAGCGAGTTTCCGCGTTCAACAGAAGTTGAAGAAAGGTTAAGAAGAGGCAACAAGTCTGTCCTGTTAAGTTGCATAGGCAAGTAATGTGTTTGAGATGGTACGGTTTCTCCAACGATAACCATAGGTGGGACACCCATTGGAATAAGGAGCAAGGTAAGCAAACCACCAAAAAAGATCAAGGTTTTTTTCAAGAGTTCCTTCCTTATAGTGGACGAACGTATTAAGTTATGAATGTTTTTTTGACAGACAAGGTTTAAGTGAAAATTGCCAAGTAAAGATCTAGCAAATTGATTTGGGTATTTGAAAGAGGAATGCCATATCCCAATGAAGAAAGAGCTTTTCCTGAATTTCCTTTTTTCAGGATTGCAAAGGGCCCCCCTAAAGGTCTGAGATGTTGCCATGTTTCAGAGGAAACAACATAAGCAGGGTCTGGAGATCTACCGTCTTTTCCATCGGTAGCCAATCCCAGAAAAAGGATATGAGGATGGTTTCGGAGGTGTTCCGCCATTAATACTGCAAGGGCGGAAATTCGACCTCCCTTTCCCTTTGTTGCTTCAGAATCAAGTTTAATAGTTGGCTCCCCCATCCAGATCAGGGTATGGCGAAGCTCATCAGTTGCAGACCTTGCTTTTTCGGCAATGGTTTGCATTATATCAGTGGCACATTCTTTTATATCACCTGCAAGATCAAGTGAGACAATTTCATTTGAAAAGCCAGAAGAATCCAATCTTTGTTGAAGGGCACGGGCAAAATCAGCTCTTGTGGAGACAATTGAAACCGAGAGGTTTTCTTTTGTCTCTTGGGCCATGGTAAAAAGTTCGAGCAAGTACTCAAATCTTATGTTTAAATTTAGGGATTGGATTTTTTGTTGAAGCCAATCCTCAACTTTGTAATGTCGAGCCATTCCAGCGACAGTGGGACCAGATCCAACATATGCAGGGTTGTCATCAATTACGTCTGAAACCACCCAAGTATAGATTGGATTGTCAGGAATCATTTCAGCCGTTTTGCCGCCTTTGGTTCGATCAATCAAGGCACGTAAATAGTTAAGTTCATGGATATCAAAGCCTGAATTAATGGCATCAAAAATTATCTGTTGATAAGTATTTAAATCCAATCCAACTTCAGGGACTGCAAAGCTGGAAGATGTCCCTCCACTGATACAAAAATGAACAATAGTGTCTTTTGGAATGGATTGTAGATAATTCAATATCTCTTCAGAAGCGTCAATTGTGTTTTTATCGGGCAGAGGGTGGCTTGTTTTTCTGAATATCCAATGAGGAGGCATTAACTTCAGGCTTGGTTCATCAAAGTATCCATCAACCTGCAGGATAAAGGCTTTCTGGAAACCTGTTTTTGATTTTTCGTTGCAACTCAAAGCCATTTCCAATGCATTTTTTCCAGTGGCTATCAACACTTGCTTTTCATGATTGAATGGTTCAGCATCCAACTTGAGGAACATACGTTTTGGATGGACGTCATTGATTGCTTTAACGATGGCCCTCAAATGGATTTGACAGGCTTCGGCGGTACTTCCACTCAATCGTTTTGGCATCTGATAGCTAATGGATGGCACAAAATCACTCTCATTTACAATTAAATTTTGAAGGTTTTAAATTTCCAGATGAAAATTCAGGCATTTTCTGGAAAAAAACGAAAACGTTGCCTTTTTTCGTGTCTATAAATAACCGAAAAGGCATCCATATGTTCATAAAGAATACATTCAAAGTAATCTCAAGAATTGAAAAAGTGAATGATAGTGAAAGAATTATTGAAGAGAGTATATATTGAAGGCTTAAAGGGAAAACCGTTTTTAGAGAATATAATTGGAGAATCAGGAATAAAAAGGGATGATATCAGTAAATTGCAGAAAGTGGGGATGATTGAAGAAGTCGAGGGAGAGCTTAAATTGACGCCATCAGGAAGAAAAGAATTGAAAATTGTTTTTACAGGTGGCGTATATGATTTAATTCATAGGGGACACATTGAAACATTAAATGAGGCAAAAAGCTTAGGTGATATTTTAGTTGTGGTCATTGCAAGGGATGTCACCGCACAAAAATGGAAAAGAAAGCCCATTAATCATGAAGAAGACAGGAGATTCATTGTCCAAGCACTTAAACCTGTTGATATCGCAATTTTAGGTCATCCTAATGATCATATCAAGACAATTGAACGAGTGGAACCCGATATTGTAGCAATTGGTGCGGATCAGCATTATGATCTTGAAAAATTGAAAGGACAATTGACGAGAAGAGGATTTCCTGAGATTGAGATTGTGCGATTGAAGTCAGAAGTTGAAGGGCTTTCGACAACATCCCTGATCAACAGAATTTTGGCGAGATTCAATGAAAGAGAACAGGTTTCTCAAATTTCGCAACAGGAGAAAAAAAAACAATAGAAAATTTATTGGAATTTTAAATCTCTTAAAGAATATTCAAAAGGAACGGTAGTTTACCCATGTATGATTGTATTATTTCCGTCATGAATATTCAGTTTCACCTTCAAATATATAAATAAATTAAGAGAAATGCCACATTCATTGAAAATAGTCCAATAATTTTTGGAATATGGGCAACAACAGTCATAAATGAACACAAGATACATGAATTGTGGAATTTCCAGAAGTAGAACTTCTTTGTTTAGGCAATGAATTACTCATTGGACGAACTGTCAACACCAATGCAACATACATTGGTCTCAAAATGACTAAATTGGGTTATAAAATGAAACGAATTACAACGGTAGGGGATTATTTTGAGGATATTCATGAAGCATTGAATGAGATTACAAAAAGGCAACCCAAAATTTTGATAATCATGGGGGGATTAGGACCGACCCATGATGACATTCAGTTGGAGGCAATTGCAAAATTTCTGAAAAGACCTTTGGAGTTAAATGAAAAAGCTTTGGAATTCATCAAAAGAAGGATAGGAAATGTAAGTGAAAGCAGAATGAAAATGGCCATGCTTCCTTCGGAGAGTGTTCCGCTTCAAAATGAAGAGGGAGTGGCACCAGGAGTCATGACACATGTAGGTGACATGATTTGGTTCTCCCTGCCAGGAGTGCCACGAGAAATGAAGTCTATTTTGGACAATGAAATCATTCCAAGACTGGTTGAGAAATTTGGGAGGGCAACGTTCCATGAATATGGTTTCAACGCATACAATATTGGGGAATCTAAAATTACAGGAATTACACGAAAACTGGTGAAAAAGTATCCAGAATGCTATTTCAAAAGTCATCCAAAAAAGAAGGGGAACAAATATTGGCTATCATTGCATGTATATTCTGTCACATTACCGAATGAAAAAGTCAGGGAAGTGGCAGAAGAGTGGCGCGAAGCCATTCTTCAAAATGATGGAGTTGAGGCAACCATACCAGAGCCAGTGTTTACAGATGATTTTAATCCTGAAATGACAATACTTGACGAATAATAATAAAGTCAAGAAAGTTCTTTTAGTTTTACTGGGATGATTTTTCGATATAAATTGAATGAAAGGTCTTGTTCCATTAGCTGGTTCAGCATCTCCTTGGAAAATGGATAATACCTGAACAAGGATGCATTCTCATCCAAATAGTGGAGAATAAGATCCATATCCCTTGGAGAAAGGTTTACAAATGTACCTCCATTCAATTGGTCCTTTGATACAAGCCTATTTGGGTCTCGGATATATATACCGCCACCAGATGCAAGTGAAAACAGGTTTCCACCAGGATAAGGCTCTGGGAGGTCAACAGGAGCACCATTCTCATCAAATTTGACACCATTGATGATGACAAAGCCTCCACCATTCAAGGGGTCTCCAGCCATAAATGATTCAGCCAAGTAATCAAGACATGTGCCATTAATGACAACACGAGGCGAACCACCAGCATTTATCAAAGGTCTTCCTGCGGCATTTCCTAGAACAAAAGCCTCACCACCTTTTGCCCCATACATAAATGTCTGACCCACATCACCATAAACCACAAGCTTGCCCCTTCGCATGATTTGACCAACTTGATCCTGTGCGGCAGTATGAACATAGATTTCAGCACCATCCAAACCAGATCCCAAATAGTCTCCAGGATTTCCGTAAACGTCAATGCGAAAGCCATCGCTATTTGGACCCAAACCACTTCCGCAGAACCGTTGACCTCTCCAATCAAATGTGATCACATGTTTCCATCCAAGCCTATATGCTTCAACAATGGCAAAAGCGGCACTTTCTTCCCCTTCAGGCGGAAAGTCTGCAATGTCGATCACCAATGATTTTTCATTCCTCATGGGAGACCGAATATTTTTCCAAGTTTCGAAATTAATGCGCAGATATTCCCCAGAACCATCTGTAATATGGGGAACTTTTTTGAGGGCATTTGTGATGCCACTTTCAACTTTACCCCGTAGCATACCATTTGAGGAATTAGGAATCAAATGCCATATATCAAGAAGAAATGAAAGAGAATGAAATGTTTCGAGGGGGTCATGATGAGTCAAGATTTGGTCAATCAGTTGAGGGAGACCATCGGCTTTTTGAAGGCAATCATCCACTAACGGGAATCTGTTTCCCTCTGCAAGTTTCTTGATGACTTCAATTTGATGGGAGCCATTACGCTTTTCTGGAACATGCACGATTTGACCGAATTTGTTGGTGCAGACCATTGATTTGTCTTTTTTGTCAATCGAGAAAATGAATGCACCACCATCTGTGTGGCTTCCGCCTCTTGCATTCCAATATATATCGGCCTTTGAACCAAAACGGGGGTCATGTTCTGACATGGACCTAAGGATTGCATCAATAGCCTGTCTTTCAGATGCAATAAGCCCTATTGTTTCTTCATTGGATTGGATGGCAAATACTTGTGGTCGGAGCATAGAAGTATCAGTAATGCCAATAAGATTGTAACTGTCATATGCAGGAACATTCTGTGCAATGATAAAGAACCAAGGACCATCAGGTGACCCATGAAGATGATTGTATTGAATTTTCGAGTAAAGCTCTTTTTTATCAGGGGGGAGAAGAACGAAGTCCCGTTCTGTAGTGGGAGCCAAAGCTTCAATAACTGCTTCAATCGGATATTTGTAGACACGCGAATAAAGATCGAATTGAAGCGCGGCGACTTCCGTATCTGTCAAGAAAAGGGGATAAATGTTTCTTTGCGCAAGATATTCAGCTACCGAATGGTAGTTTGCAAAATCACCATTATGCACGAGTGCCTCATTCAGACCAATGAAAGGATGGGCGCCGCCAGGGTGCCAAACTGTCCCCTTTGTGGGATACCTATGGTGTCCGATCCAGACATGTGCCTTGAAATTTTCCATTTTATAATATTCAATTACTTGATTTGCATATCCGACAATTTTTAGAACCAACAGGTTTTTCCCATGAGAAAGGACAAAAGCCTTTTTTTCACCCAGTGATGAGTAATATCTTTTGTTGAGGAGGAATGAGTTTTGATAGACAAATTCATCCTCAATATCACTTTTGGGGAGTTTTGAAAGGTCATTATCTGAAACAAAGATGTCCAATGCACTTGTCTTTGGTTTAACTAGATAATAATGGACAGTGGGAGGCTTGATTTCCAACCCAATGGATGAGAAATCATCAAGTTCCGGAAAAACCCCTTGTGAGGCTATGTCAAATTTTGAAGCGATGAATTCATTTTCCAGTTCCTCTTTGACATTAAGATCAAGGAATGCAATTGCCAAAAGATAATGACTTTCGAGGGTCTCAAGAGATGTATTAAAAAATGATGGGTCAAGCCCGACTGCGGCAATACCACCACCTTTCCCATTGCCACGGTTGGTCATCTGCCTTAATGCCGCCAATAAGTGACGACCTTCGACTTGGGTAGTGCAGGCAAAGCCAACAACACCGCACCCACCTTCACCCTCTACGGATTCAGTGGGAATGTGAAGCCCTTCTACAATTTTTTTTCTGCTTTCTATGATTTTTTTCATAATCAGTTGCCTCCTCCATAATAAAGCAAGTCTGTCCTTCCACGAAGTTCACTTATCTTTTTCAAGCCGAGACCAGCAAGTATCTGTGCATATTGTTTATTCCATGCCCGATACAGGTTTACAATTCTGTTTGCAGACCAGTCAACAGGTCTGTATTGACTCAGTTCCGGATCCGAAGTTGCAATGCCGATCTGGCATCCTCTTCCCCTTTCACAGTTTCCGCAGTGCGTGCAACCTATGGCAATATTTTCTGCTGTGCCAATAACAGCGCCGTCAGCACCAAGCGCAATGGCTTTTGCCACGTCATAAGCCGTGCGTATTCCACCACTTGCAATAAGTGTAATTTCGTCCCGCACACCTTCTTGAACAAGATATTTGTGTACTTTGGGGATTGCATACTCTATTGGCATGGCAATATTCTTTTTAGCGATTTCTGGTGCCGCACCAGTTCCACCATAAGCGCCATCGATATGGATTATGTTTGCCCCTGCATAATAGCTTCCAATAGCCACCATTTCAACATCTTTCGGTGTTGACACCTTAACAGACACCAGCGCAGAGGGATTTGTGATTTTTATCCAGTCAACATGTTTTTTATGATCCTCTACAGAATATACAGAGTGAAAGGGGGAAGGAGAAAATAGACTGGAAAATGCAACAGAATCCCTCATTTTTGCCACTTGTGCAGTAACCTTATCAGCAAGAAGATGACCACCCAGACCAGGTTTTGCACCTTGAGCGTACTTGAATTCAACAATGCGGGCATGCTGTATTGTCTCCTCCTTGACACCAAACAATCCAGTTGCGACTTGTGTAATTACATGATCCTTGTAAGGCAAGAGCTCTTCAGGATAGCCACCTTCACCAGTACATGTAAAAGTATTTAGCATTTGCGCCGCCTTTGCCCTTGCAACCATGAAGTTTAAGCTGATAGATCCAAAGGACATCCCCCCGCCATAGGTGGGTTGAGAGATTTTGATTTTGGATCCATTCCCCCGTCGGTTGAGATCGATTCCCAGATCAAAAGACCGAATATCAATTGAGCTTTGGTCAATATGCTCCTGGAAATCAAAATGAAGCATGTCAAATCCGCCATTGCTTGCACCAGTCTTATAGTTTAAAGTTTCAGGAGGAATTTCACCTGTTAAGGCTTGGAAATATGTAGCCCTGATCAGGTCGGAGGTCCATCGATAATTCCCCAATGCGGGGGGAGGGGGGATATTGGACAAAACGAGTTTTTTCAGACCCTCGTTAATATGATTGGCATGCTTTTGGACTCTTAATTGCAGACCAGTGGACATCATGGGTATACACCTCCCTTTTGGGCAAATCCCCGAATATCCCCAAAGGCTTCTTTTTCAATTTCTTCCTTGAAGATGGCACGTCCTATATCCCCTCTTAATCTGCGTACGTCCCTCATACCCATGGCACTTAGAACTTCAAGTATTTGGTAATGCCATGCAGCAAGAAGGTTTACCAGCCTTTGTCTCCCCCAATCAGTATTAAAACTGTCAGGGGCAATCTTTGACTGATAGGGGTTTTTGCATTCATCCTTGAATTTCATTTGCAATGCAACCAAAGCGGTAGAATTGATTGCAGTAACATCGGCGCCACAGATCATCGCTTTTGGCACATGCTCTGCCAAAATTATCCCGCCGCTTGCAATGACAGAGATTTGATCCCTTATCCCCTCTTTAACCAAGGTCTCATGGGCTTGCCTTAATGCATCTTTAATGAATTGCCTAATTTCAAAATCATCCGCAAATGTATCCCCATGATAATCCGCATAAAGATGAACAGCATCAAAGGATACGTTTTTCAGAAGTTTGACAAGGAAAGGACCAGTTGATTCAGTGAGAGGAAGTCTGATGATCAGCAATTTCCTTGGAAAATGCCCTTTGACCTTTTTGATTGTAGAAACAATCATATCAAAACTGTCATTCCGATAAATTTTTGCAACTTCCTCTCCATAGGGGTTAAATCCAAGTAATCCAGGCAAGTCAACCTCGATTCCCAAAGGATCAATATTGAACGACAACTCATTCAAATCAGAAATTTTCATAATTAGCCGATCTGTTAGTTTCAATGAAGAGACTTGGTTGGGGGAAGCGATAAAAACGGTTCCCACCTCATTTGAAGCCTTGGCTATAGATTCGAGAACAACCTTGTTGGATATCGTATCTGGCAAATGATCAAAAATGACAGGAAGGGATAATTTGACAAATTGCGGGTTGTGTTCATCAAGGGTTGGAATTATGGAACGACTGCCAATTGTCGTCTCAGTTGAAATATATTCTCGACCATATATTCCATCCCGTGTTGGTCGTACAATTTCGGACATGTCTGTCCATATTGTGTCCCACCCCTTGTCGGCAAAGGAACCCTTGTATCCCATCCCCTTGACAGGAATCTTTCCCTTTTCAGCCTCATTCAATACAATAAGATAAGGATTGGTTGCTTCTTTTGTAATGTCTTTTGTCTGCCAATAAGAATCCGCAAACTTGTTAAT